>CANDEH010000042.1 GCA_947383645.1 uncultured Clostridia bacterium | reverse complement strand
GCCACCTTGTACTGCTTGCCGCCGGTCACGATGATTGCGTTCATGCTTGTTTCAACTCCTTCATTACGGGCTCGCTGTCGGGGGTGGCGCCGGGCGCACTTTTATAAACCCATTCAAAGCGGCCCAATTAGTATATCAGCTGGAAGGGCGATTGTCAACCAGTTTTTCGGGAAAAATCCGCCTTTTCGCCCATCAAGGCTATGGCTTGTTTGAAAAATGTCAACACGCCCAAACGGCGGTTCTTTTTCCGCTGTTCTGCGTTAAATTTTCTTGAAATACACAAAGTATTCCTGCGAAAACTTGCCTTGACCAGCGAAAAAATCCCTCGCCGTTGCGCATATTTCCAATTTTCAAACAAGCTCTAATCCTTGCAGGCCCCCCTGACGGGTTCCTTAACGCGGAGCGGCGGCGGGCCGAAAACGCCTGGGGGCTGACCGGGTATCCGGTCAGCCCCCAGGCGCAGCAGAGCGGGGTGTCAGTGGTCTTGCAGGTCCGGATGGTCGGTTCTCGGATCCGCGCGGTCAAAAGCCGTTGGGCGGCTCCGAGGCAGGCTCTCCGTTCCCCTCCCGGCTCCCCGCTGCCGCTGGGCCCGTCTCCGGGCCGCTTTCTATTCATTGAGAGTTTTATGCCTCTGCCCGTCCGCCGCCGGCATGTCACATGCCGAGATACGACTTCTGGACATAGTCATCATTTGCCAGACTGCTGGCCTTGCCCTCCAGCACCGAGACGCCCTTCTCCAGGACATACCCCTCGTCGGCGATCTTCAGCGCCATGCGGGCGTTCTGCTCCACCAGCAGTACGGAGATTCCCTCCTCCTGATTGATCCGCTTAATCAGGGACAGCGTCTCGTTAATCAGCTTGGGCGACAGGCCCAGGGAGGGCTCGTCAAAGAGGATCAGCTTCGGGCGGAGCATCAGGGCCCGGGCCACCGCCAGGGACTGCTGCTCTCCGCCGGAGAGGGAGCCGGCCAGCTGGTTTTTGCGCTCCTTCAGGATGGGGAACAGGGTGAACATCCGCTCGATGTCCGCCTTGACGCCGGACTTGCGGATAAACGCGCCCAGCTCCAGATTCTCCATCACCGTCATGCTGGGCCAGATCTGCCGCCCCTCCGGGCAGTGGGCGATGCCCAGGCGCACGATCTTGTCCGACTTCATGTTGTCGATGCGCTGGCCGGCGAAGAGAATCTCTCCCCGTGTCACCGGCAGCAGGCCGCAGATGGTGCGCAGCGTGGTGGTCTTTCCCGCCCCGTTGGGGCCCACGATGGTCACCAGCTGTCCCTCCTCCACATGGAGGCTCAGCCCGTTGAGCACCTGGACCATGCCGTAGCCGGTGCAGACGTCATGCAGTTCCAGCAGCATCAATCATCACCTCCAGAGCCGAGATAGGCCTCAATCACATCCTCGTTGCTGGTGACCTCCTGGGGCGTGCCGAAGGCGATCCGCTCGCCGAAGTTGATTACCACCACTTTGTCGGAGATCCGCATAACAAGGTGCATGTCGTGTTCGATCAGCAGAATGGTCATGCCCGCGTCCCGCAGTCCGTAGATCATGTGCATCAGATTGTCGGACTCGGTGTGGTTCAGGCCGGCGGCGGGCTCGTCCAGCAGGAGCAGCTTGGGACTGGCCGCCATGGCCACCGCGATTTCCAGAATTCTCTGCTCGCCGTAGGAGAGGCTGGTGCACATGTAGTCCCGCTTGCTCTCCAGGCCGGTGTAGGAAAGCACCTCCTCCACCTTTTTTTCCGACTTTTCCCGCTCGCTGTAGAACTTTTTCGTGCGCAGCAGGATGTCCCAGGGGGAGGTGTCGTGCTTGCAGTGGGTGCCGACCATCACCGCCTCCCCCACGGTCAGCGTGGGGAATACCTTGGTCTTCTGGAAGGTGGTCACCAGTCCTCTGGCGGCCACCTGGTAGGCCTGCATGCCGGTGATGTCCTCCCCGTTGAAGAGGACGCTGCCGGCGGTGGGCTGCACCAGCCCCGTCACCATGGAGAAGGTGGTGGTCTTGCCGGCGCCGTTGGGACCGATCAGGCTGACGATCTGTCCCTCGTCCACGTGAAAGGACACATCCTTTACCGCCTTCAGTCCGCCGAACTCCTTTGTCAGATTTTTGACCTCCAGCAGCGCCATTATACCGCCTCCTTTACTGTCCGCTGTCTCACTTTCCAGCGGCGCAGGGCCTTGTAGAAGGTGGGAATCAGCCCGTCGGGGATGAAGAGCACCAGTACGATCAGCAGCACACCGAAAATCGGCATGCGCAGGGTGTCCGCCACACGCAGGTACTCCGGCAGGAATGTGAAGATAAACGCGCCCAGCACAGGGCCCCACAGCGTGCCGCGTCCGCCCACCACCGTCATCATAATGATGTAGAGCATCACATTGTTGAAGCCGGCCATCTCCGGGCTGACCATCTGGGCGTAGCTGGCGTGGAGCACGCCGGCCAGGGCGGTCACCGCCACGCTGATGGAGAAGGCGGCCAGGGAGAAGTGGTAGGGGGAGATCCCCAGGCTGGTGGCCAGGGACTCGTCCTGCTTGACGGCGATGAAGGCGCGGCCGATCTTGGAGTTCACAAGCCGCCCCGTCAAAAACTGCGTCAGGACCACAAAGGCCAGGACGAAGTAGTAGAGACCCACCTTGCTCACCACCGTTGTTCCAAACAGGACGGGGGAGGGGACGCCGGTGATGCCGGCCTGCCCGTTGGTCATCTCAATCCAGTTGAGCAGCACCATGTGTACGATTCTGGAGAACAGGATGGTGATGATAATGAAGGAGCTGCCCCGCACCCGCAGGCTGATGGCGCCCAGCAGAAAACCGATTGCCGTGGTCACCGCCACCGCGGCCAGCAGCGCCGTCCACCAGCCCAGCCCGGCTTTGGACATGGCGATGGCGAAGACATAGCCGCCGATGGCGTAGAAGCCGGCCTGCCCCAGCGTCATGGTGCCGCAGTAGCCCAGCACGATGTTCAGTCCCTGGGCCGTCAGAATATAGATCAGCGCCGTCACGCTCAGGTGCTGCACGTACTCGGAGCGGATCAGGAGGGGCAGCAGCGCCAGCAGCGCAGTCCAGCAGATAAATTTTTTCCCGTTGCTGTCAATTCTACGTGTTCGCATTCTGTCACCCTCCTTTCTATCCGTTCATCCGGCTGCCGGACTTGGCGAAAATGCCGTTGGGTTTTACGATCAGGGCGATCACCACCATGATGAATGGGAACGCGTCCTTGTAGGCGGAGGAGATGTAGCCGCCGCCCAGGGATTCCACAATACCGATAAAGTATCCCACCGAGATCGCGCCCACAAAATTGCCCGGTCCGCCGGTGACGACCACTGCCCAGGCCACGGAGATCGCCTTCATGCCCATGGTGGGCTCCAGGCTGTACACCAGACCCAGCAGCGCCCCGGCCAGGCAGGCCATGACCGTTCCAAGGATGGTGCTCAGCGAGTAGATGGACTCCACGTTCACCCCCACCAGCTGCGCAGCCTCCCGCTTCTGGAAGGTGGCGCGGAAAGCCTTCCCGATCTTGGTATACTTAATCAGGCAGTGGAACAGGAGGATTGCCGCCGCGGAGGCGAAGATGATAAAGAACCGGGCGGGCGTCACCGCCGCGCCGAGGACAAAGATCGTGTCGCCGGCGAAGGGGTTTTTGATGCTCCTGGGCGCCGCCCCCCACAGATACTGGGCGATGTTCGTCAGAAAGATGGACAGCCCGATGGTCACAAGGCCGTTTACCGTGGAGTCGTCCCGCACGTAGCGAAAGACGAAGCGGTTGAGAAGATACCCCATCAGCGCGCCGCCCAGCAGGGCCAGAATCAGCCCCACATAGAAGGGCAGACCCAGCATGTTGACGAAGGTGTAGGTCAGATATGCGCCCAGCATATACAGCTCGCCGTGGGCGAAGTTGGACACCCGCATCAGGCCGAAGATGATGGTGTGCCCCACGGCGATCAGCGCGTAGCCGGAGCCCAGTACAATACCGTTTAGGAGTAGTTGTGAGAACATAGTAGTCTATTCCTCCTGCTGACAGGTCAAAGGGAGTCCGGCTCCCCGCAACGGATGTTGGCCGGGAGCCGCGGCCTGTTCGGCTCAGTTTGTCGATACAATGGCGGAGCCGGCACAGATGGCGGCGCCGTTCTCGTTCTTGGACAGGAACGTCTCAAAGCCGTAGCCCTGGCCCTTGGCGTCAAATTTGATGTTGCCGGTGACGATGGTCATGTCGGTCTCCCGCAGGGCGTCCCGGATGGCGGCGGCGTCGGTGCTGCCGGCCTTGTCGATGGCGTTGGCCATCACCAGAACGGCGTTGAAGTCGCAGGCGGCGTACTTGTCGGGGGACTTTCCGTTGGTGATCTCACCGTAGAGCTGGGTGAACATGGGGTTGAGCTCGGTGTCGATGTCGGGCAGGTACTCCACCATGCCGTAGATCCCCTCCGCGGCGTCTCCCGCCTGGGTCAGGAAATCGCCGGAGGCCCAGGCGCCCTCGCCGATGATGGGGCAGGTGATGCCCAGCTCCTTGGCCTGCTGGGCGATACGCACGGCGTTGGCCAGGTTGGAGACGGCATAGACCGCGTCGGGATTGGCGTTCTTGATGGCGGTGAGCTGGGTGTAGAGGTCGGCGTCGGTGCTGTTGACCACCTGGGTGGTCAGCGTGGTGCCGCCCAGACCCTCCACGCACTGCTGGAAGGCGGTGACGGAACCCAGACCCCAGTCGCCGTTCTCATAGATATAGGCGATGTTCTTGCCGCCGATCTCGTTGATAACCTTCTCTGCAAAGGAGCTGATATAGAGACTGGAGATGCCCACGGCGCGGAAGAACCACTCGTTGCCCTCCTCGGTGAGCTTGGCGGAGGTGGCGATGGCCGTGACAAGGGGGACGCCGTACTGGGCGGCGATGGGCATGACCGCCGCGGTGCAGGAGCTGTTGAAGCCGCCGATCAGAGCGGAGACGTGGTCGCTGTTGATTAGCTTCTCCGCCGCGGAGGCAGCGGTGTCCGGGTCGGTGGCGCTGTCCTCAATGACCAGCTCAATCGTGCGGCCGCCGAGGATTCCGCCGTTGTCGTTGATATACTTGGCCGCCGCTTTCGCGCCGTTCATGGCGCTCTCCCCGTCGTAGGCCGAGCTGCCGGACATGGGCAGAATGCAGCCGATATAGATGGGGTCGCTGCCGGCGCCGGAGGCAGGATCACCGTTCCCGGTGCTGCCAGGGTTGTCGTTGTTGCCGGGCTTTGTCGGGTCGCCGCATGATGCCATGGCTAAAATCATGCACATGCTGAGAAGAATTGCCAATAACTTTTTCATCTGTTTGCCTCCTGTAAATTTATTTATCTTCTGCCGGGATCGCTCCCCGCAAAAAACCGTTCTGATAGCGCCGGCTCAGCCCAGCTGTTCCAGCAGGTCGCCGCTCAGCGCCTTGGCATAGTCGATGCCGGTTCGCCGCCGCGCCCCCTCCAGCAGCTTCTTCGTGACGCGGTTGGCCTCCCGCACAATGTCCCGCTCCGAGGCGGAGATCAGATTCCCGTTTTCCACCACAATTCGGCCGTTGACCACCGCGGTATCAATTCGATGGTTGCAGCCGCAGTAGAGCAGCGCGCCCAGGGGGTCCGACATGGCGCTGCCATAGGCGATCTGCTCCATGTCAATCAAGATAATGTCCCCCATTTTCCCGGTTTCAATGCTGCCGATGTCGTCCCGCCGCAGGAGCTTTGCGGCGTTGCCGGTGGCCATCTGGAAGACATCCTCCGGGCCGAACCACTCCTCCGGGCCGAAATCCTGGTGGACGCCCTGGATCCTGTGGACGTAGAGGGTATTGCGCAGCTCCGCCAGCATGTCCCCGGAGTCATTGCTGGAGCCGCCGTCCACGCCGATGGTCACGTTGACCCCGGCCCGCACGCACTCCGGCACCGGCGCCACCGGGTAGCCCAGGCGCATATGGCAGGAGGGGGAGTGGGTCACGCTGACGCCGTTTCTGGCCAGAATGCCGATCTCCTCCGCCGTGTGGCGGGTGATATGGGCCAGGGAGAGACGCGGACCAAACCACCCCAGATCCTCCAGAAGGCGGTGGGGCGTGGTGCCGAAGCGGGCCTGACAGAGCGCCGTCTCGTCCGGGCGGGGGTGGAGGTGGGTGTGGAGCAGGCCGTCCTGCTCCTCGGCCATCCTCTGGAGATCCCGCAAAAGCTCCGGCATGTCAAAGGGGACGGTGGTGGGACCCGCCCCCACCCGCGTCATGGCGCCGCGGGAGCGGTCGTGGTACTTGGAGAAGGTATCCGCGCAGGCGGTCAGAATGGTATCCGGGTCCTCTGTCAGCTCCCCGGCGTCGATGCCCAGGAGCTTCTTCAGCTTGACGGGCAGATCGCCCTCCATGGCCGGCATGCAGCCGCGGAACCCGTGGAACCGCAGCCCCAGCTCCGAGACCGCCTGAAACTCCGGGTCCATCAGATTCTGCCGTCCCCGGGGGAAGAAGTACATGAAATCCATGGAGGTGGTGACGCCGGTGAGCAGCAGCTCCGCCGCGGACAGGCGGGCGGCGGCGTAGACGTCCTCCTCCTCAATCCCGCTCCAGGCGCCGTAGGAGAACAGCAGCCAGCGCAGCAGGCCCCCCTTCTGCATGATGGGGACATTGCGCGTCACGTTCTGGTAGAAGTGGTGGTGGGTATTAATCAGCCCCGGCAGGGCCAGCTTGCCCGCGCCGTCCAGCACCCGGTCCGCCCCCTCCGCGGAAAGCCCGGGTCCAATCTCCGCAATCTGCGTCCCCTCTATGCAGAGGTCCACCCCCTGCAGGTGGCGTCTCTGCGGGTCAAAGGTATACAGGTCGGATATGTTCTTGATAATGGTTTTCATGGCTCACTTCCCTTCGACAGTTCTCGACTGCGCGATGATGAAAAAAGCCGCCAGCGAAAGGCTGGCGGCTGCTCATCCTGAATGATTGTCATCCTATAAAATTTTTCACGCTACTGTGTGAATGTGCATATTATACAATATTTTTTTGAACATGTCAATAGTAATTATATGATTTGCTTAAAAATTTTTCCATATTTCCGACGGCTCCGCAAAATACCCGCACCGGTGGCGGGGCTGCCCTCAGAAAATCGGGGGCTGCACGTACTCGCCGATGACGTCCCGCATGGCGTCGGTGATCTCTCCCACGGTGGCGTAGGCGTTCACCGCCTCCAGCACCGCCGGGAAGATGTTGACCTTCGCCGCGCAGTCCTGGCGCACGCGGCGCAGCGCCTCCGCCACGGCGGCGTCGGAGCGCTGCTCCTTCACCTTCCGCAGACGGGCCACCTGCTTGTCCCGCACGCTGCCGTCCGCCTGGTAGATGGGCGGCTCGATGCTGTCGGCATCGTCGTCCTCGTACTGGTTGACGCCGACGATGGTCCGCTCCCCCCGCTGAATGGCCAGCTCCGTGGCGTAGGCCCGCTGCTGGATCTCCCGCTGGAGCGTCCCCTCCTTCACCGCCTTCATCAGGCCGCCCTGCTCCTTGAGCTCCTCCATCTTCTCCGACGCGCGCCGCACCAGCTCGTCGGTCAGGTGCTCCAGGTAGTAGCTGCCGCCCAGGGGGTCCACGGTTTTGGTGATCCCGGACTCGTAGGCGATGACCTGCTGGGTGCGCAGGGCCATCAGGGCGGAGGACTTGGTGGGCGTGGCGATGGCCTCGTCGTAGGCGGGGGTGTGGATCGCCTGGGCCCCGCCCAGAGCGGAGGTCAGACATTGCAGGGTCACGCGGATGATGTTGTTCAGGGGCTCTTTGGCCGTCAGCGTGATGCCGTTTCCGCCGGCGAACACACGGAAGAGGAGGGACTTCGGGTTCTTCGCGCCGTATTTGTTCCGGACGATTCCCGACCACATCCGCCGGGCCGCCCGGTACTTGGCGATCTCCTCGAAGAAGTCCGTCCCGGTCCACAGCTCAAAGGAGAGGCGGGGGGCAAACTGGTCGATGTCAATTCCCCGCTTGAGGGTCTCGTCGGCGATCATCTCCGCGGTGGAGAGGATGGTGGCCAGCTCCTGCACGGAGTCCGCGCCGAATTCGCGCATGTGGTATCCCGCGATATTGATGGGGTTCCACTTGGGGATATGCCGCGCGCAGTACTCGATCATGTCCACGCTGATGCGGATATGGTCCTCGATGGGGAAGATGTAGGTGTTGCGGGCCAGGAACTCCTTGACCATGTCGTTCTGCGTGGTGCCGGCGATCCGGTCGATGGGCGTACCCTTCTTCAGCGCGGCGGCCACGTACATCGCCAGAATGATGATGGCGGTGGAGTTGATGGTGAAGGAGGTGCTCACCTTGCCCAGGTCGATGCCGTCGAACAGCGCCTCCATATCGGCCAGGGTGTCGATGGCCACGCCGATCCGGCCCACCTCGTCCTCCACAAGGGGGTTGTCCGAGTCGTACCCCAGCTGGGTCGGCAGGTCCAGGGCCACGGAGAGGCCCGTAGAGCCCTTGGACAGCAGGTATTTGTACCGGGCGTTGGACTCCTCCGCGGTGGCAAGGCCGGAGTAGAGCCGCATGGTCCACGTCTTGCCCCGGTACATGCTCTCATAGACGCCCCTGGTGTAGGGGTACTGGCCGGGGCGGCCCAGGGCGCCGTCATAGTCGATGCCGGCGGTGTCCTCCGGCGTATACAGCGGTTTGATCTCAATTCCCGACTCTGTAAAAAACTGTCTCTCTTCCGACATGTGAAAGCTCCTCTCCTATAGACTCGGCGCTCAGCCGTCGTAGTGCTCCAGAATCCACTGGTTCATGGCCGCAAAGGTCGTTCCCACCGGGAATACGTTGGCGACGCCCATCTCCAGCAGCTTCGCCTCGTCCGCCTTGGGAATCACGCCGCCGATGAAAAACCGGCAGGGGAGATGCTCCTCCCGGAGCTTTTGCAGCATCTTGCGCGCCACATCCAGGTGGGTGCCGGAGAGGACGCTCAGGCCGATGTAGTCCGCCTCCTGCTCTCTGGCCGCGGCGGCAATGCTGTCGATGGTCTGGCGCAGGCCCAGGTAGTGCACGTCAAAGCCCGCATCCCGCATGGACATGGCCACCAGGCGAATTCCCTTGTCGTGTCCGTCCAGTCCCGGCTTGGCCAGGACCACTCGCGGAGGTCTCTTTGTCATATGGCTCCCTCACTTTCCTTATGTTTCGCCGGTCAGGGCTCCCGCGCGCCGCCGGCGCAGCTTACAAACTCCGTCAGTACCCCGTGGGTGTCCTTGGGGTGGATGAAAAAGGTATCGCAGCCGCCGGCGCCCGGGGTGATCTCCCCCAGCACGCGGTATCCCTGCTCCTTGCACCTGGCGTAGGCCGCCTGGATATCCGCCGTCTCATAGGCGATGTGGTGGATGCCCTCCCCGCGTCTGGCGATAAACCGCCCGATGTCCCCGTCGCTCTTCAGCGGCTGCAGCAGCTCCAGCAGGGGGCCGGTCTCCGTTTGGATCATGACCATCTCCATGGAGGCCCCCTCCCTGACGGGCTCCCGCTCCATCACAAGACCGGGGAACAGCTCCTGATAGACCTTCAGCGCCTCGTCCAGGCTGCTGACGGCAATGCCCAGGTGGTGGATTTTCATAGGCTCCTCCCAAAACTGTATTTTATACGATGTATGCGGAAGCTGCGGCTTCTCAGTTCAGCCCGTCCCGCACGCAGGTCTCGTCCGCCGCGTCGGAGTAGCGGATCGCCCCCGGCACCGGGCAGACGATCCGGCACAGTCCGCAGCCGGCGCACAGGGACCGGTCCACGCTGGGGAGGCGGTCGCCGTCAAGCTGAATCGCCTGATAGGCGCCGTCCCGACAGGAGACGTAGCAGCGGCCGCAGCGGATACATTTGCTCAGGTCAATCCCCGCGCGCAGCTGCTGACGGCGGCTCAGCGCGCCGGTGGAGGGCTGCACCTGGGCGACGGCGGTTCCCACGATATCGCCGACGCAGGCGGCCCCGGTCTCCTGCAGGTAGTTGGACAGCGTCAGCTGCAGATCCTCCACAATCCCGTAGCCCTCCAGCATCACCTGGGTGGCCACCTGTACCGTGCTGGCGCCCAGAAGCAGATACTCCAGGGCGTCCAGCCCGCAGGTCACGCCGCCGATGCCCGAGAGGGGCTTGCCGGGGCTGCGGCGGGCCATCTCATAGATGCAGTACTGGGCGGTGGGCTTTATCATGCCGCCGGACAGGCCCACCACCGCGGTCTCGCCGGCCACGGTGGGCATCATGTGAGCGGTGGTGGGGTTCCAGCCGCCGACGGCCTTCAGCGTGTTGATGCCGCTGACCGCGTCCGCGCCGCCGGCAAAGGCCGCATGGGCAATGGCCCCGACGCTGTCGCAGATCCCCCCCAGCTTGACCATTACCGGCAGATCCGTCGCCTCCCTGATCCAGCCGATCACCCGGCAGACCGCCTCTGCGCTACAGCAGACGGGCAGCCCGCTGCTGTCCGGGCAGGAGAGGCAGGCCTCGATGGCGTCCGCGCCGGCGTCCGCGCACCGGCGGGCCATGATCTGCCAGTCCTCCTTTTGGTATTGACACTTGATGCTGATAATCAGCATATGGTCCGGGTGCTGCCGCTTGGCCCGGGCAAAGCCGTCAAAGGTCTCCTGTACCGGCATGTCGATACGGAAGTCGATATTCCCCATGCCGGTGTAGTTGCGCTGGAGCATGTGGTCCGCGCCGCCGCTGCGCACCCCCACAAACCGGGGGGAGAGGCCGTGGTCGGGGAGGTCCTGGTCCAGAGAGATGCTCTTGGTCACCACGCCGCCCCAGCCCGCCTCATAGGCCCGGCAGACCATCTCGCCGGTGCGGGCCACAGGGGACGCCGCCAGGAAAAACGGATTTTTGCAGTGAAATCCCAAAAAGTCGATGGATAGATCTCTCACGGTCTCCCCCCTTCCCGCAGGCAGGCGTGCAGGGCGTATGCCGCGGCCTTCCCGCCGCCTGCCGCCTCCACAACGGTTCTGCCGCCTACCGCGTCGCCTGCGGCGTAAACGCCCGCCGCGTCCGTAGCGTACCAGTCTGACAGGGCAATCTGTCCGCCGGAGGCGGCGACGCCGCTCTCCGCCAGATCCGCCCCCTCCAGGGCGTAGCCCACCGCAAATACCAGCATATCCGCCGGCACGGTAAAATCGTACTCCTCCGTCAGAGGCGCCGGCGCAAGGCCGCCCTCCGGCCGCCTCTCCAGCGCGGAGCGGCGAAAGCGCACTCCCGCCACGCGGCCGTTCTCCTGCCTCACCGCAAGGGGGATGGCGTGGAGCTGGAGGGCGATGCCCTCCTGCCAGGCCTCCTCCCGCTCCTCCGGCAGCGCCTTCACCTGAAGGCTGCCGCCCCGGTAGCAGACGGTCACCTGGGATACGCCGCCCCGCAGCAGCGCCCGGGCGGTATCCATGGCCACGTTGCCGCCGCCGATCACCACCGCCCTTCGGGGCTCCTCCGCCCTCCAGGCGGAGCCGGTGAGGATCTCGTCGGCGGAGTAGACGCCCTCCGCCTCGGCGCCCTCCAGGGGCAGCGCCTTGCAGCGCATCTTTCCCGCCGCTAAAACGACGCCCCGGGCGCCCCGCCGGAACAGATCCGGTACGCTCACATCGCGCCCCAGTCGGACGCCTGTGTGGACGGTGACGCCCTCTGTCAGGCGCCGGATCTCCGACTGCACCATCTCCGGGGAGAGGCGGAAGGCGGGGATTCCCCCCGTCAGACGGCCGCCCAGGCGGTCCGAGGCCTCGTACAGGCTGACCTGGTAGCCGAACAGCTTGAGATACCACGCCGCCGAGAGACCCGCCGGTCCCCCGCCGACAACGGCCACCTCTCCCTGGCCGTCCGGCGTATATGTAACGGTCTCCACCGCTCCGTTCCGGAGGAAGCGGAGGGTTTGATCGTACCCCGCCGCGGCCTGATAGGCCGGCGGATACGCCCGGCCCCGCGTAATGGCGCAGGCCTGCAGGGCGCGGATATCAATAGGGCGGCCCAGCTGCGCCGAGACGCAATTTTTCTGACAGGTGTCCGCCGAGGGGCAGATATACCCGCAGATCAGCCCCAGCGGATTGTCCTTTTCAATCACAGCGGCCGCGGCGGCGAAGTCCCCCTTTTGCAGCAGGCCGATAAAGCGCTTCACATTCACCCCGGCGGGGCATCCTCTTGTGCAGGGCGCGTCGTGACACTGTAAGCATCGCTCCGCCTCCCGGATTCCTCCGATGACGCGCGCGCCGTAGTTTCCCTCTGTCTGCATCATATCCTCCTGTACTCCGCTCTCATCCCTGCACACCCAGGGCGCCCTCCGCCGCCAGAGCCTGCACCTTCTCGGCGGAGTACCCCAGCGCGCCGAGGATCTCCGCGGTGTGTTCGCCCAGCTTCGGCGGGCCCTTTCTCGCCTCACAGACCTGACCGGAGAACTGCAGGGGGAGGGCCATACCCGGAATCGTCTTCCCGTTGGGGTGCTCCATCTGGAGCACCATGCGCCGCTCCGCCAGGTGGGGGTCCTGCACCACCTTGTCGATGGAGTTGATTACGCCGCAGGGGATGCCAGCCTCGTCCATCCGGCGGATGCACTCCGCCACCGTATAGTCCCGCAGCCCCTCTTCAATCTCCCGGTGGAGGGCCTCCTGGTGCGCTACGCGCTGCCAGTTCTCCTTATACTCCTCCCGCTCCTTCAGGTGGGATATCTGGAAGATGTCGCAGAATTTCTCCCACAGAACCTGATTCCCGCTGCCCATGACGAAGGCGCCGTCGGACACCTGGAAGGCCTCGTAGGGGGCGTTCAGCGGGGAGGCCGAGCCCATCCGGCTGCCCACGGATCCGTCGGCGAAGTAGCTCATCGCCGCCATCATCCCCCAGGCCGCCCCGGTCTCAAAGAGGGAGGTGTCCACGTGGCATCCCCTGCCGGAGCGCGTCCGGCCCATCAGCGCGGCCAGCACGCCGATGGCCCCGTACATGCCTCCGCCGATATCGGTGATGGGATAGCCCACCTTCGCGGGCTCGCCGCCCTTCTCGCCGGTTACGTACATGATGCCGGACATGGCCTGCGCAATCAGGTCAAAGCCGCCCTTCTTCGCGTAGGGGCCCGTCTGGCCAAAGCCGGAGATGGAGCAGTAGATCAGCCCGGGGTTGTCCCGGGACAGGCTCTCATAGTCCAGCCCGAATTTTTTCAGGGTGCCCACCCGGAAATTTTCCACCAGCACGTCGGCGGTGCCGATCAGCTTTTTCAGCGCCTCCCGCGCCTCCTCGTGCTTGATATTCAGCGCCAGACTGCGCTTGTTGCGGTTGACCGCCAGAAAACTGGTGCTCTCCCCGTCGATGAACTTGGGTCCGTAGGTGCGGTATACCTCGCCCTTGGCCGGCGGCTCCACCTTGATTACGTCCGCCCCCAGATCGCCCAATATTTCGGAGCAGTAGGATGCCGAAAGAAACTGGGTCATGTCGATCACCCTGATGCCCTGCAATAAATCCATAGCTTCCTCCTTCTCAGTTTCCAAAACCGCTCACCGCATGTACTCGGAGGGCGACGCCGGGACAAAGGTCCCCCTGTGGCGCGGGCCGCAGAAGCGCCCCTCCTCGTAGAGCTTCATACCCCGCAGGAAGGTGGCCTTTACCGCCCCCTCCATCTGCCAGCCGTCGTAGTTGGTGAAATCCGCGTTGGTCAGCAGCCGGTCCGGCGACATGGTCCAGCGCCTGTTGGGATCGAAGATAACCACATCCCCGTCGCCGCCCACCTGCAGCGACCCCTTCCGGGGGGCCAGGCCGAAGATGCGGGCCGGGTGGTAGCTCATCAGCGCCATCAGCCGCTGCATGGTGATCCGCCCCGAGACCACGCCGGTGGTGTACATCAGCGGCAGGGAGATCTCCACATTGGGGTGTCCCGCCGGAATTCCGCTGAAATCCCCCCGGTTGCGGAACTTCTGCTCCCTGGTATAGGAGCAGTGGTCCGTTCCAATGGTGTCCACCTCGCCCGTCTGAAGCCCTTTCCACAGCGCCTCCTGGTCGTCCCCGGTGCGCAGGGCCGGATTGACCACGTACAGCGGTCCGTCCTCCCGCAGATATACCTCCTCGTTGAGGTTGAGGTAGCAGGGGCAGGTCTCGCAGTAGATTTTCACCCCGCGGCGGCGGCCCTCCCGGATGGCCGAGAGCGTCCCCGCGCAGCTGCAGTGGTGGACATACAGCGTGCATCCGCAGTGCTCGGCGATGGCGATGGCGGTGTTCACCGCGATCACCTCCGCCAGGGCCGGCCGGGCCGTCGTAAAGTAGCGCAGGTCCGTCTTCTGCTCCTTCAGCAGCTTTGCGATCATGTGCTCCACGAAGTTGTCGTTCTCGCCGTGGATGCCGCAGATCGCGTTGAGCCGGGCGGCCTCGGTCATGATGTCCAGCATCTGTCCCTCGTTCACCATCCGGTCCCGGCGGCTGTAGGCCATGTAGAGCTTGAAGCTGGTGACGCCGCTGTCCACCACGCGCTCCATGTCCTCCACCGCCGGCACGGAGGTGTCGGTCAGGGACATGTGCAGGGTGTAGTCCACATTGACCCGTCCGTCCGCGGCCGCCCGGCGCTGGGTGAGGTACTCATAGGCGGGCACGCCGTGGGCCTGATCGGCGAAGTCGATGATGGTGGTCACGCCCCCCGCCGCCGCGGCCATGGTCCCCGTGTCGAAGTCGTCTGTCATGGGGAATTTTCCAAAGAGGACCTCGAACTGTACATGGGGGTCCACGATTCCCGGCAGTACCAGCATCCCCGCGGCGTCGTAGACCTCCGCGTCCCCGCTGTGCAGATCCGCGCCGGCGGCGGCGATCTTGCCGTCCCGGATCAAGAGATCTCCCCGGTAGGTGGAACAGTGGTCGATGACCATCCCATTTTTGATTAAAACGCTGTGGGCCATTCCTAACTCTCCTTCCATCTGGCCGCCCCGGCTGGCGCAGGTAAAAAAGAAAACCGCCAGCTCAAGGCTGGCGGTTGCTCATCCTAAACGGATATATAATTGTTACAAAAACAATGTACCACACATCCGTTCTTTTGTCAACCTTTTCTCCAAATTTTTTGTCCCGGCGAAGCAGGTGCCCGAAAGCAGCGCAAAAATTGGAACAATTTTTTGGAAACAAGGCATATTTTTGGCGTATTTGGAGAAAAAAGGCAATCCGGAGCGCTGATAGGCCGCGCGGCGACCCATCTGTCCACGGTACAAACTGCCGCGTGTCCTCCCCTCACCGGCGCAGATCCCCGGTGGCGGGACCGTCCAGCAAACGGCCCTCCCCGTCGAACCGGGAGCCGTGACAGGGGCAGTCCCAGCTGTGCTCCGCAGCGTTGTATTTCAGCGCGCAGCCCATGTGGGGGCATCTCCGGACGGTTGGCGTCAGCAGTCCCGCCGCAGCCTCCAGCGCGTTTATCGCCAGCTGGGGCCGCAGTATACTGCGGGAGGGGTTGAACACCGGCGCATAGGGGTTCTCCCGCCCCTGCACCAGATCCGTCAAAATTTCCGCCGCGGCCATGGCGGAGGTCATCCCCCACTTGTTGAACCCCGTGGCCACGAAGAGCCCCCTGGTCCCCCGGGAGTAGGCCCCGATATAGGGCACGCCGTCCAGCGTCATGCAGTCCTGGGTTGCCCAGCGGCAGACCGTCTCCGCCTGGGGCCAGTACTCCCGGGCGAAGGCGTCCAGCGCCTCCCACCCTCCGCCGGCCTTCCCGGTGCGGTGCCCTCCGCCGCCCAGGAGCAGCAGCTGGCCCTCCCGGCGGAGGGAGATCCCGTCGGGAGCCTCGTCCACATACATGCCGGACAGTTCCGGCGCGCCCCGCAGGGCCAGGACATAGGAGCGGTGCTGGTACTGCTTGAGAAAGTAGCAGCCGTGTTTGTTGAGGATGGGGAAGTGCGTGGCGATGATGATCGACTCCGCCCGCACCCGCCCCTGGTGGGTTACGGCCATCCCGGGGGCCAGCTCCAGCACCTTGGTGTGTTCGTGAATCCGCAGCCCCGGCAGGAGGGCGGCCAAAAACTTCAGCGGATGGAACCGGGCCTGCCGCGGGAAGCGCACTGCTCCGTCTGTGGGAAAGGGCAGCGGCGGCGAGGGAACCAGCTCCGCCGGGAATCCCAGACGGCGCAGGGCCATCACCTCCCGGCGCAGCCTGTTCCGGCCGGCCCGGGAGAAGACGAAGGCGTCCTCCTCTGCAAAGTCACAGTCGATGTCACGGCACAAGACGCGGTACTGCTCCAGGGCGTCCTCATTGGCCCGCAGATACAGCCGGGCCTTCTCCAGCCCGAAGCGCCGGATCAGCCCGTCATAGATCAGGCCGTGCTGAGAGGTTATTTTTGCGGTGGTGTTCTGCGTTACTCCGCCGCAGAGCTCCTCCGCCTCCAGAAGGAGGCAGTCCACCCCATCGCGGCGGAGGGCGTGAGCGCAGAGAATCCCCGCAAGCCCCCCGCCGATGATGAGGACGCGGGTCTGCGTATCCCCGTCCAGCGGGCTGAAGCGCGGAAGCCGGACGGTTTCTGACCAGATAGACGGCATGGTATCACTCCTGTCGGGGGTAGTGTGCCCGGGAGGAGGGAGGATTATGACACACCGTATGCATGTTCCACAGTCCCGGCGGTCGGGCGCGGGGCGGGAGTGGAGCGGTCCAAAGAAAGGGGAGCTTCCTGAAGCGGACAAATTGCGTAAAATTTCAGTTCCTCTAAAATAGAAGACATCAAAAAGAGGAGGAGCTGTCATATGGCAACATACGGGTATGTAAGAGTTTCTACCAGAGAGCAGAACACAGACCGGCAGGTGGTTTCCATGGAGGAGTTCGGCGTGACGCCTGAGTGCATCATCACAGACAGGCAGAGCGGAAAGGACTTCGGCCGGCCCGGATACCAGCGGCTGGTGCGCAAACTGAAAGCCGGAGATACCCTTGTCATCAAGAGTATTGACCGGCGGGGGCGAAACTATGAAGAGATTTTGGAGCAGTGGCGGCTGCTGACCAAGAAAAAGCGGGCGGCAATCGTAGTGCTGGACATGCCCCTGCTGGATACCCGCCAGGGGCGGGATTTGGCGGGAACGCTGATCGCCGACATCGTTCTCCAGCTGTTGAGCTATGTGGCCCAGACGGAGCGGGAGTTTAACCGGCAGCGGCAGGCGGAGGGGATCGCCGCGGCCAAGGCCAAGGGCGTGCGGTTCGGCAGACCTCTCTCCCCCCTGCCGGCGGTGTTTCAGATCGTTTATCAGCAGTGGAAGAGCGGCAAGATTACCGGAACGGCAGCCGCAAAGGAGTGCGGAATGCCCCTATCCACGTTCCGCTACAAGGTTGAGATTTATGAGAAGACCCAGCTTGGTATGATTTGATATTTTTACAAAAAGGTATACCTTTTGGCAATCCGACGGATAGGGGCGAGCCATACAGTCAGAAAGTTGACCGCGCTATCTCAAACCCGATATACTGGCAGAGTACCGCACAGGCGGAGACGCCAAGTCCGCCGCATGGCGGCTGCCGGTTCTTACAGGACCCCTCCGCCGACAAACATGGCGTCGCTGCTCAGATCCCGGCGGCTCAAGAAGTCGTAGATATTGTGGAGGTGGCGGAAGACAACCTCGTTGATTCCCGCAGTATTTCCGGCGGCGATCAGATCCAGAATCTCCTGATGCTCGCGGATGGTGCTTTGAATGCTTTTGCTGTCGCGCGTAACCATAAAACGCAGGCGGGCATAGTGTACGTCGTTGTCCCCGCAGTATTTGCTGACAAAGGGCTTGCCGGCGGCCGCGTACAAAATGTTGTGAAACATGATGTCGAGATCTGTAAAGCGTTTCAGGTTGTTCTGCTCCATCACCAGGACCATCTCGTTGATATTGGCCTGTAGCAGCGAGAGCTTGGATGCAAAGAGCTTGTTTTCAATGCCGAGCTTCAGCACGGCAACTTCCACGCTCTCCCGTACAAAACGGATCTCCTCCACGCGGTCCAGGTTGATTTTCGAGACGAATGTCCCCACCTGTGGCCGGGACTCCAGATACCCCTGCACGCGCAGCTCGGAGAATGCGTCCCGCACGGGTGCGCGGCTGCACCCGTACAGCCTGGCTATCTTCATTTCGCTCAGCTTGGTGCCGGGCAGCAGATCGAGGTTGATGATCTGATCCTTCAGCGTGTCTCCGATAAAGGTCTCCAGATTGTGGACGCTGCGTTTATCTGTCATAGGTTATTCTCTCCAAAACCGTTTTGTCAAGAATATCACAACTTTTTTCCGTTGTCAAAGATTCATTGCGGGTTCCGGTGAAAATCCGGGGCGCACGGAAAGCCGTATTTTTGCAGCAGGGCCGCGTTGCAGAGATGGAGGGGCGGACGGCCCGCCAGCACGCGGACAACCTCCTCGGCAACGCCGCGCTGAAGAGCCCTGACAGACTCCTCGGTGTACCACGCGCTGTGCGGCGTCGCGATGACGTTCGGCATGCGCAGAAGGGGCGAATCCGCCGAGACGGGTTCGTGAGCAAAGACGTCCAGCCCGGCGCCGGCGATCTCCTTTTGCTCCAGCGCCGCGATCAGAGCGTCCTCATCGACAATGTCGCCCCGGGCGGTGTTGATGAGAAAGGCGGAGCGCTTCATGGCCTTGAAGGCCCTGGCGTCGAACATGTGGCGTGTCTCCGGGGTGGAGGGGCAGTGGATGGAGATGAAGTCGGACTCGCCGAGGAGCCGGGGGAGATCCGCTTTTTCCACCCCCAGATCCGCCATCCGCTCCGCCGCGCAGAAGGGGTCATAGGCGAGAAGCCGGACCGAAAAGCCGCGCATCTTCCCGGCGACCGCCTGGGGGATGCGGCCGAAGCCCACCAGCCCCAGCGTGGAGCCGGCGACGCGGTGCAGCGGCATGGCGGAGGAGTATCCCCAGTCCCCGCTTTTGAGGGCGTCCGCCAGCGTAAAGAGCTTCCTGCTGAGCGCAAAGTACAGCGCGATGGCGTGGTTGGAGACCTCGTCCACGCCGTAGTCCGGCACGTTGCAGACATAAATTCCGCGTCTGGCGGCGGCGTCAGCGTCGATATTGTTGATGCCGATCCCGTATTTGATGATGATGCGGCAGTGCGCAAGGCGGGATATGACCGCCTCGTCAATCGGGCAGTACTGCGTAAGGATCGCGTCCGCATCCGCGGCGTCGGCAAGGATCTCCTCCCGCGCGGAGGTCCTGCGGGCAACCAGAGTGTGCCCGGCGCCCTCAATCAGTGCGCGCTCCTGGTCAACATTGTCATATTGGTAATCTTTTCCGAGTTTCTGGTAATTTACCCCCATGCTGCGCTGGCTTCCCCGCGTGT
>CANDEH010000041.1 GCA_947383645.1 uncultured Clostridia bacterium | reverse complement strand
GCCTTGCTATAAACATCCGCTGCCGCTCTGCCTGCCTCGCCTCGACTTGCCCCCGAAACTTGCAGGGGCTATCGTTGGCCCAGTGCCGCAAAGGCCGCCGGGCCTGGCGGGACTATGCCAAGCCCGCACTTTCCACCGCACCTCTATAGAACAGATGGCTGTCAGCGCCCATCCCCGCACCTGCATCGACACTGTCGGCACCGCTCTTTCACACTCCCCCGTCTACCCGACAGGGTAGTCCGTAACGGACGGGGCCAGAACGCAAAACTCTTCGCTGCCCGGCGGCATTCTGCTGCACCTTCGTTAATACCCACCCGCGTCTCCCCCGCAGGAGACTGCGCTGTCCCGCCGACCGTAAAAAAACGGGGGTTCTTAGGGGACGCGCGTGTAAGGGAGTTTGCCCCTGCGGGGCAAACTGCCCGCCCACGCGTGCCCCCTAAGCGTGCTTTTGGTTCCTTTTCCCACGAGGGAAAAGGAACTCGCCCCGGGGGGCGAAACCCCCGTCCCCCCGTCCCCGCCGCGGGACGCGGCGGCAAGGAGGGGTATCGATTGTGCATACAGGTTCTAAAAAAGCAGCGCGCCCTGCCGGGCGCAATCTTGGAGGTGTAAACAAACTTGAACATTGATGTTTTGGTGGCGGAGATCGGCTCCACCACCACCGTGGTCAACGCCTTTGACAACATTAACAGCCCCGCGCCGGTGTTCCTGGGTCAGGGGCAGGCGCCCACCTCCGTTCTGGACGGGGATGTGCGCATCGGCCTCAACCAGGCTGTGGAGGATCTGTGGAAGAACCTGGGGGCGGACACGCTGACCTACGGCACTATGCTGGCTACCTCCAGCGCCGCCGGCGGGCTTCGGATGACGGTCCACGGCCTGGTCTACGATATGACCGTGAAGGCCGCCCGGGAGGCCGCTTTAGGCGCCGGGGCCAATCTGCACTTGGCCACCGCCGGGATTTTGCAGGAGGAGGATTTGGACGACATCCGGGACATCAAGCCCAACCTGATTCTCCTGGCCGGGGGCACGGACTACGGCGAGCGGAAGACCGTTCTGGAGAACGCCAGACTGCTGCGGTCCCTGGATTTGAACGTGCCGGTGGTCTACGCCGGCAACGTGCAGAACCACCGGCAGGTGGAGAAGATCTTCGCCGGAACGCCCTTCTATATTACGGAAAATGTGTACCCCCGGCTGGATGAGCTGAACATCGAACCCACACGGCGGATCATCCATCAGGTCTTTGAGGAGCACATCACCAAGGCCCCGGGGATGCAGGACGTGCGGGACATGGTCACCGGATCCATTATGCCCACACCCGGCGCGGTGATGGAGTGCGCCAAGCTCCTCTACGGCAAGATCGGGGATCTGCTGGTGCTGGATGTGGGCGGAGCCACCACGGACATCCACTCCGTCACCGAGGGCAGCGAGGAGATCGCCGCCATCCAGATCACCCCGGAGCCCATGGCCAAGCGCACCGTGGAGGGGGATCTGGGCGTGTTCGTCAACGCCCGGGTGGTGGCCGGACAGATGGGGCTGGAGAAGCTGGCCAAGGAGCTGGGCCGGGACCCCGCCACCCTCTTTGACGGCTATAAGGCCATCCCCGACACCGACCGGCAGGTGGAGCTTACGGAGCGGCTGGCCCACTACGCCGCTGCCACCGCCCTGGAGCGGCACTGCGGCAAGTTCCGCTACACATACGGCTCCAGCGGCCGGGTGACCTATGCCGACGGGAAGGATCTCACCAAGATCCGCTACCTGGTGGCCACCGGCGGGGCCCTGACCCGGCTGCCGGGCCGAGCGGCCATTATGGAAAAGCTGCGGGGGATCAACGAGAGCAAGAAGCTCCTCTACCCCAAGGCGGAGGCCATCACGCTGCTGGAGGACAAGTGGTACTGCATGGCCTCCCTGGGCGTCCTCAGCCGGGACTTTCCTGAGGCGGCGGCGGCGCTTCTGAAACAAAATCTCTCTCTGTGAGGTGAGCTATGTACCCAAGACTTGCCATTGATCTGAAAAAATTGGAGCACAACGCCCGGGAGCTCTGCCGCAGGGCGGGGGAGCGGGGCGTGACGGACATCGCCTTTGTCACCAAGGTCTTTACCGCCGATCGGCGGATGGTGGAGGCGGTGGCAAAGAGCGGCTGCCGCTATCTGGCGGACTCCCGCACCCAGAACCTGACCACCTACGGCGATCTGGGGAAGGAGCGGATTCTCCTCCGTGTGGCCATGCCCTCCGAGGCGGAGGCCGTGGTGGCCCACGCGGAGATCAGCTTCCAGTCCGAGCAGAAGACCCTCCGGGCCCTGGAAGCGGCGGCGGAGAGGGCGGGGAAGCGGCACAAGGTGGTGCTGATGATCGACCTGGGCGATCTGCGGGAGGGGATCTTCTTCCGGGACACCCAGCAGATCATGGAGACGGTGGACCTGGTGGAGGCGAGCCCCCATCTGGTGCTCTACGGCGCGGCCTTCAACGTGACCTGCTACGGCTCTGTCCTGCCCACGGAGGAGAATCTGGGTGTCTTTATGGGTATCGTGGAGCAGATCGAGGCCCGGATTGGCCGAAAGTTAGAGCTGATCTCCGGCGGCAACTCCAGCTCCATCAAGCTGATGGAGGACGGGGGGCTGCCGGCGCGTGTGAACAACCTGCGCCTGGGTGAGGCGTTGATCCTGGGCCGGGAGACCGCCTATGAGCAGGATCTGGAGGGGATGTACCAGGACGCTGTGATCCTGGAGGCGGAGGTGGTGGAGGTGCAGACCAAGCCCTCCCACCCGGTGGGGGAGCTGGGGGTCAACGCCTTTGGCGAGAAGATGACCTACGAGGACATCGGCAACCGCCGCCGGGCCATCTGCGCCATCGGCCGGCAGGACATGGACTGCGACAACCTGACCCCCCGGGAGGCGGGCGTCACCGTGGTGGGGGCCAGCTCCGACCACCTGATCCTGGACGTCACCGACTGCCCGCAGCCGGTGGCGGTGGGGGATGTGCTCTCCTTCCGCATGAGCTACGGGGCCCTTCTGAGAGGGTTTACCAGCAAGTATGTAAGCAGAGCTTACTTCGATTGAAACCCGCTTCGCTGGGCTTTCAATCGAGGGGGAAAAGGATGTCGTTTGAAATCCTTGGATTTCAAACGAGGATTTGATTTACGGGGGGCTTTTTTTCGGGAAGCGGCCCCTTGGGCCGATTCCCGAAAAAAAGGACCGGGCCGAGCGCGGCCCGCAGAGTGTTTTTTCGAAAACGCGGTTTCCGAAAAAACGATTTTAATTTATTTGCGGCGTTTGCGCCGCAAACTCTCCCGAGGGGCTCTTTGCTGCTGAGGCAGCAAATTCGGCGGGCAAGGGGCAGATAAGAGCTTCTTGACAGAGTGCGTTATTTTATTATAATGTAGGGAGCTGTCCCCGGTGGGGCGGCATTTTCAGAAGAAAGGGAAATCCCGCTATGAATCGCAATGTTCGTCAGGTGTTCTTTCCGCTGCTCACCGCTTTTATTTGGGGGACCGCCTTCTCCGCGCAGAGTATGGCTACCGCCCATCTGGGGCCGCTGAGCTTTAACGCCACGCGTAACGTGGTGGCGGCGCTGGCGCTGCTGGTGACGGATCTGGTGGCCGGTAAGATCGTCAAGGGGCGGCGGAACCTGTTTCAGCTCACGAAGGAGGAGTGGCGGCGCCTGCTTATCGGCGGCAGCCTCTGTGGTCTGATGCTGATTCTGGCCAGTACCATGCAGCAGATCGGCATCGCCGACACCTCCGCCGGCAAGACCGGGTTTATCACCGCCATGTATATCGTCATCGTGCCCCTCTTTGGCCTGTTCCAGGGCAAGCGGCCCACGGCCCTGCTGTGGGGCAGCGTGGCGGTGGCCGCCGGGGGGCTCTACTTCCTCTGCGTCACAGAGAGCTTCACCGTGGCCCCCAGTGATTTGGTCGTGCTGCTCTGCGCGGTGCTCTACGCCGGGCACATTCTGGTGGTGGACCGCTTCGGCGCCCAGTTGGACGGTATCCAGATGTCCTGTATCCAGTTCTTCACCGCCATGATTCTCTCCGGCGTGGGGGCCCTGGCCGTGGAGCACCCCACTATGACCTCCATCAGCCTCTGCGTGGGGCCCATCCTCTACTGCGGCCTCCTCTCCAGCGGCGTGGGGTACACCCTTCAGATTCTGGCTCAGAAGGACGCCAACCCCACGGTGGTATCCATCCTTTTGAGCATGGAGTCCGTTTTCGCCGTCATCGGCGGCGCGGTGGTCCTCCACGAGCGGATGGGCGGCCGGGAGATCTTCGGCTGCGTATTGATGCTGGTGGCTGTCATCTTGGCCCAGCTCCCCGCCGCCACCCGGGAGAAGGCTGTCAGTGCGGAGTGAGAGCCTTCGCAGACTGACAAGGGAACCGGAAAAGTAGCGACGGCGCTGAGCAGAAAGATTTGAAAGGGACCCCCGAAGGGGTCCCTTTTCCGTAGTATACGGAGAAGGTCCCGGGGCAAATTTTGCCTCGGGACCGTTCAGACTGTCAAAAAAGTCAACAGAGCAGAATGGCGGTAAGGAGGATAGTGTGAAAGGAACCCAAGAGGGGTTCCTTTCGCGTGCAATCAACCCGCCGCAGCGACAAATTTCGGCCCAAGGGCCGAAATTTGCTTTCAGCCTGTCAAAAAACCAACGGTTTTTTGACAGGCTGAAAGGTCCCGGGGCAAAATTTTGCCCCGGGACCTTTGGTTTGCCAAACAGGCCGCTGCGGCCAGGGGGACGACGCAGAGCAGGCGGTTGGGCGCTGCGGGGACCTTCAGGCCGCCTGCGACAGCGGCGGACCTGCTCCAGGACGGGGGTGTCCTTTTGGGGCGGAAAAACAAGAGGGATTTTGCAGTTGGATGGAGAACAAACGGACTTTTCAGGGGAGCTGAAAGCCGAATTGATGCAAAATCTGCAAATTCCGCAAACTTTGTTAAAACACTTGCAATTCTGAAAGAACTGCGGTACAATAACTCCACGAGAATAACGTGCGGCAGGGATAGACGGCTGGTACCCGCCTACCCCCTGTGAACAGGTGAGAATGGCACCATGCACACAACTCCGTATATGGAGCACCACATCTATAGTATAATGCACTTGCTTTGTTTTCGCAAGTATATTTCTGTCGTTGTGTGTGACCGCATAGCAGGATCCCACTATGCGTGCATGGGTAACTACATACCTGTGCGCGCATTTTGTTATTCTCGGCGGGACGGCCCGCGGGGGGAGCGGCGAGAACGCCTCCCCCAAGGGCTGAACCGGCGGGAGTATAGAGGTGAAAATATGAACAATTTGTAAATTTTCTATTTTCCCGGGATTAGTTGCATATGCAACTACACGGCGCTGCTGCATATGATATACTATTAACAATCACCGTAATATGTAGATAAAATCCACATTTTGTGGGGAAGACCTGTACACAACATCAAGATAAAGTCCTTGCGCTTCCCTGTATTTGTGGTACACTGATGTAGTAAGCGCCTTGGCTTCGGCGGGGCGGCAGTTAAGCGGCGTTTTGCGCCTGCGGAGCGGCGAAAAGAGGAGGCTTTGTCCGCAGATTGAGTGGACGGACCGGTGCGTCTGCCAGCCGGGGTCGCGCTGCGGCAGGCGACATTCAGGTATGTTTTTTTCGGCGGAGAAATTTGACTGCCGGTTGATTTTATCATACCTTTTTGCGGATTTTATGCATATTGCCTGGAGGGACGGATGCGGCCCTGCTGCGGGTGTCAATTGGGGACGTTTTCGCTGCGATTCGCGTCCTGGAGCCTCCGGACCCGGCGGACAGCGCCTATACTATACTCTGTATCGAGGGGGAGAGGCGTGCCATGACGGACAAGGAACTGCAAAAGCTGGGGCGCCGTGAGCTTCTGCAGATGCTTTTGGAGCAGGCCAAGGAGGCCGAGCGTTTGGGGGCTCTTTTGAAGGAGAGCGAGGAGAAGTATCGGGAGCTGGAGGACAACTATGAGCGGCTCCGGGGACGTCTGGACAAGAAGGACGCCCAGATTCACAACCTCCGCGCCACCCTCCAGACGGAGCGGGAGAAGCGGGAGATGGACATGGAGAACGTGGGCTCCATCGCCGAGGCCGCGCTGAGGCTCAACGGCGTGTTTGAGGCGGCGCAGCGGGCCGCCAACCAGTACCTCCAGAGCGTCCGGGAGCTCTACCCTGCCCCGGAGGGGATGGAGGTGCCGCCCATGGCCCTGTCCCAGGAGGATGTGGAGGCCGCTGCGGCGGCGGCGCCCCCGGTCCCGGTGCAGGCGGAGAGCGCGCCGGCGGAGAAGCCGGAGCCGGAGAAGAGACCGGCGGCGCCCAAGCGGTCCCTGCGGCTGAAGAAGCAGCAGGAGAAGGGAAAGCTGACGCTGTTTTTCGGATGGCAGCATGACTGAACACTCCGCCCGGGCGGCGCGCGGCGGGGGATGAGGAAACGGAGACCCTATGAAGAAAAAACCCGAGGGGCATGCGGGGCCGCGGCCCATTGAGATCCCCTCCATTGACCAGCTGGAGAAGGAGCTGGGGCGGGAGAAGTACCGCTGGCGCTTCCGCAGGGTGCTGCGCAGTACGGTCTTCGTGCTGATTACCGTGGCGGCGGCGGCCGTGCTGGTGGCCACGCTGTGGATGCCGGTGCTGCAGATCAGCGGCAACTCCATGTCCCCCACCCTCACCGACGGGGAGATCGTGGTCTCCTGGAAGGGATCCGGCTGGGAGACGGGGGATATCATCGCCTTCTACTATGAAAATAAGATTCTGGTCAAGCGGGTCATTGCCGGCCCGGGAGACTGGGTGAATATCAGCGAGGACGGCACCGTATACATCAACGAAGTGGAGCTTCAGGAGCCCTATCTGGTGGAGAAGGCCCTGGGCGACTGCAACATCGCCCTGCCCTACCAGGTGCCCGAGTCCAAGATCTTCGTCATGGGCGACCACCGCAGCGTGTCTCTGGACTCCCGGAACACGGTGCTGGGCTGCGTGTCCTACGACCAGATTGTGGGCCGGCTGGTGATCCGGGTCTGGCCCTATGAGATGATTTCGCTTATCTGATTTTGGAAGTGCGCTCCCAGGATCAAATAAGTGAGCTGGGAATCAAGCGAGCGCGGCTTGCAGGATGTTTTTTCCACGTACACACCGCTGGGCGTGAATTTTGAGAGAAAGGAGGGTACGGATATGGAAGAGAGCCTGGTAACGCAGGTAAGTCGGTATTTAAAGTCTCAGAGGCGCAGAAAGATCGGCTATCAGGTTCTCACCTGTATGGCCAGCGTGGTGGTGTTCTGCACGGTATACGCCCTGATTCTGCCGGCTATCACCATCTCCAATGAGATGACATGCGGACTGGAACAGCACGAACACGACGAGAGCTGCTATGCCATGGCCGCCGCGGCGGCACAGCCGGAGCTGATCTGCGACACGTCGGACCTGCCGGGGCTTCTGCTCCACACGCACAACGACTACTGCTATGACAACGACGGCAATCTGATCTGCACCCTTAAAGAGCGGGAGGCCCACACCCACGGCGGCTCCTGCTACCAGGAGCACCTGAACCTGATCTGCGATCAGGTTCAGGAAATGGGCCATGCTCACACCAGCGCCTGCTACGCCCGGGACCGGGATGAGCTGATCTGCACCATCCCCGAGGGGGAGGGGCAGCACACCCACACCGACGACTGCCTCCGGGTGGAGGAGAAGCGGGTTTTGGCCTGCGGCAGGGCCGAGACCCCCGCCCACACCCACGACGAGAACTGTGAGACGGTCCGCAGCAAAAAGGTCCTCGTCTGCACGGAGAGCGAGGCGCCCGCCCACACCCACGACAGCTCCTGCTACGACGTCAGAAGCAGAGAGGTTCTCTCCTGCGGCCAGAGCGAGGCCCCTGCCCACAGTCACAGCGACAGCTGCTACACCGTCAGAACCAGGGAGGTTCTGACCTGCACGGAGAGCGAGAGCCCGCCGGAGTACGACGAGGAGGGCAACCTGATCTCCGCCGGCCACAGCCACAGCGGCTCCTGCTACACCACCGAGGAGGAGCGGAGCCTCACCTGCGGCCAGAAGGAGACGGCGGGCCATACCCACTCGGCGGACTGCTATAAGACCGAGGAGGAGAGAACCCTCACCTGCACCCAATCCACAGAGCCGGCGCACCGGCACACCGACGCCTGCTATGAGACCGTGGAGGAGACCGTCCGCACCTGCACGCTGCAGGAGGGGAGCGGACACACACACGACGAGAGCTGCTACAAAACCGAGACGGAGACCACCGTCCTCTGCGGCCAGGAGGAGGGGCAGGGGCATGTCCACGGCGACAGCTGCTACACCTGGACGGAGCGCCTGATCTGCACCCAGGAGGAGCGCCCCGCCGGCCATATCCACGACGACAGCTGCTATGAGAAGGAGACGGTCCTGGCCTGCCGCCAAATGGAGATCGAGGAGCATACCCACGGCGAGGGATGCTACAGCGAGGAGGGGGAGCTCACCTGTACCCGCCGGGAGGTCAGCCGGCACCAGCACACCGCCGCGTGCGTCCACATCCCCGAGAGCACCGGCGAGGAGGTGCCCACCCTTATCTGCGGCAAGGAGGAGCACATCCACAACGAGACCTGTTATGTGGATATCGTGCCTCCGGAGGATCAGGAGTTCTTCTGCGGCATCCCGGCCCACACCCACACGGAGGAGTGCTACTTCGAGGACGGCGTGACCCTGCGCTGCACCATGCCCGAGCATATCCACACGGAGGAGTGCCGGGAGCCGGAGGTCCCCGAGGAGCCCAAGTACGCCGGGGCCGAGGGCGTGGAGCTGGACAACGACTTTATCTATGAGAACGACGCCTTCCTGGTGAAGTTCCACATCTCCGGCTATGCCCCGCTGCTCTATGACAGCGAGGTGATGACGCTGGAGGAGAACGATACCTTCTACAGCTACGGCCCCGAGGCGGAGAGCGCCCCGCCGCCCTCCGGCGAGAGCGTGTCCGCACCGGAGAGCACACCTGTACCGGAGCCGGCGAGTGCGCCGGCGGATCCGACGGCGTCCGCGCCGGCCGAGGTTCCGCCCGACGTCCCGGCGGCGGAAGACGAGGCGGGGAGCGCCGACGGTGATTTCGGCGGCTTCGACGGCGACGGCGGCTACAGCGTTTCCGCCCCCGCGGAGGACGATACCCTGCTGCTGAGCAGCGCCGATGTGGAGTTTACCGTGGAGGAGCTGGCGGAGGACAGCCGGGAGTACCGGCGGATGGCCTCCCACGCCGAGGAGTACACGGACCACCAGGAGCTGCCCATGCTGGAGGTGCTGACCTTCTCCGCTGAGATCGACGGGCAGGAGCTGGATCTCACCGGCTGCGCTGTGGAGGTGGAGATCACCCTCAGCGAGCTGCTGGTGGAGTATCTCAACAGCTACAGCGAGGGCCAGACCATGGCCATTGGCGAGGATGATGTCTTCGATGAGCCCGCCGGCGGCGAGAGCGCCGATGAGAGCGGCTTCCTGCTGATGACCTACAGTCTGGAGCGGGGCAGCAACGAGGTGAACGAGATTGGCGCTGTCAACACCGCGGAGGACACCACGGTCAACGGACAGATGGGCCGGAACGACGACAACAAGGTGGCCATCGCCCTGCTGCCCCGGATCTACCCCAACTACACCATCGAGTTCTACGCCAACCTGCACCGCCCCGCCATCGGCGCAAAGCCGGAGGGCGGCAGCGTGGAGCTGCCCTTCATCGACACCAGCGTAGCGGGCAACGGGACCTCGGGCCCGGTGATGCCCCAAAACGGCGGCCTCAGCGCGAAGAGCACCAAGATGTGGATTGATACGGACGGCAACGTGATTTTCAATCAGGAGCTGAAGGAGATCTACAAGGCCAAGGATAAGCTGATCTTCAACCCCCTGGTGGAAACCACCGAGGAGCAGCTCACCGTCAAGCGGCTGAACGCCCTGCGGGATAACCCCCACTATGCGGTGACGGCTCTGTGGGTTCTCCAGCCCGGCGGAGACCCGGAGAATGAGGACGACTGGGCGGTCTACCCGGAGGAGCAGCTGGACGATCTGTGCTTTACCAACAATCCAAGGGCGGCGGAGGCCAATGAAAATGTCATCCTGATCCAGCAGGAGGGTACGGAGAACACCATCCTCCGCCTGATCTACAGCCCCACTGAACACACCAAGGACTACGGCGCGGTGTTCTACGACTACGACGTCTCCGACGGCCTGCGCAGCGACGGCATGATCGACGTGGCCGGGAAGGGTATCAACAGCAAGGGGAACTACGCCGATGACGGACGCGCGAAGCTGGGCTTTGGTAATGGCGAAGGCGTGCTGAAAACCGGCCTGGGCGATGAGAGTTGGGGTGGAAACACCCTGAATAAGAGCAACGCCAACGGTTTTAACGGCTGTACCTTCGGGATGGTATCGCGCATAGGCGCCGGCGACACGCTGATATTTGACAGTACCATTGACGCCCCGGCGCTCTTTGGCGATGAGGCGGCCACCGGCAAGTCCACCGTAAAGGGCCACAGCCTCCGGTTCAATCAGGAGGGTGATACCTATACGCTGACCGCCGTAACAGGAACCGGCACCAGCGGTCTGGAGAGCTTTTGGCTTAAACGTCCGAACTGGAATAATACAAAGACCATCTACTCTAACGGCTTCTGGCCTATGGACGATATGAAGACCGAGGGGAAAGACCCCCAGTTCGGCTTGTCAACAAAGGCCCCCAATACCATTAAGACAACAGGGGGGCAGGTCGTTCCAGAGAGCGACGACTACATGCCCCACAACCACTACTTCGGGATGAATTTCGCAGTGGAGTTCAACCTGGAAAAGGAGTATGTGGGCCCGCTGGAGTACTACTTCTACGGCGACGACGACATGTGGGTGTTCCTGGACAACAAGGACCTGATCTGCGACATCGGCGGCGTGCACTCCGCCGTGGGCGAGTATGTGGACCTCTGGGACTACATCCCCGGCGGCCGGGAGAACCACGCGGCCGGTCCCCACACCCTGTACTTCTACTACACCGAGCGCGGCGCCTCCGGTTCCACCTGCTGGATGCAGTTTACCCTGCCCAACCTGGTGCACCTGCCGGTGTCCACGCCCCCCGACGAGACGGCCCACCCCCTGCGGATTGAGAAGGAAGTGACCGGCGTCAACGCCCCGGACCCCAGCTATGAGTACACCTTCTCCATCCAGCTCACCGGCGGCATGACCAACAGCTTTGGCGGCCACATCTATGACCCGAACGGGGAGAACCCGGAGGAGCCCATTGCCGAGGTCAACGACATCAACTGCGAGAGCGCGGTCACCTTCCAGCTCAAGGCCGGACAGTACTTTGAGTTCTACGGCGGTCTGCCCTCCTTTGCCGGGTATATCGTCAAGGAGCTCAGGCCCGACGACCTGTCGGAGGAGGTGCTGGCCACCTGGCGTCCCTCAGTGGACACGATCTTCGACGGCGGCGCGCCCAACACCGAGGCGGGAACCGACGCCAGCGGCACCATCGGCAGCCACCGGGTGGTGCTCCGCTACACCAACGCCTTCACCTATGAGCTGCCCGAGACGGGCGGAACCGGATCCCTCTGGTATACTTTAACCGGCGCGCTGCTGCCAGCGGCGACGGGCGGTTTATGGTATAGAAGGAAAAAGTCCAGGAGAGAGGGGGCGGTTGATTGAGGAAGGAACCTCAACCCTCTCGCACGACTACACTATCATTAGGAGTTTGAAAGGAGAAAAAGATGACACACATGAAGAAGCTGGCCAGCCTGGCGCTGGCACTGGTCATGGCTCTGGCCCTGGCCGCCCCTGCCTTCGCGGCCCCGGGAGATGATATCTATATCGAGGTTCCCGCAGGCACCGATGGCCACAAGTACAACGTGTTCCAGATTTTCACCGGCACGGTGTCCACCGACGGTGAGGCCCTGACTGACATCGCCTGGGGCCGGGACGCCAATCCCGCCAATATCATCGCCGCCCTGAAGGGTATAGCGGTGGGCGGTGAAAACGGACTGTCCCAGGACTACTTCAAGGATCTGGCGGCTGACGCCGACGCCGAGGCTGTGGCTGCCGCTCTCCGTCCCGCCAGAGGCGTCACCGCCGATGAGAAGCTCATCGCCCGGGCCCTGAAGACGGCGATGCCCGCCACCGGCATCGGCGAGCTGACCGGCTCCGAGACCGGCGGCACCCGCCTGCCCGTGGCCGCCGGCTACTATCTGGTTGACGACATCAGCGACGAGGACGGCCTCAACCTGCTGCAGGTGACCGGGCCGCTGTCTATCCGCATTAAGACCTCCAAGGTCCCCACCATGTACAAGAAGATCTGGAACGGCACTGCCTGGGTCGATCTGGCGGACTTCAAGGCCGGCGACACCATTACCTACCGTCTGGTTGCCACCCTGCCCAAGGGTTACGAGACTATGGATGAGTACGGCCTCACCTTCCACGACGAGATGGGCGACACGCTGACCTTCAACAACGATGTGAGCGTCAAGTACTACAGCGTAGACGAGCTGGACAGCCAGGGCAACCCCGTGGGTGAAGGCCACGACGTCGCTACGGCGGACTGGAGAGTGAACCCCAAGGCGAATACCGAGGACGACTGCAGCTTTGAGGTCGTCATCGCCAACGCCAAGCTGGGCACCTCCAGCATCAAAGATCTGAAGGACGGCTCCGTGATCGTGGTGGAGTACACCGCCACCCTCAGCGAAACTCCCGTGATCGGCAACCCCGGCAACCTGAATATCGCCTGGGTGACCGACACCAAGGGCAACAAGACCCCGGAGGATCCCGTGGGCGCGTTCACCTTCGAGCTGGGCATCACCAAGACCAACGCTGACGGCAGCGAGGAGCTGCCCGGCGCCGAGTTCACACTGGAGAAGTGGGACGACACCGCGAATGACTGGGTCATGATTGACGAGTTTACCGCCGAGCTGGTTCCTGTGCTGGATGAGCAGGGGAACCCCACAATGGATGCGGAGGGCAATCCTGTCATGGAGAACGCTCCCCTCTTTACGCTGGACAGCCTGACTGCCGGCAAGTATAAGCTGACTGAGACCAAGGCCCCCGCCGGCTACACCGGCCTGGCAGCTCCCATCGAGTTCGAGGTCACCTATGTCGCCGGCACCAACGACGCGGGCGAGCCCACCCTGACGGCTGTGACCGTGACCACCAATAACGCCGAGCAGGAGATCAACGGCAGCGTCAGCGGCGAGCTCACCGGCTCCATCACCAACTACACCGGCATCCAGCTGCCTGAGACCGGCGGCATCGGCACCACCATCTTCTACATCCTCGGCGGCATTCTGGTTGTCGGCGCGGCGGTGCTGCTGATTACCAAGCGGCGTATGGGCGCCAGCGAGGAGTAATTCCCCATTTGAAGCGATAACAGATCCCCACTATTTCGCCGCGCCGCAGGCCGGCCTGCGGCGCGGCGAAGGGAATGAACACCTATGAAAAAACATCTGTCCACCATCCTTCTGGTGCTGGCCCTTCTGGTGGGCGCGGCATTGCTGCTCTACCCCACCGCCAGCGACTACTGGAACTCCTTCCACCAGTCGCGGGCCATCGCCACTTACGCCGAGGAGGTGGCCAGCCTCACCACGGCGGACTACGAGAAGATGTGGCTGGCCGCTGTGGACTATAACAACCGCATGGGTGTGGCCGGCAACCCCTTCCTCCTCAGCGAGGAGCAGCGCGCGGACTACCTCAGCCAGCTGGACCTCTCCGGCAACGGCATCATGGGCTATATTGAGATCCCCAAGATCGAGTGCTCCCTCCCCATCTACCACGGCACCAGCGAGGCGGTGCTCCAGATCGCCGTAGGCCATATTGAGGGCAGCTCCCTCCCTGTGGGGGGGCCCAGTACCCACTGCGTCCTCTCCGGCCACCGGGGCCTGCCCAGCGCCAAGCTGTTCACCCATCTGGACCAGCTGGGCGAGGGGGACGTGTTCATGCTCCGGGTGCTCAACGAGACGCTGACCTATGAGGTGGACCAGATCCACATTGTCCTGCCCCAGGAGGTGGACGATTTGGCCATCGTCCCCGGCCGGGACTTCTGTACGCTCATCACCTGCACGCCCTACGGCATCAACAGCCACCGGCTGCTGGTGCGGGGCAAGCGGATTGAGAACAGCGACGCGGCCACCGCCATCCGCGTCACCTCCGACGCCATCCGCATCGACCCGATTCTGGTGGCCCCTGTGGCGGCGGTGCCCATCCTGCTGATTCTGACGATCTACCTGATCGCCAACCCCGGCGGGAAAAAGAAAAAGAAGAAAAAGGCGAAAAAACCGACTACATAGTAAATTATCTGACGCACCCGCCTGTGCGGGCGCGCAGCAGAGAAAGGCAGGCGGTTTCCATGAAATTGAAGACAATCCTCCGACGCCCTCTGGCGCTGGCGCTGAGCCTGCTTCTCTGTGCTGTGTGCCTGACCCCCGGCGTGTCCGCCGTCCGGGCCCCCGGCGCTATCGAGGGCTTTGACGCGAATAAGGTCTGCTCCCTGACTGTGAACTATCCCCACGCCGGCGAGGCGGACACCCGGCCCCGGGTAACAATCTACCAGGTGGCCGGCGTGGATGAAAATGTAATCTTCACCCCCGTGGGCGGCTTCGTTGGGATCGAGGGGCTGAAGGACGATCTTGCCGCCGCCAGGCGGACCGGGGACTGGTTCGAGCTGGTACCCGGGCTTCAGAATGCCGCCGAGAGCGGAAATTTTGCAAAGGCCGGCGGCAGTCCCAAGCAGGTGGACAGCGGCGGACAGGTGCAGTTTACCGGCCTGAAGCCCGGGCTCTATCTGGTGACGGCGGAGAACTACCAGTGCACCGTCAGCGACGGCCGGGGGGGAACAGTGACCACCTTCTACACCCCCAGCTCCTATCTGATCTGTCTCCCCAACTACGTGGAATCCGGGGGGAGCGGGCAGTGGGCCTATGACATTGTCAGCACCGCCAAGGTCCGGGAGGACAATCTGGATAAGATTCAGATTCACGTCTTCAAGGTCTGGGATGACCAGAATGACCGACAGGGCATCCGGCCGGAGAGCGTCACGGTGGCGCTGCTCCGCGGCGGCGTCATCGTGGAACAGGCGACGCTCCACGCGGGGAACGGCTGGAAGCACACGTGGTATGATCTGGACAACAGCGGCCCCGGTCAGTGGAGCGTTACGGAGCTGAACGCGCCGGCGGGGTATCGCTTCACCATCAGCAAGACCGGCACCAATCTGGGCTGGACCTTTACGGTGGAGAACTACCTGCCCACCACACCGCCCCCGCGGCCCAGCGATCCGACGCCTGAGGAGCCGGACATCCCTCTGGATGACCCGGAGGTGCCCAAGAGCGAGCCCCCGGATGAGCCGCCGCCTCCGGACGATGAGGTGGAGATCCCCGACGAGGACGTCCCTCTGTCCGACCTGCCGCAGACAGGCCAGTTGTGGTGGCCGGTGCCGTTCCTGGCGGTAGGCGGGATGTTTTTCCTGCTCATCGGCGCCCTTCGGCGCAGGGGGGACACCTATGACGAGGAGTAGACGGCGGGGAGGCACCTGCATTCTGCTCGGCGTGCTGCTGCTGCTTTTGGCTGCGGCCCTTACCGGCTACAACCTGTGGGACGAGAACCGGGCCGGCACCGCGGCGGCCAGCACCGTTCGCACGCTGAAGGCGCAGACCCCTCCGGAGCCGGAGCCCGAGGACCCGACGTATGTGATCCCCGACTATCTCATTGATTCCCGGGCCGCCATGCCCGCTGTGGATGTGGGCGGGTACGACTATATCGGTTTTCTCAGCATTCCTGTGCTGAATTTGGAGCTGCCGGTGATGAGCGAGTGGAGCTATCCCCGTTTGAAGCTGGCCCCCTGCCGGTTTGACGGATCCGCCTACACCGACGATCTGATCGTCGCCGCCCACAACTATCAGCGCCACTTCGGCCGCTTGAAGACCCTGAACATCGGGGATACGGTGGTGTTTACCGATATGGAGGGCAACGTGTTTTCCTATGTGGTCTCCGGTATGGAGCAGCTGCTGCCCAGTCAGGGGAAGGCCATGCGCGCGGGGGACTGGGATTTGACGCTGTTTACCTGTACCGTAGGCGGGCAGCAGCGGGTCACAATCCGCTGTGAGCGGACGGAGGCGGCATAGGAAGAGATTTCTGCGGATTCTTGCAATTTTCCCAGAGCCGTGCTACAATCATTTATCGTTTCATGCAGGTGTACACGGAGAATATTTTTGAGATTCCTTTTCAGAGAGGAGTGTCAGACATGAGAAAAAAGGTAATCAGCCTCCTGCTGGCTCTGACCATGCTTTCGGGGCTTCTGGCGGGCTGTGCGGCGGCCTCTGACGACGAGGCGGCTGTGGAGGGATTTTTCTTCCAGAAGACCGCCAGTGACGAGGAGGCCTTTGGCCAAGTGGAGGCGGAGAATGAGCCGGTCTATGTGGAGCAGGCGCCCATTCTGGAGGAGGAGCTGGTGCTGGAGGACGAGGCCGTCCCCATGGCCGCCGCACCCACGGACGCTCTGCTGCTTCCCGTGGCCGCGGGCACTGCGGTGAAAACGGGCAGCGGCGCGGAGATCGACTACTCCAACATTGCCGACGGCTATGTGATGTGCCGCTTTGCAGCCAGCAATTCCAAGCGCCTGAAGGTTCAGGTGACAGGTCCCAGCACCACCTATACCTATGATCTGCCCACCGGCAGCTGGGTCACTTTCCCCCTGTCCGACGGCAACGGCAGCTACAAGACCGCCGTCCTTCAGAACACGGAGGGGAAGAAGTACGGCGTGCTGGCCAGTACTACCTTCCAGGTAAAGCTCAACGATGAGTTTGCGCCTTTCCTGCGCCCCAATCAGTACGTGGACTACAGCAGCGCCGTCAACACCATCGCCAAGGCCAAGGAGCTGACCACGGACAAGAGTATCACCAAGCCGCTGGAGCAGGTGAAGGCGATCTATGAGTATACGGTGAACAATCTGACCTACGACAAGGAGAAGGCGGCCTCGGTGAAGAGCGGCTACCTGCCGGTGCTGGACACTGTCCTTGCGCAGAATAAGGGCATCTGCTTCGACTACGCGGCCCTGATGACGGGGATGCTCCGCTCCCTGGGCGTGCCCTGCAAGCTGGTGGTGGGCTACGCCGGTACGGCTTACCACGCCTGGGTCAGCGTCTGGACTGAGGAGACCGGCTGGATTGAGGGCGTCATCTACTTCGACGGCACCACCTGGCAGCGGATGGACCCCACCTTCGCCTCCTCCGGCCATTCCAGCGACTATATCATGCAGTATATTGGCGACGGGCGTAATTACACCGTGAAATATCTGTACTGATTATTCCAAACTGTAATCGTCTGCGCACAGATTTTTCGGAGAGATCGACCGCGCCGCAGGCGTCAAAAGCAGGAGGAGCAGGGTGTTATGAGATCAAAAATGCTGCTGTTTGGCCTGGGCGTGGTCACCGGGGCGGTACTCTTCGGAGGCGCCGCTGCCGCTGCCGCCGGTCTGACGGCGGAGGCATCCCGCCACAGGTTCTTTGTGGACGGAGAGGAGATTTCCCTTACCGCCTACAACATCGCGGGGAACAACTATGTAAAGCTGCGGGACGTCGGGGAGGCGGTGGGCTTCAACGTCTACTGGCAGGGCGGCGTCCGGATTGAGAGCGGAGTCCCCTACACGGGCCAGCCGTCGTCGGCTGTCGTTGAGGAGGAGGAGATTCCCGAATCCCAGACGCCGATGGCCGCGGCTCCCTCCGAGGAGGAGGAAATCTGTCAGGAGATTATCCGGCTCACCAACGGGCTGCGGGCTGACTGCGGCCTCTCCACACTGAAGGTGGATGGGAAGCTGATGCAGGCGGCCCAGGTCCGGGCGGAGGAGATGGCGGCCACGTCCATTTACTCCCATACCCGCCCTGACGGCACCCGGCGTACCACCGTCACCGATTGTCCCTACACCACAGAGAACATCCACTGTATTACCGATTCCCGGATGAAGAATCCCTACGCGGAACTGGCGGGGCTGGCGGTAAATGGGTGGGCGGCCTCCCAGGACCACCTGGAGGGCATGCTGGACCCCACTCGGGGCAGCATCGGCGTAGGCGTGGCCAAGGGCGTCAACGCCTCCACCGGGAAGGAGTGCTGGTACTGCGTCCAATGGTTCCTCCGGGAGGGCTATCAGATTACCTGGGTGGATGAGCCGATTCTGAAGAAGTAAAAGGGATGGACATAAGGTTTCATAGAGAAGTTAAGGGCAGGACAGACCACAGCGGTCTATCTTGCCCTTTTCATATTGTGCGGCTCCCTATGGTCCTCTCTTTGAAAGCGCCTATGGGGAGAGTGATGCACGAAAGATTCATTTGGTCAGCAGCTTTAAAAATCTCTTGTCATTCATCTGTTCATTTGTCAGGTACGATCCATCGAAAAACAGGGCGTAAGTTGTAACCGGCGTAGGCGCGTTTTGCGCGTCCTCTCTGCTCTGCAAATGAATGGCTTTGAATGGCACACCATTCTCCTTTGCCACTTCTTCCACGATAGGAACATATTTCGCATTAAATGGGCATTGGCTGGTGTAATAGAGAACATATCCCTTCTCCCCAATATGGGGGTGCTTTGCGCACGCTTTGAATTTTGGTAGAGGCGCATTGTCTGTAAGAGGCAGATACCACAGCTGAATACCGTTATCCGCTTCATCACAGGGGATAAAACCTTTGTACTTCAAGAATTTCGGGTCAGCCAGAAATGGCTTTTTCTTTCTGGAAGATAAAATACATATTCCCTTTTTGCCTCTGCTCCTGCTGTCTTCCATACAGGCGTTCAGCAGATCTGTTGAATAGCCATGTCCTTTGAGAGAACCTGCTACCCACAGACAGTTGATATACATATATCCATCTGCAAGGATTGGATTCCACGCGTTTTCCGCGGGTATGTACTCAATAAAGCACTTTCCGCGTTCTCTGCTTTTCAGGAAAACCAAACCATCAGCAAATCGATCCTGTAGCCATGCTTTTTTTGATGATACCTGAATGTCGCTGTTATTTGAGATTGCGCAGCATATATGCTCTTTGTCTATATTTTCACTTGTCACAGAAATGTATTCCACGGTAGTATCCCCCATAAATGGCAGCGTTCCGGTAAACCCATTATAAAACAGTACCCGCTGAAAAGCAACTGCCTCCAGCGGGTGTCAGATTTCTCGCGGAGGGCCGGCGAAAAGAGCTCTTCCATTTTGCGCTTGCAGAAGCGCCCCCCTGTCCCTACAGGGAGGTAAACCTGGGTCCAACCCTGTTGATATCGACATGTTGCAGGATGAGCGCCGGGTCAAAGGAGGGGAGGGGGAGGCCCAAAGTCTCCGATAGCTGGGAGGGGTCGCAGGGCGGCAGATCCAACAGAGCCCTGGGGGCGTCCGCCAGATCCAGCGGCGGCGTCCCCCCCCGCCGCTGCCAGAGGCCCTCCCAGAACAAGACGGCGCAGTTCAGCTCCCCGGGCGTGGGGGCGGCGCGGAAGTCCCGCATATGCTGACTGAGGGCGTCAGTAAATCCGGCTCCATCCCCCTCCAGAAGGGCGTGGAGGCACCGGGAGCAGAGCGGGTCCCAGCCGAGGCCGTCCAGCGC
>CANDEH010000040.1 GCA_947383645.1 uncultured Clostridia bacterium | reverse complement strand
TTAGCCCCCGTTGGGGGCACAGTCCTTATGCGCCTCCCCCCTAAGAACCCCAGGGACGCGACGCTGTCTCGGTAGACCGGTGCTCGTCCGACCCTGGCGCTTCGGACGCGGCGGCGGTGGTTCTTGCTCAGCGGAAGGTGTCTTGAGAGCGTTCCCCCGTCTTTAGCCTTGCTATAAACATCCGCTGCCGCTCTGCCTGCCTCGCTTCGACTTGCCTCCGAAACTTGCAGGGACTATCGTTGGCCCAGTGCCGCGAAGGCCGCCGGGCCTGGTGGGGCGTGTCTAAGCCCGCACTTTTCGCCGCACCCCATTAGAACTGTAAGCTGTCAGCGCCATCCCCGCAGCTGCGTTGACACTGTCGGCACTGCTCATTCACACTCTCCCGTCTACCCGACAGGGTAGTCCGTAACGGACGGGGCCAGAACGCAAGTCCTTTCGATGCCCGGCGATGCCCTACCGCACCCCCAATAGAGCCACCCACGTCTCCCCCGCAGAAGGCCGTGCTGGCCACCGACCGTAAAAACCGGGGTTCTTAGGGGTGGGACAGTCAGGGCCGCGCGCAGCGCGGACCGGACCACCCCTAAGCGCGCTTTTGCCTACTTTTCTCGCGCGAGAAAAGTAGGTCGCCCGGGGGCGCCCCCCCGTCCCCTCCGTCCCCGCCGCGGACGCGGCGGATTCCCTTCGGAAAGGCCCGCCCCTGCCAAAGGGCGCAGCAAACCACAGCGCCCCCTACTTCTCCGGCAAAAACTGCCGAAGATACTCGGCGGATCGCCGAATAGAGGTGTGGGGATCCTCCCAGTAGATGGAGTCGTTGATCTCCAGATCCAGACAGTTCCGGTAGTCATATTTCTCCAGCGTGCGGACGTAGCCCTCCAGCTTTTCCCGGCCGTATTCGCCGTCGCCCAGGATCAGGTGGTGGCTGTCGGAGTAGTGGACCCACTGGAGCTTGTCGCCCAGCTGGCGGCAGAAGTCCTCCAGGGTGTCCCCGGCCACCTCCATGGCCACCAGATCCACGCAGCAGCAGAGGGCGGGGGAGTTCACCTCAGCCAGCATCCGCTGGATATCGGCCAACGTCAGAACCAGATTGCTCTCGTAGGGCTGGAGCTGCTCCAGGACCAGCTGGACACCCCATTTCTCCGCCACGTCGCAGAGGCGGCGGTAGCTGTCGGCGGTGCGCTTCCAGCCCTCCTCCCGGGGAAGATCCCGGGGATGGCAGCCGGTGTTCAAAAAGACCCGGTTGGTCCCAAAGGCCAAAGCGTCCTCCATGGCATATTTCATGTAGTCCACCGTCCGGTCCCGGAGGGCCTGGTCAGGGGCGGAGTAGCTGTAGGGGTAGCCCAGAGTCTCGGGGGTGTAGATGACAACCCGCATCCCGCAATCCTCCATCTGGGCCCGGAGGTCCCGGATTCTGGCCGCCGCCGCACCGGAGGAGGCGTGATCCAGACGGCAGTAGTGGGGCGCGCCGCCCCACATGTCGATATTTTTCAGCCCGCACCTGGCCATAGAGTCCAGGTAGAAGGGAAAGGTGTGCTGAACGTACTGCACGCTCATAACGGCGACGTCCTGCATGGTGATTTTGGACATGGCTTTCTCCTTTCAGGAAACAGTCCTTTGAATTAGGAATGAGGAGTTAGGAATTAGGAATTGAGGTGTCCAGCGCTGCTGGACAGATTTTAAAAGAGCAGAAAAGCTGCCAAGAAAAGCAATTCCTAATTCCTCATTCCTAATTCCTAATTGAAAAAAAGGGCCCGGATGGACGCATTCTCCCTCCGGGCCCCGGTGCGCTTCGGCGGGCGATTAGAGTGCGCTGTAAACTTCCCTGCCGCCTAAGAGGGTCAGCTCCACCTTCAGCGGGCGGGCCTCCTCGGCGGGGACGGTGAAGAGGTTGCCGGAGAGAACGGCGATGTCCGCCTTCTTGCCGGCCTCCAGGGTGCCCAGCTCGTCGTCCCAGCCCAGATTGTAGGCGCCGCCCCGGGTCCAGGCGGTGAGGAGCTCAGTCACCGTCAGCATGTTCTGGGGGTTGAAGGGCTGGCCGCCCTCGGGGAAGTAGCCGCCTACCGCGCAGTAGACGGACTCGGGGATGTCGTCAATCAGCATGGGCAGGTCCGTGCCGCAGGAGAGAACTACCCCGCTGTCCGCCATCTTCCGGCGGTTCCAGTAGTACCGGCCCCGGTCCATGCCGATCTTCTCCTCGATCATGCTGAGCTTGCCGGCGCGGTCGGCGATGGACTGGATCTGGGGGTACACCTCGGCGATGACGCCCATCCTGCCCATCCGCTCCAGGTCCGCGGGGTCGCTGCACTCCAGGTCGGTGATGCTGTGGCGGTTTATCATGCGGCCGTTTTCGTCCCGCCGGCAGGTCTCGTAGATGTCCAGGACCTTGCCGATGGCGGCGTCGCCTTGGGCGTGGAGGGAGAAGCGGAAGCCCTCGGCGTCGGCGGCGCGGGCGTCGTCGCCCAGAAGCTGCCAGTTGATGTCCTGGGCACAGGTAGTGTCCGCGCAGAGGTAGGGCTTCTTCATGTCGCCGCAGAGCTGGCTGATGGATCCGTCAGTCATCTGGTTGTAGCCGGAGAAGCGGACAAACTCTCCCTTAAACTTCTCCCGCATGGCCTTGCCGTAGGCGAGGTTCATGGGCTCGCCTACGGGCTGGCTCATGAAGTGGACCCGGAGGCTCAGCTCCCCGGCCCTCTCCAGGTCGGCCAGAACGTCGGTGAAGCCGCAGAAGGTGTCAAAGCCCATCTCCTTCACGGAGGTGACGCCGCGGCTGTTCATCATCTTCATGTACCTGCGGAACTCCGGCTCGCTGAAGGATCGGTCGCCGATGATCTCCGGCAGCAGGCGGACGTAGCTCTCCGGCCAGCAGGTCTCCGGGGTGAACCGGTATGCCTTCTGGGCGGCCGCATTCATCCAGCAGGTCTCCCGCCCCTCGGCAAAGAGCACCACGGGGCGGTCGCCGAAGGCCTCGTCCAGAAGGGCGGTTCCCTCGGGGCGGATGGTCTCCGGGTCCCAGCCGTGGCCCAGGATGGGGTGGCCGTCCCGGGTCCGCTTCGCCTGCTCCCTGGCGATGGCCACCAGGTCCACGCAGCTCGTGGCGGCGGAGCAGTCCGCCCCCACGAAGCCCACGGAGTAGCCGGTGAAGAAGCAGTGGACATCAGTAAAGCCGGGGGAGACAGTGCGGTCTCCCAGCTCGTAGACCCTGGTGGACGCGCCCTTGAGCCCGGCGGGACACTCCCCCTTGCCCACGGCGGCAATTCTGCCGCCGGATACGGCCACATAGCCGGCAAAGGGGGCCTCTCCGGCGGCGGTGAAGATGCAGTCAGACTGCAATACGATCTCAGCGATGTTAGACATAGAAACCTCTCCTTCATACTGGCGCGCCACAGCGGCGCACCGCATTTGGGGGAGGGCGCAGAGCGCCCCCCTCCCTATTTCCGGGGAAGGAGAACTCCAGACGGCGGGATTCGCCGGCCCCGCTGCACATCAGGGCCGGAAATCGTTCTCCTCTACTATAGCATGCCCCCTATTCTCCCGCAAGGGCCGGCTCCGCTTTTCGGTTGAACATCCAAGGTTTTGGTATGGTTTTTATCTAAATTGTAGAAACAGGTTTGAATTTTTATCCGCCCCCTATACCAAAGACCAAAAAAATTCCTGCGGCGGGGCCCTCTGTAATTGGTGCAACTGTTAATTCTCAAACAGCCCAATTTTACCGGGTTCTTGTGAAAGAACATTTGTTTTTCAGGGGCTTGAGGCTCTGTTTTGACGGAGGTAACAAAATTCTGCGGGCAAATTGGTCTGATTTTTGTCGCCAAGCCAGACCAATGAGAGGATTTTTGCTAAAAGAAGTCCCTGTTTTTCGTCTGATTTCCTGCTTGACGGGAGGTCATAAAATTCCTTATACTTCAAAATGTGGTCTGAAAAATCTCATCACTCGTCTACAACGGATGGAGGTAGTGAAAAACGATGAAGAGAGCGGCAATGATCGGCGACAACTGCATCGACTTCTACGTCACCATCGACGGGAAGGAGGTCAACCGGCGCTATCCCACAGGAAACTGCGTGGATACCGGGGTGAACCTCCAGAAGTTGGGCGTCCCCACGGCCATCATCAGCACCACCGGCAGCGACGAGGCCGGGGAGTGGATGATCCGCAGCCTGAAGGACGAGGGCATGGACATCAGCCACCTGAAGGTGGGCGACGGCCCCACCGCCATCACCTACATGTCCATGAACGGCAACGACCGGGTCCACGGGGACTACATCGAGGGGGTCATGGAGCACATTGTGTTCGACGGGGAGGACATCGCCTTCGCCGCCGGCCACGACCTGGTTCACACCGCCCTCTGGGGCATGGCGGAGAGTACCCTGCCCAGGATTAAGGAGAAGAACCCCGGCGTGCTGGTGAGCTTCGACTACGCCGACCGGCTGGACCACCCCTTAGTGGAGAGCACCCTGCCCTATGTGGACTACGGCTTCTACTCCTACCACAGGGAGCGGGACGAGTTTATTGAGAATTTCCTGAAGGACAAGGTGAACCGGGGCATGAAGGTGGCCGTGGCCACCTTCGGCGACAAGGGGAGCCTGGCCTACGACGGGAAGGAGTTTATCTCCTGCGGCATCTGCCCGGCGGAGAAAGTGGTCAACACCGTGGGCGCCGGCGACAGCTTTATCTCCGGCTTCCTCTACGGCGTGCTGAACGGGCTTGGCATTAAGGAGTCCATGGAGAAGGGCGCGGCGGTGGCCGCCCAGGTGGTGCAGGTGTTTGAGCCCTGGGTAACTTTTTCTTGAAAGAAAAAGTTACCAAAAAGAACTTTCATTTCGCTTCCAACCGTGGATTTTGCTATGAATTTCCGCACGGTAACGAGAATCAACGGTATGGGGGAGTGACCGCCCTATAAAAGACAAGAGAAAGGACGCAGTAATTATGAAACTGGGTATGTTCACCTCCGGCTATCAGCGCAACCCCCTGGAGCACTGCTTCGCTGACGCCAAGGAGTACGGCTACGACTACATCGAGCTGTGGGGCGGCCGGCCCCACGCCTTCGCCCCGGATCTGAAGGCCGGCGACATCAACGAGGTCAAGCGCCTCATCGACAAGTACGAGATGCCGGTGATCGGCTACACCCCGGAGCACAACGGCTACCCCTACAACTACATGATCGGCAGCGAGGCCCAGCGCCAGGACGCTGTGAACTACTTAAAGCTCTCCCTGGACATGGCCAAGGAGATGGGGGCGGAGTTCGTCCTCACCAGTCCCGCCAACGGCGGGTACCTGGCCACCTACGAGGAGCTGTGGACCCGGCTTGAGAAGACCATCCGGGAGCTGGGCGACCACGCGGCCAAGGTGGGCGTGAAGCTGACGGTGGAGGCCCTGACCCCCTATGAGTCCAACTTCTTCACCCGGGCCAACGACCTGGTGGAGCTGTTCCGCCGCATCGACAACCCCTACGTGGTGGGTATGTGCGACGTGGTGCCCCCCTTCGTCCAGCACGAGAGCATTATGGCCTACTTCGACAAGCTGGGCGACAAGATGGACCACATGCACATCATCGACGGCGAGCAGGGCACCGACAGCCACATCCTCCCCGGCGAGGGCGCCATGCCCCTTCAGGAGATGATGTACGAGCTCAAGCGCATCGGCTACGACCGCACCGCCACGCTGGAGCTGGTCACCGGCTACATCAACGAGCCCCGCTTCTACGCCAAGCGCGCCGTGGACAACACCCGGGCGATGATGGCGGCGGTGGAGTTTCAATAATTAGGAATGAGGAATTAGGAATTTTCCCCAGCGGCAGATTCCTTGTCCTATTCAAAATCGTCACCGGAGGCGACACATTCATTCCTAATTCCTAACTCCTAACTCCTAATTCGACGAAGAGTGAGGACAACTGTCATGTTTATCGACATCCACGTCCACCCCGCCTTCTATGAGCCTATTAATGCTGATGAGGCGAGGGAGGAGCTGCGGCATCAGGAGCTGGATATTCACAAGAACGGAACTGCGCCGCTGGAGCACATCTTTAATCAGATGCGCTGCGCCGGGCTCGACAGGCTGTGCCTGCTGCCGGAGGATTATACCTCTACGGTGGGCTGCGCCCTGGTGACGAATGAGGAGATTCGCACCCTGGTGGATCTGGCGCCGGACAGGTTTATCGGGTTTGCCAGTGTGGACCCCTTTGACCTGGAGGCGCCGGATAAGCTGGAGGACGCCTTTACCCGGCTGAAGCTGAAGGGGCTGAAGCTCCACCCGGGGCGGCAGCACTTTATGCCCGGGGACCAGCGCCTGGAGGCCATCTACCAGGTCTGTGAGCGGTACGACAGGCCCGTTTTGTTTCACGCGGGGCTCTCCTGGGAGCCGGATACCTTCACCAAGTACTGCCAGCCCACGGCCTTTGAGGAGGTGGCGGCCAGACACCCCAAGCTCCGCGTCTGCCTGGGCCACTTCGCCTGGCCCTGGGTCCGGGAGGCGGCCATGCTGATGGTGAAGTACCCCAATGTCTACGCCGACACCGGCGCGCTGTACTTCGACAACGCCTGGGAGTTCTACACCCAGACCTTTACAAGGGACATTCCCGTGACCTGGATCGACCGGGCCCTCCGGCACCAGGTGATGTTCGGGTCCAACAACCCCCGGTTCGAGCAGATCCGCATGGCCGACGCCATCACCCGGATCGGTCTCCGGGACAGCACGCTGGAGCTGGTGAAGGGCCTCAACGCCGTGGAGTTCCTGGGCGGTCTGGACTGAGGGGAGGGCGAGAGAGATGCAGTATGTAAAGACCATCCGCATTCTGACCAAGGTTTACAATGAGTTCGACGTAATCACCCCCCAGGTGGAGGAGATCGTGGCGGAGAGCGGCATTCAAAACGGCATGGTGACGGTGCTGACCAAGCACACCACCACCGGCGTCACGGTGAACGAGGCGCTGGAGTGCCTGGAGAGCGACATCGCCGTGGCGCTGAGCCTCTTCGCCCCGGAGGACCGGCCCTACAGCCACGCCCGGATGCTCCGGGACTACGGCTCCACCGCCGGCAACCCCACGGGCCACCTGAAGGCCCTTGTCACCGGCAACCACTGCCACTTTTTGATCCAGGACGGCAAAATCAACCGGGGCGGCGCCCAGGACGTGTACTTCTGCGAGTACGACGGCCCCGCCTCCCGCAACATCCTGGTCATCGTAGAGGGAGAGTAATCTTTAATTAGGAGTTAGGAATTTTTCCCCCTTGGGAGGCTTCTGTTCTATTCAAAATCCGTCCAGCGAAGCTGGACACATTCATTCCTAATTCCTAACTCCTAATTCCTCATTTGAAGAAAGTATTATGGCGGCGGCACCATCGCCGTGATAATAAAGTCCTGTCGGAATCGGCAGGAGATCGACAGACGGCATATCCTTAGCGTACCCCGGCAACCCCATGGCACTGTGTGTGTCGAAGAGAGAGGGCGGGAGGGCCTGCACAGCCCGCCGCCGCAAATGTGAAAGGAGCGTAAACTATGTCTAACGAGCAAACCCCTGCGACCAACCAGGAGTTGGGGCGCAAGCTGGGACTCGGCGCGGTCATCGCCCTGGGCGTTGGCACTACCGTTGGTTCCGGTATCTTCTCCTCGCTGTCCGAGGTGGCCAATGCCGCCGGCAGCTGCCTGTTTCTGGTGCTGGCCTTCGTCATCGGCGGTCTGCTTCAGATCCCCGCCAACTTCTGCTATGCAGAGCTGGCCTCCGCTTTCCCCGAGGACGGCGGACAGTACGTCTATTTCCGTGAAGCCGGTTCCCGCCCCCTGGCCTTCCTCTGCGGCTGGATCAGCTTCTGGGCCACCGACCCCCCGTCCATCTCCATCATGGCCCTGGCCGTGGCCAACTACTTAGGCGTGTTCCTGTCCGCCAGCCCCTTCGTGCTCCGGTGCATCGCCGTGGTGGCCGTGATCTTCTTCATGTTCATGCACCTGCGCTCCGTGGAGGGCGGCGGCGCCTTCCAGACCATCATCACCGCCTTTAAGATCCTGCCCTTCGTGCTGATTATCGGCGTGGGATTGTTCTTCATCAACGGCGAGCTGTTCATGTCCTCCACGCCTCTGGCCGGCGCCAGCGTGGGCGGCTTCGCGGCCCTGGTGGCCGGTGTCTCCGCCACCACCTGGTCCTACGACGGCATGGCCGCCGCCTGCTACATGTCCGGCGAGATCAAGGACCCGGAGAAGAACATGCCCCGGGGCCTGGTCCTCACTGCCATCGTGGTGCTGGCCCTGTACGCGGGCCTGACCATCGTGGCCTCCGGTCTGCTCTCCATCGACGAGCTGGCCGCCTCCGACGCCCCCATCGCGCTGATGGCCTCCAAGATCCCCGTGATCGGCGGCGCCGCCAGCACCGTGGTGGCCATCATGGCCATCATCGTCGTCATCGGCTCCCTCTCCAGCTGCATCATGTACCAGCCCCGTATTGAGTACGCCATGGCCAAGGACAACCTGTTCTTCAAGTCCTTTGCCCAGGTCCACCCCAAGTACCAGACCCCGGCGTTCTCCATCGTGGTGCAGTGCGCCGTGGCCATCGTGCTGATCTTCGCCACCAGCCTGGCGGACCTGCTGGGCTACTTCACCCTGGTGGCCCTGGTGAAGAACTTCCTCACCTTCGGCACCATCTTCGTTCTGCGCAAGAAGGAGCACTATAAGCCCACCTACCGCATCCCCGGCGGCCTCATTATGCCTCTGATCGCCATGTTCATGACCGCCACGCTGATCTGGGGCCAGTTCATCTACGCCCCCATCGCCGGCCTTGTCTGCGCCCTGCTGGCCCTGGGCACCGGCCTCCCCGCCTTCTACTTCTGGGATCGGAAGAACAAGAAGGCCAACGGCTGATTCCCTTTGACACAGCATCTGTCGCAATAGCAAAACCGACCGGGGCTGCTGGCCGCGCCAACGCAGCCAGCAGCCCCAACAGTTTTTTTGAGATAGGAGATAGGAGATATGAGATAGGAGATATTTTTAGAGTGAAGAGCGGAGCGTGCAGAGTTGGGATTTGAAAGGCCGCGCAGCGGCCCTGTTCAAATTTGCCGCTGCGGCGGCATCCGCTTACTATCTCCTATCTTCTATCTCCTAACTCCTATCTCAGCCGAACGGAGGTGAGGCAAACGTGGAGCAGCAAAAGCAGATTCGGCCCCGGGATGAGGCGGTGGAGCAGATTGAGTGCTATATCCGCCAGCACAAGCTGGCCCCGCAGGGTAAGCTCCCTGCCGAGCGGGAGATGTGCGAGATGTGGGATCTCAACCGCACTACCCTGCGCAGTGCCATCAAGCGCCTCACCTCCGAGGGGAAACTCTACAGTCTGAAGGGGTCCGGCACCTACGTGGCCCCGCCCAAGCTGGAGCGCCGCTTGCAGGATGTGAAGTCCACCACTGAGTCGGTGCGGGGGGCGGGACACCTGCTGCGGAATCTGGTGCTGGACGTGCAGGTGATCGAGTGCAACAAGTACCTGTCCAAAAAGCTGGAGGTCCCCCTGGGACACAAGATATTCTATCTCCGGCGGCTGCGGATCATGGACGGCTCGCCCTACGCCATCGAGTGCAGCTATACCAACTACGAGCTCTGCCGCGGCATTGAGGAGTACGACTTCACCGACGAGTCCCTCTACCGGGTACTGGGCTACTACGGCATCTACCCCTCCCACGGTCAGGAGTCCGTGGGCATCACCTACGCCACCGAGGACGAGGCCAGACACCTGGAGGTGAAGGAGGGGGACTACCTCTTCTACCTCAGCGGCGTCACCCGGGACGCGGAGGACCGCCTGATCGAGTACTGCAAGTCCGTGGTCCGGGCGGACAAGGTCCGCTTCTCCACGGTACTGCGCCGGTACGAGCATCAGGAATGAAGCAACGGAAGGAGCAATCTGGATATGAAATTAGCGGCAGTAGGCAGCAACTGCATTGACTTTTACAGCAATATCGAGGGCGGCAAGGCCTACCCCGGCGGCGGGCCGGTAAACATGGCCGTGTATACCGTCCGCTTAGGGGGCCAGTCCTCCTACACCGGCCCCGTGGGCGACGACGAGTTCGGCAAAATCATGCGCGAGGCCATTCAGGCCAAGGGCGTGGACATCTCCCACCTCCACACCGAGCCCGGCAAGACCGCCGTCTCCCAAGTGGAGCTCATCAACGGCGAGCGTGTCTTCGGCGACTACGACGAGGGCGTGCTGGAGCACTACACCCTCTCCCAGGAGGATATGAACTTCGTCTGCCAGCACGACGTGGTGATCTGCGATCTGTGGGGCAAGGTGGAGGGCCAGTTCCCAGAACTCCAGGAGCGTGGCATCAAGACCGCCTTCGACTGCGCCGACCGCCCCGAGGACGAGGCCAGCCAGGTGGCCATGCCCCACACCGACTACCTCTTCTTCTCCAGCGAGGCGGGGGACACCCCGGCCCTGCGGGACCAGATGAAGGGTTACCACAGCCGGGGCCCCAAGCTGGTCATCGCCATGCTGGGCGAGCACGGCAGCCTGTGCTTTGACGGGAAGGACTTCCACAAGTTCGGCATCGTCCCCTGCGACAAGGTGGTGGACACCATGGGCGCAGGCGACAGCTACATTGCCGGCTTCCTCCTGGGCATCACCGACGGTCTGAGTATCGACCAGGCCATGGAGAAGGGCGCCGCCAACGCCACCGAGACCCTGAAATACTTCGGCGCCTGGTGAGCTTTTTTTAGATAGGAGATAGAAGATAGGAGATATTTTAGAGTGGAGAATGAAAAGTGGAGAGTGGAGATTTCGGCAAATGCGCAGCGGCTCAATTCCAAGCTGGCGCCATGGACGATATCTGCGTACTATCTCCTATCTTCTATCTCCTATCTCCTATCTGACCGAGAGGGGGGAGAGTATGGCTGGCATGAGCTATCAGGCGCCGCTGTACCTGCAAATGCGGGAGCTGGTGCGCAGCAAGATCGAGGAGGGGGAGTACCCGCCCCTCACCGCCCTGCCCTCGGAGTGCGAGCTGGCGGAGAGCTACGGCATCACACGGCAGACCGTGCGCAGCGCCATCGACATTCTGGTGCAGGAGGGCCTCCTCCGCCGGGTGCCGGGGAAGGGGGTCTACGTTCTCTGCCGGAAGGTGGAGCGGGACCTGGACGAGCTCCAGGGCTTCACCCAGACCATGCTGGACAAGCGGCTGAAGCCCTCCATCAAGGTGGTCGCCAAGACCATGCGCAAGGCGGGGGATCACTACAGCCTGATGTTCGGCATCCGGAGCGAGGACGACATCTACTACATCAAGCGCCTGTGCTACGCCAACAGTCAGCCCATCTCCCTGGAGGAGATCTACATCCCCCGGTACCTGGTGCCCAAGATCGAGGGGATCGACCTCTCCATCTTCTCCGTCTATGAGGTGTACGACTTCTACAACATCCGCCTGGAGCGGGCCCGGCAGACGCTGGATCTGGTGCAGCTGGACCTCAGCGACGCCAGGATGCTGGAGATCGAGCCGGAGACGCCGGTGATGCTCTTCGAGGCCACCACCTACGACGACCAGGGCCGGGTGGTGGAGTTCAACCGGAACTACGCCCGGGGGGACAAGTGCAATTTCAGTGTCCATTTTAAAAAGTAAGGCGGCAGAGGAGGGCGTTTTATGGGTCTGTTTCGCGGCGATTTCTACTCCGACAGTTTGAAGATGACCACCGGCGTTCAGGTGATCTTTCCCGAGGCGTCCAACGACGTGACGCCGGTGATTACCGGCACGCCCCGGGTGCTCTACCTGCTCCACGGCCTCTCGGGGAACTGCGGGGAGTGGACCCGGTTCTCCAAGATCGATTACTACGCCAAGAAGTACAACTTCCTCATCATTATGCCCGAGGTGCAGCGCAGCTTCTACTGCGACAGGCCCGACGGGGCGAAGTACTTCACCTATATCTCGGAGGAGCTGCCGGAGATCTGCGGCACCTGGCTCCGCCTGGACCAGCGGCGGGAGAACACCTTCATCGCCGGGGAGAGCATGGGGGGCTACGGGGCCGTGAAGGCCGCCCTCCGCTGCCCGGAGCGCTTCGGTGCGGCGGCGGGGCTCTCCGGCGTGCTGGACTATCCCGGCTTCCTCCGGATGATTCTGAACGGGGAGTGGCCGGATTTTCTCCCGGAGGAGGTCTATGCCCTCCACCCCGACGGCGTCTGCGGCCAGGAGGACGACGTGATCGCTCTGGTAAGAGAGCAGGCGAAGAACCCGGACCGGCCCAGGCTGATCCAGCTCTGCGGCACGGAGGACTTCCTCTATGGGGCCAACCAGTCCTTCCGCCAGACGGCGGAGGCGGCGGGCTACGGCCACACCTACATCGAGGGCCCCGGCGACCACGAGTGGCCCTACTGGGACAAGGCGGTGCAGCTGGCCTTCCAGTTCTTCTGCGGCCTGGATATGGCCTCGACGCCGATTTATTAAAGCTTGCGCTTCAAAAAAATGCAAGCATTTTTTTGAGTGGATTTCGCTGCGCTCTGCGCCTCGGACTTTTCCTGGAGGAAAAGTCCTGTGACGCTCGCTCCGCGCAAGGTGTTTTTTCCGAAAATGCGATTTCCGGAAAAAACGATTTCAATTTATTTGCGGCGTTCGCGCCGCAAACTCTGCCGAGGGCTTTTTTTGGCAGGCAGTTATCGCGTGTCTCCGAGAATCGGATGAAATAAAGTCCCCAAAATTTTGAAAAGGAGTGCATTGTTATGAGCTTTGAAGCAAAGGCGTGGAAAGAGACCGAGGGCCCCTTCCTGAAGGACTTCAACGAGCAGGAGGCCATTGACAGCGTCAACGGCGCCCTGGCCCTGCGGCCCCAGATTGAGAAGGTCATCGACCAGATCTGGGACAACGGCTTCGACGGCATCTACTTCATCGGCATCGGCGGCACCTACGCCTCCAGCATGCAGGTGGAGGTCTACATGCGGGGCAAGTCCAAGCTGCCCGTGTTCGTGGAGAACGCCGCGGAGTTCCTCACCACCGGCAACAAGCGCTTCACCGACAAGAGCGTGGTGATCTACTCCTCCGTCTCCGGCAACACCAAGGAGATGGTGCAGCTGGTGGACCGGGTCCACGAGATCGGCGCCAAGGTCTTCGCCTTCATCGACACCCCGGGCACCACCCTCACCGCCCCGGACAAGCAGGACTACCTCATCATGTACCCCAAGAACGAGCAGCTGAAGTTCTACATGGTGGCCAACTACCTCATGTACAAGAACGGTGAGTTCCCCCAGTACGAGGCGTACAACAAGGAGATGGAGGCCCACCTGGCCCAGGCCCTTGTGGACGTGGAGAAGGCGGCGGACGCCTGGGCGTACGAGTACGCCAAAAACAAGGTGGCCTTCCTGAAGGATCACCCCGACCTGCCCCACTACTTCATCGGCTCCGGCAACCAGTACGGCGCCACCTACTCCTACGCCATGTGCTACTGGGAGGAGCAGATGTGGATCCGCACCAAGTCCATCAGCTGCCAGGAGTTCTTCCACGGCATGCAGGAGATCATCGTCTCGGACACCCCGGTGACCCTCTTCATGGGCGAGGACGAGCAGCGTCCCCTGGCTGAGCGCGTGGCCAAGTTCCTCCCCAAGGTCTGCGCCAACTACACGGTGATCGACACCAAGGAGCTGGAGCTGAAGGGCATCAGCGAGGAAAACCGCGGCTCCATCTCCCACCTGGTGATGCACGGCGTGAACAACCGCGTGGACGCCTACATGGAGCTCTTCCTCCGCCACCCCCTGTCCATCCGCCGCTACTACCGCCAGTTCGACTATTGATTCTGCGCCCCCGGCAGCCGCAGCGACCTGCGTCGCTGCGGCTGCCGAACCTTATCTGCGGCGGAGATGAATTAGGAATGAGGAATTAGGAATGAATGTGTCCGGCTTTGCCGGACGATTTGAATTGTTCCGACAGAGGCGGTTCCCTTGCGCTCTCTCCAAAAAATGAGTGCTTTCTGTTTTTCCTCTTTACTTTCTGCGCTCCGCAATATAAATTTAAATAGGTCGCCGAAGGCGACACTACCATTCCTAATTCCTAACTCCTAATTCCTAATTCAAAAAAAGGAGGCTGCTTATGCTCTGGACCGAAGAAATGTTCAAGGTCAAAAAGCCCATCATCGCCATGCTCCACTTGGACCCCCTCCCCGGCGACCCCCGGTACCGCTACGGCGACTGTATGGCCGCTGTGGCCGCCCACGCCCTGGAGGACCTGCGTGCCCTCCAGGAGGGCGGCGTGGACGGCATTCTCTTTTCCAACGAGTTCAGCCTGCCCTACCAGCGGCATATGAGCTTCGTCACCCCCGCCGCTATGGCCCGGGTCATCGGGGAGCTCAAAGGCGAGATTACCGTGCCCTACGGGGTGGACTGCATCAGCGACGGTCTGGCCACCATCGAGCTGGCGGCGGCGGTGGACGCCCGGTTCGTCCGGGGCACCTTCTGCGGCGTCTATGTGGGGGATGGGGGGCTCTACGACAACGACTTCTCCGCCCTCCTGCGGCGGAAGGCCGCGCTGCATCTGGACGATCTCAGGATGCTCTACTTCATCAACCCCGAGTCCGACCGGAATCTGGACACCCGGCCCCTGGCGGATATCGCCAGCTCCACCATCTTCAAGGCCCATCCCGACGGCCTGTGCATCAGCGCCAACGCCGCCGGCATGGACGTGGACGAGACGCTGATGGCGGCGGTGAAGGAGAAGAATCCGGAGGTGGCGGTGCTGTGCAACACCGGCTGCCGTCCCGACACCATAGAGCGCAAGCTCTCCGTCAGCGACGCGGCGGTGGTGGGCACCTACTTCAAGGAGAACGGCAGGCTGGAGGACGCCGATCTTCGAAACGTCCGCGTCCAGGCGGACCGGGTGAAGGCGTTCATGGAGGTCGTATACAAGGTAAGAGCCGCCCTGTAAACCCGCGGCGAAGCAGCAGCACTGTTCCTGCCCGCGTTACCCTGTCAATGGGGTTGATGGGGCCTGTGCGAAAAATGTGCCGCCGGCACATTTTCCTGACGCTGCGGCGCCGAATTTGCTGCCCCGGCAGCCCCCCTTGGGAATGTCTGCGCCCGCGCCCTGAGTTGCCAAAGGCGGCGGGGAAATGCCCTTTGGGGTCGGGGCGCAAAGAAATTAAGATCATTTTTCCGGAAACCGTGTTCTCGGAAGAATCCTTCTCAGCCGCCAAGTGTGCGAGTGTCAGTGACTACGCCCACAGGCGTGTGCAGGTCGCCTGCGGCGGCCTTTAGCAAGCTGCGGAGCGGCGCAGGCGGCTGCCGCCCCTTGTCTGAAATGGCGTTTGCCAGCTCACACGACGTAATTCCCTTCGCTTGAAATCCGCAGATTTCAGGCAAAAAAAGGAGGTCTCTATGCTGCCCCACCTCTTAGCTCTGGACCTGGACGGCACCGCCTGCAACCGGGCGGGACACCTGGGGGCGCGCACCAGGGAGGCGCTCGCCGCCGCCCGGGCCGCCGGTCACACCGTGTGCTTTGCCACCGGCCGGCGGGATATCGACATGTTCTCCTTCTGGCCGGAGAGCACCTGCGCCGACTACCTGCTCCTCAACAACGGCGGCAAACTGCTGCGCGCGTCGGACAGGACCGTGCTCTTCAACCGGCTTGTCGAGGGGGAGGCCGCCCGGCGGCTGATTGCCCTCTGCCTGCGGGAGAATCACCAGCTCCACATTGTCAGCGGCGACTACTGGGCTGTCAACCGCTGGAGCGACGGCCTTCAGGAGTACGTGGACTATCTGGGCACCGCCCCGGTGCTCTATAGCGCCCTGGAGGAGACCCCCTGGGACCGGGTGGAGGGGTTCATGGCCACCATGGACCTCCAGCCGGTGTGCCGGGCCATCGACGAGCTCCGCCTCCCCATGAGCTACACCCTGTCCGAGGATCAGTGCGTGGACATCATGCCCCTGGGGATCAGCAAGTGGGGCGGGCTCCGGCGTCTGGCGGCTCGCCTGGATATCCCCCGGGAGCGGATTATTGCCGCCGGGGACTACAACAACGACATCGAGATGATCCGCAACGCCGGCACCGGCGTAGCTGTGGCCAGCGCCCTGCCGGAGGTGAAGGCCGCCGCGGACTATGTGACAGTCTGCGACAACGACCACGACGCCGCGGCGGAGATCGTGGAGAAATTCCTGCTCTGACCCGCAGTCCCCCGGGCGGATGAGAGCCGCCCCCGTTCCCGGATGGAACCATCAAGAAGGAGGAGAAAACAGAATGGGAAACGCATATTTCATGGGTATCGACACCGGTACCAACTCCAGCAAGGGCGTGCTGATGGACGAGACCGGCCAGGTCGTCGCCCTCCACGCCACCGTCCACGCCATGACGAGCCCCAAGCCCAACCACTACGAGCACGACGCGGAGCGTGACTGGTGGGGGGACTTCTGCACCATCAGCCGGGCCCTGATCGAAAAGTCCGGGGTGGACCCCAAGGACATTAAGGCCGTGGGGGCCAGCGCCCTGGGGGCCGACTGCCTGCCGGTGGACGAGCACTGCAACCCCCTGCGCAAGGCCATCCTCTACGGCATCGACGCCCGGGCCACCGACGAGATGGCCCAGCTCACCGAGCTCTACGGCGAGGAGCAGATTTTGGCCTGGTACGGCCGCCCCCTCTGCTCCAGCGACGTGATGCCCAAGATTCTCTGGATTAAAAACAAGGAGCCGGAGGTCTACGCCAGGGCCCACAAGTTCCTCACCGGCTCCAGCTATATCACCGCCAAGCTCACCGGGGCGTACGTGGTGGACCGCTTCTTAGGGCTGGCCAGCTTCAACCCCCTGTACGACCCGAAGACCTGGCAGCCGGTGGAGAAGTACTGCGCCCCCATCTGCCGCCCCGACCAATTGGCCACGGTGAAGGAGGCGGCGGACATCGCCGGGACCGTCACCGCTCAGGCCGCCGCGGAGACGGGACTTGCCGAGGGTACCCCGGTGATCACCGGCACCGACGACTCCGGCGCCGAGGCCATCAGCTCCGGCGTGGTGAAGCCGGGCCAGATGATGCTGCAATTGGGGTCCTCCGTGTACATGATCCTGGGCACGGAGACCTTAGTGGACGACGAGCGGCTGTGGCGGGAGGAGTTCATCGTCCCCGGCCTCTGCGACATCTCCGCCGGCACCAACGCCGCCGGCAGCCTCACCAAGTGGTACCGGGACAACCTCTATCCCGAGGCCCTGGCCCTGGAGAAGGACGGCGGTCCCGACGCCTACCAGACCATGATGGCGGGCGTGGAGGCCATCCCCGCCGGCAGCGAGGGCCTTGTCACCCTGCCCTACTTCGCCGGGGAGCGGACGCCGGTGAACGACCCCAAGGCCCGGGGCGTGGTGTTCGGCCTGACCCTGGCCCACACCCGGGCGCACCTGTACCGCAGCGCCCTGGAGTCCGTGGGCTACTCCATCGCCCAGCAGATCGCCCTGATGGAGAGCCACCCGGAGGTGAAGCTGGACCGGATTATCGCCGTGGGCGGCGGCACCCAGAACCCGGTGTGGATGCAGATTATTGCCGATATCCTGGGCAAGAGCGTGGACACCCCGGCGGAGACCGTGGGGGCCTGCTTTGGCGACGCCATGATGGCGGCCCTGGCGGTGAAGCATCCGGGGTTCGAGAGCTACGCCAGCCTGACAAACTTCATCAAGCCCGGCAGGACCTACCGGCCCAACATGGAAAACCACAGGGTGTACCAGACTTACCAGCAGGTCTACAGCGCCCTGTACGAGAGTACCAAGGCCCTGGCCCACACCCTCAGCGACGCTGTAGCGGAGTAACCGCCATCAAAAACCAGCAGGAGCCAGTCCCTTCGGACTGGCTCCTGTTTCATCATTCGGTTTTGCTGTCAGCTCGCCGGTTCCCAGGGGTCCGGCTGACCGGCGGCCCGGGCCCGGATGCGCTCTATGGCGATCTCCGCGCTGAGCCGCACGTCCCGGCTGCGGCTGCGGAGGCGGCCCTCCAGCAAGGGGATGTCCTCCGGCGTGCCCATCCGGCCCAGGGCGGCCTGGGCGTAGATGATCTCCTGCCGGTACGCCTTCTCGTCCTCCTGACGCAGATACCAGCGCAGGGCCTCCCGGCTCTCCTCGCTGGGGCAGGCCCCCAGGGCCCGGATGGCGCTGTGGCGGACCAGCCACTGCTCGTGGCGGGCGCAGCGGAGGATGGACGCGATGTCCATATCCGCCGGGATGGGCAGGTCCCGCAGCAGGTCCAGGATGGGGTAGAGGGCGTACTTGTTCGTCTCTGCCTCCAGACGGCCAATCAGGTAGGCGCAGCCCTCCCGGGTGAAGCGGTTCTTCAGAATTTTCCCGTAGATAAAGTGGGCGTCGCAGCGGATCTGCCGCTCCTTCGCCTTGGGGTGGGCGGCGATGATCTCCTCCAGAAGGGGGAGCAGAGCGGGGTCATCCAAAGTTTCCGCCTCCCGGTGGGCCTTCCAGCTCACGCTTAAACGGCTGTCCGACACCTGCTCCGCTGTGCCCATCCGGGCGATTAGGTCCTGTAGATATCCGGCGGCGGTCTCCGGCATCTCACTTCACCTGGACCAGCTGATACGCCTGCTGGCCGATGCCGATCTTCTCCGCGTGCTCCACGCAGCTCTTCCAGTTGGTCTCCGGGTGCTGGGCGTGGAAGTGGTCCTCGTGGCAGTGGCCCTCCCCCTGCTCCTCGTAGAGGGCGCTGCCGATGTACACGGGCATGGCGTTCACCGCGTCGGCGCAGGCCACGTCCAGGGCCACCGGATCAAAGGAGGCGAACATCCCCACATTGGGCACCATGGGCACGTCGTTCTCCCCGTGGCAGTCGCAGCAGGGGGAGACGTCCATTACCAGGTTGATATGGAAGCTGGGCCGGCCGTGGACGACGGCCTTGGCGTACTCGGCGATCTTGCAGTTGAGAATGTCGTTAGCCTCGTCCTCGGCGGGCTTGATGGCGTCCATCGGGCACAGGCCGATGCACCGGCCGCAGCCCACGCACTTGCTGTGGTCGATGGAGATCTTCCCGTCGGTCATGGTGGGGGCGTCGTGGGCGCAGATCCGCTGGCAGGCGCCGCAGCCGATGCAGAGCTCCCGGTTGGTGAAGGGCTTGCCGGCGCTGTGCATCTCCATCTTTCCCGCCCGGGATCCGCAGCCCATGCCCAGGTTCTTCAGCGCCCCGCCGAAGCCCGTGCACTCGTGGCCCTTGAAGTGGTTCAGGGAGATGACAATGTCCGCGTCCATGACGGCCCGGCCGATCTTGGCCTCCTTCACGTACTCGCCGCCCTCCACGGGAACATAGGTCTCATCGGTGCCCTTCAGACCGTCGGCAATCAGCAGGTGGCAGCCGGCGGTGTAGGGGGTGAAGCCGTTTATGTAGGCACTCTCCAGGTGGTCCAGGGCGTTCTTCCGCCCGCCCACGTAGAGGGTGTTGCAGTCGGTGAGGAAGGGCTTGCCGCCCCGGGCTTTGATGTAGTCCACCACCACCCGGGCGTAGTTGGGGCGCAGATAGGACAGATTTCCCGGCTCGCCAAAGTGGATCTTGATCGCCACGTACTTATTCTGAAAGTCGATCTTCCCCATACCGGCGGCGTCCAGAAGGCGCTCCAGTTTCATAAGCAGGCTGTCCCCCTCCCGGGCCCGGAGATTGGTGTAGTAGACATTGGAAGGCTGCATAGAGTGGTTTCCTTTCTTTTATAGGGAGGCTCCGCCGCTATACGCGGCGGAGCCTCTGTCCTGTCGGTTGTTTTTGTGCCGGAGAGTGCCCTTACTTGCTCTCCTTGATGGCGGCCTGAGCGGCAGCCAGACGGGCGATGGGCACGCGGAAGGGGGAGCAGGACACGTAGTCCAGACCCACCTTGTGGCAGAACTCCACACTGGAGGGGTCGCCGCCGTGCTCGCCGCAGATGCCCAGGTGGATGTCCTTGTTGGCCTCCCGGCCCAGCTGAGCGGCCATAGCCACCAGCTTGCCCACGCCGGTCTGGTCCAGCTTGGCGAAGGGATCGCTCTCGTAGATCTTCCGGTCGTAGTAGGCGCCCAGGAACTTGCCGGCGTCGTCGCGGCTGAAGCCGAAGGTCATCTGGGTCAGGTCGTTGGTGCCGAAGGAGAAGAAGTCGGCCTCCTTGGCAATCTGGTCGGCGGTGAGGGCGGCGCGGGGGATCTCAATCATGGTGCCCACCTTGTACTTCATGCTGGAGCCGGCCTCGGCAATGATCTTGTCGGCGGTCTCGACAACCACGCTCTTGACGTACTTGAGCTCCTTCACCTCGCCCACCAGGGGGATCATGATCTCGGGGACCATGGTCCAGTCGGGGTGCTTCTTCTGCACGTTCAGAGCGGCCTTGATGACGGCCTTGGTCTGCATGGCGGCGATCTCCGGATAGGTGACGGCCAGACGGCAGCCGCGGTGGCCCATCATGGGGTTGAACTCGTGGAGGGAGGCGATGATGTTCTTGATGTCCTGGACGCTCTTGCCCATGTCCTTGGCCAGCTTCTCAATGTCGGCCTCCTCGGTGGGGACGAACTCGTGGAGGGGCGGGTCAAGGAAGCGGATGGTCACCGGGCAGCCCTCCATGGCCTCGTAGATGCCCTCGAAGTCGGACTGCTGCATGGGCTCCAGC
>CANDEH010000039.1 GCA_947383645.1 uncultured Clostridia bacterium | reverse complement strand
CAGGGTAGTCCGTAACGGACGGGGCCAGAACGCAAGTCCTTTCGACAACCGGCGATGCCCCACCGCATCCCCGTCAACACCCACCCATGTTTCCCTCGCAGAAGGCTGTGCTGGCCACCGACCGTAAAAACCGGGGTTCTTAGGGGTGGGACAGTCAGGGCCGCGCGCAGCGCGGACCGGACCACCCCTAAGCGCGCTTTTGCCTACTTTTCTCGCGTGAGAAAAGTAGGTCGCCCGGGGGCGAAACCCCCGTCTCCCCGTCCCCGCCGCGGACGCGGCGGTCACCCCTCCGCGCCGCCGCCGGCGCGGCAGACTCCCGTGCAACTTGTTGCTCTTCCTCATGCAACTCCCTGCACTCAATTTGCAAAAAAACAGCCGTTTTAAATGAAAAAATACAAATTATATGCTATGCCCTTGATACAATCCGCCGTACCACGGGCTTGTAGACAGTCCGATTCACGACGACAACGGCCAGCGCGTTGACCGCGATAGTCACCGGCTTGGTGGGCAGGCGCTGGAGCAGATTCGCCCACAGCAGCACCGGGAAGGCAGTGGCGTTGTTCATCACCATGATGCTGAACAGCGTGGAGCCGATGAGACCCACCACAAAGGCGTTGAGAATCCCGGTAATCACCGCGGTAAGGGCCACCTTCCAGACGCCCCGGCTCTCGCCGATGTCGCTGCGGATAAAATACCTGGCCAGAAGGCCCGCCACAACGCCTTCCATAATGGGGTTCAGCGCCAGAGGCGGGAACCAGGTGAGGCCGCTGAGCATAGTGCCGATGGTGTCGGCCACAAAGCCCACGATGCCGCCGCAGACGGGCCCCAGCCAGAGCCCGGCCAGCACCACGGGGATGCTCTCAAAGCTCAGACGCAGGGTGTCGCTGACCTGGATGCCCAAAAAGCGGGCCAGGATGATCTGCATGGCGGCCAGGGCCGCCATCATTACAAGGTTGTGCGTGGAAAAAATTTGGTTACGCTTCATGCGTACTTCCTCCTTCAATCGTTCCGGTGGAAAAGTGAGCATAGAAGCTACCAACAACAAGGAATGGGCGTGAAAAAATGCAAAAAAATACCGATCCGCCCCGCCGGGGGACAGACCCCGGCCCGCGAATTGGTATCGTCATACGCCCGTAGCTCGTGCGGTAGCGGATGCAGAGCAGCATCGTAGCCCCTATTTCGCGGGGGGCCTTCGTGCAAGGGCGACTTCCCAGCCACATTGCCACTTTACGCGCTTACTCTTACTCTACCAATCCTGTTTTGTCTGTGTTTTGTGCGAAAAAAGCCGTTTTCAGGCGGCGAAAACACCTAAAAACCGCTGCACCGGGCCCTACAGGGTGGAGGCAATGGCCTTCATCCGAGCCATGGTGATGTCCCCGATATTCGCCATATCCTCCGCCGTAAAGGCGTAGCGGAAGTTATCGGAGAACAGGATCTGTGCGTTAGGAGGAAACTCATCGTCCCCTAAATAGAGGATAAACTGCATCGTCAGTCCCTCCATCAAGGTCAATTCGTAGCCCACATCCCCCCTCTCAACCGGAACTGCCGGCAGGCGCGCCATCACCCGGTGCAGCACCTCCGTCCTGGAGGCGTAGCTGAAGGCGAAGCGCTTGATACAGCGCCCGGTGAATTGCTGGAGGTACACCTCGCCCCAGGGAAACTCCCGGTAGGTGAGGTAGGCCCCCGCGGGCTCCACATACCGCCCGTCCAACAGGTAGCGCAGAAACAAAATGCGCTCGGGGTTGGTGGGCTCCCGGTCCCCCGCGATGGCGAAGTCCGGGTGGGAGATGGTGAAGCCCTCTCCCATCAGTGTGATTGTGAAATATTTTCCGTCAAAGGGCAGACGGCACCGCGCGGCCATTTCGCCGGGGTCCCCGGCCTGGAATTTCTCCAGATAGTAGGCCAGCGGCAGCTCCTCCTTGTTGTTCTTCCCGTAGATGGGCTCCATAGAATAACCTCTTTGCAAAAGATTTCACAATTACAGGGGTATTATGACATACGGAGGGGGAAAATGCAAGTGTTTTTTGCGGGAGATCAAGGGGGATAGTCCCCAGACGGGGAGGGGTCCGCCGCGTCCGCGGCGGGGACGGAGGGGAGGGGGGTTCGCCCCCCTCAAAAAAATAAAAAATTCCTTTGTATAGCTTTCCCCCACCTGGGCAAACTACCCCTGAAAACCCTGCGAATCAAAAAAACAAGGAGGAACCACCTATGTCTGCTTGTACCAACGACGGCTGCGCCTGCACCCCCAATAAGGCGATTCAGTGCACTGTGAACAACTGCGCCCACCACTGCCAGACCCAGCAGTACTGCGGTCTGCCTTCCATCACCGTGGGCACCCATGAGACCAACCCCACCATGGACCAGTGCACCGACTGCAAGAGCTTCAAGCTGAAATAAACCGGTAATGGAGTAAAAAAGTGCCGCCAGCGCGGCACTTTTTTATGGATAACAGAACCGATCAGGAGGAGATTTCATGGATCATCCCCACAAAATTTCCCTGGCCGGCGCCCTGGCCGGGGCGGTGAATGGCATCTTCGGCGGGGGCGGCGGCATGGTGCTGCTGCCCCTCCTCTCCCGGTGGGCGGGCATGGACAGCCGGAAGCTCTTCGCCACCTCGGTGGCGGTGATCTTTCCCGTCTGCCTGGTGTCCACCGCCGTCTACTTCACCCAGACGGGGCTGTCCCTGACCGCAGCCCTGCCCTATCTGATCGGCGGCGCCGCCGGAGGACTGGCGGGGGCGCTGACCTTCCGGAAGATACCGGTGAAGTGGCTGAAGCTGCTCTTCGCCGGCTTTCTCCTCTACGGCGGGGCGAGGTATCTGCTGTGAGGGAGTGGATTTTGCCAGTGCTCTTCGGCTTCGGCACCGGAATTCTCTCCGCCTGGGGCGTGGGGGGCGGGACGCTGCTGCTGCTGTGCATGACGCTGTTTCTGGGCGTGGATCAGCGGGAGGCCCAGGCCATCAACCTGCTGTTCTTCCTGCCCACGGCGGGGGTGAGCCTCATCTTCCACGCCAAAAACGGGTATCTGGACGGTCCGGTGTGGCGCAGGGCGGCCATCCCCGGGGCGGCGGTCTCCCTGGCGGCGGCCCTGCTGGCCCTCCGCTGGGACCCCCGGCTCCTGCGCATCCCCTTTGGCGTGTTCCTGCTCTACGCCGGCGCTTCCCTGCTGTGGAACACCTGGCGCGGCAAGGGGAAGGAATCCCGGTAAGGCCCGGCCGCGCCGTCAAATCGCGGCAAGGCGTCCTCCCCGCGGCGGAGGGGGCGTCTTGCCGCGCATATTTTTTATCGACAACGGAGGTTTTCACTATGCACCACGGACCCGGTGGGGCGATTCTGCCCAACGATTTTATTCACACGCTCCTTACCGCCGCCGCTGAGGCGGTGGAAGCCTTCCGGCAGGATCAGCCGGACTACAGAGCTTTTTTGGAGCGGCGCGCCGACTGGAACAATACGCTGAAGAAGTTGGGAAAATCCCTCCTGTATGAGTATGACAACGAGGTCCATATGGCGTTTATTGACTACCAGGAAATTTTTGAGAACTACCACATTGTGAAGGGATTGATGGAGACTATCGGGAAAGCTCCACGCCCTGCGGAGAACGGCCGGGAGGCTGCGGTTATTCCCGGTCTGGCGGAGGCGGAGCGGCGCCTTGATCTGGCGTGCCGGAGATTTGTGGGGCGTCTGGATGAAAAAACCGGCGCGCAGTGCGCCGGGTATCTGCGCCTGCGCAGGCAGGTCGTGGACACAGGCGGCCCCCTCTGCCGGCGGTGCGGCGCGGAGCTGGCGGAGGGACTGCTGGATCGGCTCTGAATATATCAGGCCGCCGCCGAAATTTTTCGGCGGCGGCCTTGTAGCTATTTTTCTGCTTTTTTCGACAGATGGTTGGTGTCAATGGAGTCCCGGAATACCACGAAGCGGTCGTAGAGAAACTCCAGGACGAAGTTCATCACCATATTGATGCCGGTGACCAGGTACTTGTTCCACCCCAGCACGTCGGCCAGCCAGTGGCCCAGCCAGGTGGACAGGGGCGTAAACACGCAGTAGAAGGCGAATACCAGGGCCATGGCCTTGGGAACGTTGCTGGCGGACTGGAAGGTGTAGCGCCGGTTCAGAGTGAAGTTCCACAGCACCGACAGCGTCAGGGCGGCGAGGTAACAGGGCCAGTAGCTCCAGGATGTCAGCTCGTTGAGAAGGGCAAAGGCTCCGATCTCGATCAGCCCGGCGGAGAGGGAGAACAGGAGAAATTTGGCAGAGCGCACAAGCTCCTTTCGGTTCACGGTCGGTCACTGTCCTTTCTGTCCGTTCAGCGCCCGGAACTGGGCGCGGTTGGCGGCGTAGAGCTTCCGGAACACGGCGTAGCTTCTGTCGTAGACCGCGCGGTTGGCGGCGTTGGGGTGAAAAATCCGTTCCGCCGGGATCAGTGTCCCCACCGCGTCCAGATCCGGCACGACGCCAAGGCCCACGGCCATCACCGCCGCGGCCCCTACGCTGCCCGCGTTCTGTGGACTGGCCACGGTCTCGACGGTCCGGCCGGTGATGTCGGCAAGGATCTGGGCCGTCACCGGCGACAGGGCCCCGCCGCCTACGAAGCGCACCGGTTCGGAGGTGGGCACCTTTTTGGCCTGGCACTCCAGCATCCACCGGAGGTGGAAGCACACCCCCTCCAGCACCGAGCGAATCAGCTGGCTCTTGCCGGTGTCAAGGCGGATGTTGAAGAACATCCCCGCCGCCGCCGGGTCCTCGAAGGGGCACCGGTTGCCATGCAGCCAGGGGGTGAAGATCACCCCGCCGGACCCGGGGGGGACGCGCTCCACCGTCTCGGTGAGGTAGTCGTAGAGGCTTTTGTACACGGTCTCCTGGCTGCCCGCCACGTCCTTTTTCTCCAGATAGACCCCGATCTCGTCCAGAGCCAGGTGGTCCTTCACCCACTCCAGGCACTTTCCGGCGGTCTCCATCTCGGCGAAGTAGTTGTACCGCCCCCGCTGGGATCCCACAATGGCGGCGATCATGGCGGTGACATCCACCCGCTGCCGGTCCGTTACCGTGATTACCCAGCCGGAGGTGCCGCAGTAGATGTGGGTGCTGCCCACCGCCGTGCACCCGGCCCCCAGGCCGATGAGGGAGGCGTCCCCGCCGCCGCCGAACACCGGCGTGCCGGCGGGAAGTCCCAGCTCGGCCGCCGCGGCCTCCGTCAGGCCCCCCACCCGGTCCGTGGACTGAATGACGGGGGGCAGGTGGGCGGTGTTCACGTCGAACATCCGGCACAGCGGCTCGCTCCAGGTCCGCCTTCGGGTGTCGTAGAGCAGGGTGGCGTAGGCGGAGTCCTCGGTCATCACCGCCCGGCCGGTGCACCGGAGGAGCAGATACTCCTTCACGTCCAGCCACTTGTCCGTCCGGGCAAAGTTCTCCGCCTCGTGGGACTCCACCCACTTGTACTTCCAGAGCGGGTCCTTCACGCTGCTGGGCACCGCGCCGGTGATCTGAAGGCATCGGAGGAGCTTGCGGACGTTGGCCCCGGCGATCCGGGGGCCGTGGGCCAGGCCGCGCCTCAGCTCCGCCCCCGCCCGCTGGTCCATGTAGCTCATGGCCCGGCGCACGGGTACGCCCTCCCGGTCCACCAGCACCAGCCCCTGCATCTGGGAGCAGAAGGACAGGCCGGCCACCTGATCGGGGGGTATCTCCGTCCTCTCAAAGAGGGTCCGGGTGGTGCGGACCATGGCCTGCCACCACTCCTCCGGCTCCTGTTCCGCCCCGCCGTTCTCCAGGAGATAGAGCCCGTAGCCCGCCTGGGCGCTCCCGCACAGGGTGATGCGCTCCCCAAGGCGGAACAGACAGGTCTTTACCCCCGTCGTCCCAATGTCATAGGCCAGCACGTAGGCCATACGGATCCCTCCTATGCCGTCACGTTTGGAAGCTGCGGCTTCCCGTTTCCCGGGGAAAGTTTCTTCTTAAGAAAAGGCGGAGACGCGCTCCGCCGCCGGACCGCTGTCCGGGCAGCCGCCTCAGCGCGAGCCCCGCTTTTTGGCGTAGGAGCGCTGGAAGAGCAGCCGCTGGATCCGGGCGTCCGCCGGAGAGAGGGGACGGCAGCGGGGGTCCTCCCGCGCATAGAGCGCGGCGGCGCATCCCTTCCGGAGCAGGGCGCAGACCGCCTGCACGTCCTCCTCCGTCTCCCCGGCGCAGAGGGCTCCGGTGCCCCGCAGCAGCACCGCGTTCCGCCCCCGCATGGCCCGCTCCACCGCCCGGGGATCCGCCGGCACGCAGCGGATATCCGTCCCGGCGATCTGGGCCAGATCGTCCACATAGGGCCGCAGGGTCCGTCCCCGGCCGCTGACGGCCCGGACCTCCGTGGAGTCCTCGCAGGCCGCGCACCGGAAATTTCCCGCCCGGTATACCGCCGCGTGGAGGGCGGCAATGGGGGGGAGGGGGCCTCCGCGGACGGGATAGAACTGGCTGGCGCCGTTGGCCTCCAGACAGAAGCGGTCCCCCTGCCGGCGGCTGACGCCCAAGTGGAGCAGGGAGGGTGACGCCGCCGCCCCGCCGGTCAAATCCCGGACGCGGGCCCCGCAGACCTCCTCCAGCGCCCGGGCGGCGGCGAAGGCGTCCTCCAGGTCCCGGCCCAGGCACAGCGCCCCGTGGCTGCGCAGCAGAAATACACGGCAGTCCGGCCAGGCCAGAATCTCCGCCTCCACCGCCCGCCGCAGCCGCCGGGTTCCGGGCAGGCCGTAGGCGGCGCAGGGGACCCGCTTCCCGATGAGGGGATGGATGAATCCGGTGAGCGCCGCGCCGGAGGTGCCGATGACAGAGGCCCAGTACTGGTGGGTGTGTATGACAAAATTCGTCTCCGGCCGCAGCCGGTAGGCGTCGGCATGGATGCCCCGCTCGCTGGAGGGCTCGGCACAGCCAATACAGGATCCGTCTCTCAGGTTAATCAGGACCAGCTGGTCCTCCCGCAGGGTGTCATAGGCCAGGCCGCTGGGGGTGATAAGCATCTCTGTCTCCGACACGCGGGCGCTGATATTGCCCCAGGTCCGCTGAATCAGCCCCCCCCGGGTGAGCCGGGCCGCCGCCTCCAAAATCTCCCCCCGCGCCCTCGCCTCTGCTGTGGTCATCGTTTTCCCTCCAGCGGTCCGCAGTTGGCCAGTACCCGGTCAAACCGATCCAGCACGTCGTCAATCATCGCCTCGTCGTAGGCCGCGCTGGTATACAGACGGGAGCCGGCCAGGGTGACGATGCCCTCGGCCATATAGGCGGCCCCCATGTGCTCCATCTCCCTCTGCCGGAGACCGGTCTGCTTTAAGATCTCCGGAATGGTCCAGGGCTTTTTCCAGTCGATGGAGAAGTGCATGGTCCCCACGCTGTCCAGGTGGCAGATGGATCCCTGGTTGAAGGCCACAAAGGGGAGGCCGTACTTCCGAATCCGCTCCTGCAATCCCGCCGTCAGCCGGTCGCCCATGCGGCCCGCCGTCTCGCAGGCGTTGGTGCGCTCGATCTCGCAGAGGGTGCAGTACCCCGCCGCGCAGGAGAGGGGCGTGGCCGCCATGGTGCCGCCGCACATGGCCTTGGGCACCTTCTTCCCCGCGCTGTCCAGCCCGGCCCCCAGGTGGGCCATGCAGTCGGCGTGGCCCCCCACGCCTCCGGCGCCGGGATAGCCCCCGGCAATAATCTTGCCGAACACCGTCAGATCCGGGTCCACGCCGAAGAACCCCTGGGCCCCGCTGAGACCGATGCGAAACCCTGTCACCACCTCGTCGAAGATCAGAAGCGCCCCGTACTGCCGGGCCAGCCTGGCCGCCCCCCGGACAAACTCCCGGCTAACGGGCCGGGTGCCGCTCTCCGGCCCCATGGGCTCCAGATACACCGCCGCGGTGCCGCCGTCCAGCCGGTTGGCCCGCAGCTTCCGCTCCAGATCCTCCAGGTCGTTGGGAAAGAACTCGTCGGTGTGCTTGAAGACAAAGCCGGGCACCCCTTTGGAGAGGATTCCCCTGGTGCCGGGGATCCGCATGCCGTAGGCCAGCTGGTCGGACCAGCCGTGGTAGGCCCCGCCCATCTTCAGAATGTTCTTTTTTCCGGTCTTTAACCGGGCGATCCGCGCCGCGCACATGGCCGCCTCCGTGCCGGATCCCAGCATGCGGAACATCTCCACCGAGGGCACCAGATCGGCGATCTTCCTGGCCAGCTTATACTCAAACTCGTGGAACAGCCCCGTGGAGGGGCCGCAGGTGTGCAGGAGGTCGATGACCTGCTCCCGGACCGCCGGCGCGTTGCTGCCCAGGATCGTGGGCCCGCCCGCCTGGAGCAGGTCGTAGTACCAGTTGCCGTCGATGTCCCAGAGTTTGGCCCCCTCCGCCCTGGTGATGACGATGGGAAAGGGGTAGTTGAAGGCCAGATTGTGCTGCACGCCGCCGGGGATGACCTTTTTCGCCTGGGCGATCATCTCCCGGGACCGGGCGCACCGGGCGTTAAAATAGTGTTCCACATAGTCCGCCAGCGCGTCCCGCCGGATGGACCAGGGGGGCTGGGCGATCAGCGCGTCCAGCTGCGCCGTCACCGCCGCCGCGTCCAGATATTGGTCGATGGCAAAGCCGTTGTAGGGCATAGTCGTCTCTCCTCCCATCCCGGGCCTGCCGGCAGAGCCGCTGCCGGCGTCTCAGCCGGCCGCCGTAATTTTGTTCCGGAGGCCCCGGGAAAGCGCCGGGGATTCCTGGGGCCTCTCTCCAGAGGAAGCGGGGAACGCCCGCGCATCTGTCCGGCGGAGCTCTGTCGCCAGTCCCATAACCTGTGAATAAAAATCCACATCCTGCTGTCAGCCTACCACAACGAAGAACCGTTGTCAACCGGGACGCAAAGCCCGCCCGCCAGATATAACCACAGGATTGCCAGACGGCGCAAACTGTGCTATACTGCTAAAGAACAACCGGCAGCAACTCCATCGCCAAAGTGAGGTGACGCCCTATGCCGCACCGCCTGCGGCAGCTTGCCGCGATCCTTCTCCTGTGCCTTTTCGCTGTGCAGCTGCTCCCCGCGGCCGCAGGGGCCGGAGGGGAGTACCTGGTGGCTGTGAACGAGGAGGTCCTGGAGATGACCCAGGAGACCATGCCCTTCTGGTCCGGGGGGCACCTCTACGTCTCCAATGTCATCTTCTCCGGAAACTACCGCAATCTTCTGGGGGTGGCCTGCTCCCGGCCGCCGAACAAGCCGGTGGTGCTCTACAGCCTGCGCTCCGTTGGAACCGCCCTCTTTTTTGATCTGGAGACCGGGCAGGCCTACGACGGACAGAATAACACCTACCGCCTTCCCGCCATCCAGCGGGGGAGCTACGTCTTCTTTCCCATCGACCTGGTGGCCAGCGTTCTGGGACTTACCTACAGCTACACGCCCGCCAGCCCCGCGCCGCTGATCCGCATTAAGAGCGCCTCGGTGAAGCTGGCGGACGACGTCGTGTTTCTGGACGCGGCCGCCAGCCGGATGCGGGACCGCTACAACGAGTATATCCGCTCCCTCCCCGAGGAGCAGACGCCCAACACCCCCGCCGCGTCCGTCTCCGCCGGGCAGCGGGTCTATCTGATCTTTACCGTGGCTGAGGCCGCCTCCGCCCGCTCCACCGTCGATGCCCTGGTCCGTCAGGAGGCCCAGGCCACGTTCCTGCTGACGCCGGAGCAGCTGGAGAGCGGCGACGATCTGATCCGCTCCCTCACCGCCACGGGGCAGGGCATCGGCCTTCTCCTGAGCGCCGGGGAGGAGGCGGTGGAGCAGGCGGAGCGGGGGAACGCGCTCCTCTGGCAGGCCGCCCGGGTGCGCACCCGCCTGGTCTGGCTGGAGGGGGACGCTGCCGCCGCCGCGCAGGAGCTCCGGAGGGTCGGGTACTGCGTGATGTCCAGCCGCCTGGATGTGAGCGGACGGCCCCTTACCGGCGCAGGCCGGGCCCAGTCCCTCTATCAGCAGCTGGCCGCCTCCAACAGCCGCGACCAGACGGTCTTTCTGGGGACGGCGCAGGCCAATCTGGTGGGACTGCGCGACCTTTTGGGCCGTCTGCGGGAGGCCCAGTGCCGCGTCATCGCCTATCGGGAGACCCTGTGAAAACGATTTTCCGCCTTTTTGACCCGGCGCCTGCCCTGTTTTTACAAATTGTTCAACAATCCCGCCGCTTCCGGGGTATAATAGGGAGAGGCAATTGACATATTGGCGGCCCCGGCGGACGGGGCCTGCGGAGGTGAAGAAAGATGGGACGTAAGATTTTGGCTGTGGAGGACGACCGGAATATCTCCGATCTGATCCGCATGTACTTGGAGAAAGAGGGCTTCGAGGTGACCACCGCTTTCGACGGGGGAACCGCCGTGGAGCGGTTCCGGGAGATCGGGCCGGATCTGGTGCTCCTGGACATCATGCTGCCGGTCATGGACGGCTGGAGCGTCTGCGCCAAGATTCGGGAGACCTCCCGCACCCCCATCATTATGCTCACGGCAAAGAGCGAGGTCCTGGACCGGGTCACAGGCCTGGAGATGGGCGCTGACGACTACCTGGTGAAGCCCTTTGAGATGAAGGAGCTCATCGCCCGCATCAACGCCGTCCTCCGCCGGACGGAGATCCCCGACGACACCCGCAAGCGGCTGAGCTTTGACAAGCTGATTATTGATCTGGACTCCTACGAGCTGACGGTGGACGGACAGAAGGTGGATACGCCGCCCAAGGAGCTGGAGCTCCTCTACCACCTGGCGTCCACCCCCAACCGGGTCTACACCCGCAACCAGCTGCTGGACGAGGTATGGGGGTTTGACTACTTCGGCGACAGCCGCACGGTGGACGTGCACATCAAGCGCCTGCGGGAGAAGGTGGAGAACGTCTCGGAGGAGTGGGCCCTGAAGACCGTGTGGGGCGTGGGCTACAAGTTCGAGGTGGTGGGCAGGACCAGGTGAGACAGCGGGCGGGGCGCAGGGTCCCGCCTGCATTTTTTGAGGGGAGCACCCCTGAGGAGGATCGCCTATGAGCGGAAAATCGCGGTTTCACAGCATCTACTGGCGGCAGTTCGCCCTGACCGCCGGCATGGTGCTTTTGACGCTGCTGCTGCTGGGGACCTCCTTTTTCACCCTGACATACACCTACATTATGAGCGAGAAGAAGGAGGAGCTCCAGGAGAAGGCGGTGATGATGGCGGAGCTCACCGCCACCTACAGCCGGGACTACCCCCTCTACACCCCCTTCTTCGGCGGGGAGAACCAGGGGATGCGCATCATCGCCCAGGTGGCCTCCTCCCTCTCCGACATCGACTTTCTCATCTGGGACACCCAGACCAACACGCTCCTGACCACGGACACCGGTCTGGAGGGGCAGGAGGTGTCCCTCCCCGCCAGGATCACCGACAAGGTCCTCGCCGGCGGCAGCTACGCGGGGATGACCTCCCTGAATATCTACCCCAACAGCCGTTACGTGGTGGCGGTGCCCATCTACACCGTGGGCCACGGGTCCATACAGGGGATGGTTTTAGCCGTGACCGAGGCCCAGAGCCTTACGGGGATGTGGCGGGGCTTTCTGGGCATCTTCGCCATGACCTCCATCACCGTGCTCCTCATCGCCTTCGTCGCCAGCTCCATCACCGCCATGCAGCAGACCAAGCCCATTCAGGAGATGGCCGCCGCCACCCGCCGCTTTGCCGAGGGCAACTTCGACGCCCGGGTCCAGACCACCGACCGGGACGACGAGGTGGAGGAGCTGGCGGAGGCATTCAACGCCATGGCCGAGTCCCTCCAGCAGACGGAGCGGCAGCGCCGGGAGTTCATCGCCAACATCTCCCACGAGCTGAAGACCCCCATGACCACCATCACCGGCTATGCCGACGGCATCCTGGACGGCACCATCCCCCCGGAGCGGGAGGGGCAGTACCTGCGCATCATCTCCGACGAGAGCCGGCGTCTGAGCCGCCTGGTGCGGCGGATGCTGGAGGTATCCCAGCTCCAGTCCATGGACCTTCTGCGGGAGAAGGGGGCCTTCGATCTCTGCGAGAGCATGCGCCGGGCCCTGATCTCCATGGAGCTGAAGATTACCGACCGGGGGCTGGACGTGGAGGCGGACATCCCCGAGGAGTCCGTGCTGGTGCTGGGGGACAACGACCTCATCACCCAGGTGATCTACAACCTTCTGGAGAACGCGGCCAAGTTCGCCACGCCGGGGAGCGCCCTCTACTTAGGGCTCAGTCTCCGGGGGGAGAAGGCGGAGGTCACCGTGCGCAACCACGGGGCCACCATCGACCCCGAGGAGCTGCCCAGGCTCTTCGAGCGGTTTCACAAGAGCGACAAGTCCCGCAGCGAGGACAAGGACGGGGTGGGCCTGGGCCTCTACATCGTCAAAACCATTCTGGAGCAGCACCGGGAGCACATCTACGCCGCCAGCGAGGACGGGGTGACCACCTTTACCTTCACCATGACCCTGGCGGGCAGCGGCTGACAGAGGGCGGAGCGGCAGAAAACACCCCTGGGGGAGAGTTGAGATGGACGAGAATACACTGTTTGAACAATTCGAGGCGGCGGCAGAGGCGGCGGAGCAGATTTTCCCCGGCCAGACGCCGGAGACGCCGGCGGAGATCGTATTGACCTACTCCCCGGCGGAGCCGGAGCCGGTGGTGCTCCGCTATGAGCGGCCCCTGCCCCCGGCCATGTGTCCCCCGCCGCCGGCGGAGCCTCCCCGGGAGACGCCGGAGGTCTCCAGACCGGCGCCCCGGCCCAGACCCGGGCGGCCCCGGCACGGGGTCTTGATCTTTTTCCTCTGCGCCGCCGGCTTTTTGGCCGTCACCGGGGGGCTGATGGCCTACGCCCTTCAGCGGCAGTCCAGCCGTCCCCCGGCGGGGTGGGAGGACAAGTTCCACCAGTACTGGGACGACTACGCCGAATACGACGGGGACGGCACCGGGGAGACCCACATCCCCGCCTACCCGTCGGGCGGGGACTTCCGGCTGCGCCTGACGGAGGGCGGCGAGACGGTTCTCTCCGCCGGGGAGGTCTACGCCATGGTGAACCCCACGGTGGTCACCGTGGTCAGCTACCTGCCCAGCGGCAGCGCCGGTGTGGGCACCGGGGTGATTATGAGCGCTGACGGGTATATTGTCACCAACTTCCACGTGGTGGAGGGGGGTGAGAGCTGCGACGTGCTTTTGAGCAACAACTACCGCTGCGAGGCAAAGATTGTGGGCTACGACCAGGAGAACGACCTGGCGGTTTTGAAGGTGGAGGAGACGGAGCTCCCCGCCGCGGAGTTTGGCAGCTCCGACCTTCTCAGCGTGGGGGATAAGGCCTATGCCATCGGCAACCCTCTGGGCCTGAAGCTCCGGGGCACTCTAACCGACGGCATCATCTCCGCCATCAACCGGGATGTGGATGTGGACGGAGTGACCATGACCCTGATCCAGACCAACGCCGCGCTGAACAGCGGCAACTCCGGCGGCCCCCTCATCAACCAGTACGGGCAGGTGGTGGGGATCAACGCGGTGAAGATGGTCTCCAACGAGCAGGGGGAGGCCATTGTGGAGGGCCTGGGCTTCGCCATCCCCAGCAGCACCGTGGCCCACATCGTCAACTGCCTGATCGCCACAGGGGAGGTCACCGCCGAGCCCATCCTGGGCATCACCGTCCAGGGACAGATCGTCCTGGAGGACGGCACTGTGGGCATCGTGGTGGTGGAGGTGAACGAGGGCTGCGGCGGGGAGATCGCGGGAATCCGCCCTGGGGACGCCGTCGTGGCCGTGGACGGAGAGCCGGTGGCGGTGAGCAACGATATCATCCGCGCCAGAAGGCGGTATATGGCCGGAGAGGAGCTGCCGATGACCATCTACCGGGACGGCCAGCGGATGGAGGTGAAGGTGCCGCTGCTGCTGCCGGCGGACTGAGCCGGAGCATCGGGGCGGCAGCTTGTCGGCTGGACCCGAGCCGCGTAGCGGCGAAGAAATGCCTTTGGGGTCCGGCCGGCGATTGCATGCGAAAGGGCCCCCTTTGGGGTGTGACATCAAAAATGGCGCCACATCCATACGAGGGGGCTCGCATGGGCCATACAAGGGCGACAGCAAAATGCCGTCAGAATGAATTTTGGGGAGGTTACGTGACGGCGTTTCACCGTCATGTTGGTTTGCCGTTCTATCCGGGAGTGCTCCGTTCCTTTTCAGCAGCGTTATCTCGCTCGATCCCCGCAGCGGGAGGTCTTGGCACAATTATCACTCTCGGACGGTTGTTCAATTGTTTCGGGCATTTCAGGCAAATAGAGAAGCCGGTTGCATACACAACCACACCAGCAGGGTGGCCCGCGCCTTACTGGTGTTTGTTTGGATTGTGTATGTAACCGGCTTTTACTGTTCCAATTAGTATAGCCTATTCAGTTGTCACGCCCATAAGGGAGTTTTGCAGGATACCACGTGGGAAAGCGGTTTGTCAATCGTATATTGGTAAATTTTTATACATGTCATCATGCATCTGTAACGAGAGGTAGCATCCCTGATTTCTTGGATGGAACCCCGTTCGATTTGGCTACCAAGTTAACAGCAGTTTATCATGTACAACTTCATCTACCATATCTTTTCCCGAATTTTGCAGACGATCTATCATGGAAGTTCCACAGTTAACGGTTAGCTCTCTGTCAAATAAGCCTGCGGGAATATCTATTGATATATCTTTTTTCTCTGATTCACGACTGCCATTAATAGATAGCATTACATAAGCGCCACGATCTTTACATTCAGCAATCTTGTTCCACAAAACTTTAATGTTAAAGTCTTGTGCCCCATAAATAATGCTCTGACTATGCGTGTATGGCGGATCACAATAAACTACATCTCCATGTTGTGGTTTTGCCATAGCTTTTTCGAAGCTTTCGGTATAAAAGTCAGCTTTTTGAATTAAATTAGACCATAATGCAACGCGATTTGCAAATACAGATGGCTTGATTGGATTGTGAGGGCCTTTGGGTGTGCTCATGTATCCATCTGCTTTTCTAAAGCGAATAACTCCAGAATAGCAAGTTCTTGATAGTAAACAGAAATCAAATGCGTTGTGGTCTTGATTGAATCTGTTCCTTATTAATTCATACTGTTCCTCTGGGTTTTCGTAGTAAGAAGATATTTCTTTGCTATAATACTCGATAATTTTATTGGGATCCTCTTTGACGCTTCTAAAGATATCAATCAGGAAAGGAAGAATATCACTACCATAGGCATGATTAAAATGTGGGTATAAACTGGCATCATCTTGCATAAGAAGTTCGGCAAGCACAGCACCGCTACCCAAAAACGGTTCATAATAATTATTGAAGATAGTTGGCATATTCGCAACAATTACACTGGCAAAGCGTTGCTTGTTGCCTATCCATTTCAAAAGTGCGGGAACCATTTAACTACCCCACGGCCGTAACTTATAGTCTGTAGACTGATAGTCTGCAAGGCTATTATAATAATTTTGATACAGTTCGTACTTATTCCATAGCTGAAATTGATCGGCTTGTTTCTCAAAATGGGATTGCCGTAGATTATGATGCTATTTTGACTGCAAAATCGTATTTTGATAAACGTGCTGATTTACTTAATGACTTCGTCCGTTACAATTTGATGAACGCTGATACAGCAAGAGAAGCATTTCAAAACCTATATCCTCTGCATCAAGAAAACTGTTTTCAGTGTAAAATTCCTATGAATAAGCAGAAAGGGGCCATGAAACAGATCGCTTTCTTTACTGCTATAATAAATATCTTGACAGAAGATACCATCCGGCGCTCATCTATCTATGATGGGTCTTTAGGATTCAATGATGATCCCAGGGGATTGGTATACGTCTTTGATGATGAGAACCATATTATCGGTGCATCATCCAGGCGCTTTGATGGCGCCTATCCCAATATTATTAATCCCCGGATTTTATGGGAAATCAAGGAATATTACTATGCTACAACATTCGGGAGTCGCGTCGCTGATGGAGTGTATGAAACACAATTGGATGGCTATGAATTTAGAGATGTTTCATATCGCTCCGGGAGACCTATTACCCATGTGTTTTTCCTGGATGCTTATAAGACATGGTGGATTGATGGAAAATCTTATTTGTGTAGGATCATTGATATTCTGAACTCCGGCCTTGTGGATGAAGTCATTGTAGGAAAAGAAGTATTTACGCGCTGGCCCGAATTGCTGAGTTCCATCATTGAAAAGTAGTGAATGGCTTACTTGTTGATTTGAAACTATCGTTACGGAATCTCATCATCAGGGATGCCCGCTTGTGCCGTCTGCTTTCTTGCGGGGGATTCCATGCCGCCCGGCAGGACCGGGGCAGGACAAAATCACGGCTGAAAGGACCGGTTAGCGGCCCCCTCTGTCACCGTGCTGTGACGACGGTGAGGCGGTAGTTCTCCATCCCCGGCAGGGTGGACAGCAGGGAGCGGATCACCGTCTGGGCGTTTTTGTCGGCGCTGGTCAGCAGGCCCAAATCGATGGCCCGCTCCTCCATCACGGTCTTCTGTCCGCTGATGAAGTCGGCGTAGTTCTCCACGGTGATCTTGTTGAAGATGCCGTCCCGCTCGTTAAATACCCGGATGTTGTCCTCGAAGATCTCATGGGAGGTGATCTCCGCCGGGGGCAGGGTCACAGTGACGGTGCGGGCGTTGTCGTTCACGTCCACCTGCACCTCTGACAGCGCCACGCCGGCCTTGATGCGCCCGTCGTAGGAGATCAAAAAGCTCTTGGCGGTGAAGGGGACCCCCACCTCCCACTTGAAAACGGTGACCTGGTTCTGGTTCTCATACTGGTCGGCGTTGGTGTAGATGCACTCAATGGACACCAGCTCCCCCAGCTCGCCAAACTGCTCCCGGATGGTGTCGCCGGTGATTCTGGCCTCCCCCTCGTGCAGCAGGCCGCCGTCCTCCTCCGGCTTCTTTTGCAGCTGGGCGATGGCGGCCCGCTGGGCCTCCAGGACGGCCTCCTGGTCCCGCTCCCGCCTCTGCGCGTCCCAGAGCCCCTTTCCCAGGACGATGCACAGCACCACCAGCAAAAGGATGACCCAGTAGGGCCGCAGCTTCTCCCGCGTCCAGCGGGGCGGCGCGGTGCGCTTCTCCTCCTCAACAGGCACAGGACTTCCCCCTTCCCTTTTGGCATATTCTGTGGTACACTACAGGTCTGCTGACAAAATCGCGCCGGACGCCGGCAGACGACTTTGTCAACAGACCCGCCATACCCCGCTTTTTCTTCTGTCGATTATAACAGAATTCTCCTCCCCGCGCAAGAGGGAGGAGAGGAGGGAGGAACCGGCCATGAAAACCGGTCTGATTTTAGAGGGCGGCGCCATGCGCGGCATCTACACCGCCGGCGTGCTGGACGTGCTGATGGAGCACCGCATCGCCGCCGACGGCGTGATCGGCGTCTCCGCCGGGGCCATCCACGGCTGCAACTACGTCTCCGGCCAGCAGGGGCGGAGTATCCGCTACTACAAAAAGTACGCCCGGGACCCCCGCTTTCTCAGCTTCCGCTCCCTGCTGAAGACCGGGAACATGGTGGACACCGACTTCTGCTACCGGGAGCTGCCCTGCGCGCTGGACCCCTTCGACAACGAGGCATTCCGAAACGCCCGCATCCCCTTCTACGTGGTCTGTACCAATGTGGACACCGGTGCGGCGGAGTATATCCTCTTAGATGATCTCATGGCCCAGATCGACTACCTCCGCGCCTCCGCCTCCATGCCCTTAGCCGCCCGGACCGTGCGCATCAACGGGCGGCGCTATCTGGACGGCGGGGTGGCGGACAGCGTGCCGGTCCGGGCCTTCGAGGAGATGGGGTATGGGCGCAATATCGTGGTGCTCACCCGGCCCGCCGACTATGTGAAGTTCTCTGAGAACAACCCCCTTCTCCGCCTGCGCTACGCCGGATACCCGGCCTTTCGCCGGGCCATGGCGCGGCGGCACATCGTCTACAACCAGACCATGGATCTGATCGCCCGCCGGGTCAGGGAGGGGACGGCCTTCGTGATCCGGCCCCGCTCCGCCCTGCCCATCGGCCGCACCGAAACGGACCCGGAGAAGATCGAGGCCGTCTACCGCATGGGCCGCGCGGACGCGGAGAGCCGTATGGCGGCGCTACGGGCTTGGCTGTAGGCGCCTGCGGCAACAGGCCCGCCCTCCGCTCCGAAGCCGCCGGGAGCAGGGCCGGCAAATTGCGTACCGCATCCGCCAATTTCATCAGAGCGCGCCTTGATTTCTTCGCTGACTTTGGCATCCATACCATCAATCCATTTCAACTTGTCTCTCATTGACAAAAAAGATTCCGCCCCGTCAGAGCCGCGAGCGCCAGCGAGCCGCCGCAAGCGCGGCGTACAAGCGTTTTGGCCTGAAGGCCAAAACCTTGGCGCAGGGGCAATTCATTTGCCCCGAGCATGTCAAATGAACCGAAGGTTCCCACTTGAAACAGGAAGGACAGGGCGAATGCCCTGTCCTTCCTGTTTCAGTGGAGCGGGGTACGGGAATCGAACCCGCCTCTTCAGCTTGGGAAGCTGACATACTACCGATGTACTAACCCCGCGAACGTGACTCATTATACCACAGCTTTTTGCAGAATGCAACTCGAAATATGCCCGCTGCGGCATGATTTTTTCCGGCGGGACATAGAGTGGGATAGAACAGCCCCCATCAGGGCGGGATCAGGAGAGAAAAGGAGAGATGACCATGAAACGAGTCCTTGCGGCGCTGTGCGCGGCATGCCTGCTCAGCCTGCCGGTCTATGCCCAGCCGCTGCGTGTGGATGCCAAGAGCTGCATCCTCATGGAGAAGGAGACCGGAAAGGTACTCTACGCCGAAAATGAGCACGCCGCGCTGGAGCCGGCCAGCGTCACCAAAGTGATGACCCTGCTGCTGGTGATGGAGGCCATCGACAGCGGCACCCTGCGCTACGAGGACATGGTGGGCGTGAGCGCCTACGCCGCCTCCATGGGCGGGTCCCAGGTGTACCTGAAGGAGAACGAGCAGATGAGCGTGGAGGACCTGCTGAAGGCGGTCTGTGTGGCCTCGGGCAACGACGCGGCGGTGGCCCTGGCCGAGCACGTGGCCGGCAGTGCGGAGAACTTCGTGGCCCGGATGAACCAGCGCTCGGCGGAGCTGGGGATGGAGGACACCACCTTTCTCAACTGTACCGGGCTCCCCGCCCAGGGCCATGTGACCAGCGCCTACGATATTGCCCTGATGAGCCGGGAGCTGATTTTGAACCATCCGGACATCCGCCGCTTTACCACCATCTGGATGGACAGTCTCCGGGACGGGGCCTTTACGCTGTCCAACACCAACAAGCTGGTGCGCTTCTACGAGGGCACCACCGGCCTCAAGACCGGCAGCACCGACGCCGCCGGGTACTGCATCTCCGCCACGGCGGAGCGGGAGGGGATGGAGCTCATTGCCGTAATCATGGGATCCCCCACCGGCCCCCAGCGGTTTGAGAGCGCCAAGGTGCTCCTCAGTTACGGCTTCTCCCTCTACTCCCTGGTCCACGTCCAGCCGGAGCAGGTGCTGCCGGCGGTGCCGGTGGCGCTGGGGACCTCCGACTACGTCCAGCCGGTCCTGGGGGCGGGGGACGCCCTGCTGCTGGAGAAGTCCCAGGCGGCGGATCTGGGGCAGGAGGTACACCTTGTGGAGTCGCTCCAGGCTCCGGTGGAGGCGGGACAGGCGATGGGGGAGCTGGTGGTCACCGCGGGAGAGCGGGAGGTGGCCAGAATCCCTCTGGTGGCCGGGGAGGCCGTGGAGCGGCTGAACTACGGACAGATCCTGGCGCGCTGCCTGAAGCTGGCGTTTATGGTGGAGGACTTCCGGCAGGTGGGATGAAGGACAGCGCAGGGGGCCGGCCCATCACAGGAGAATCAGAGGCAGGGCGGGCAATTGCACACGAAGGGCCCCCTCTTGGGCAGCCCCGGCAACACAGTTGCCGGGGCTACCAGATTTCGGCTGCAAGCCGAAATCTGTCGCCTGTGGGCGGACGATTTAACGCGAAAGGAACCCCTCTTGGGTTCCTTTCACACTATCCTCCTTACCGCCATCCGGCTCTGTTGATTTTTTTTGACAGACTGAGGCAGGGCGGGCCGCGGCGGCGCTTTGACAGGGTGCGGCGCGCGTGCCGCCGCCTTTAAAAATTTTTGCCTTCTCATCGGAGGTCTCTCTTAAGTATATTGCGTTCCGGCGGGAAATTTGATAGAATGGACCTCACATAACATCCGGGGGTGCGCCTCCGCTACTCACAACAGAAAGGAAGCAGGACATATGGCGACGGATCAGAACGACAGCTTGCAGCACAATGATGACAGTACCACCATGGTGTACTTCAACCCGCAGCTGATGCAGAGCCTTGCGGATATGTCGGCGGGGAAGGAGCAGAACTTCCGGGAGCTGCTCTCCGCCGCGGAGGAGGGGGACCTGGACGCTGCCAACCAGCTGGCCCAGAACTACTGCCACGGCCGGGACGGGGCCCCCAAAGACGAGGAGAAGGCCTTCTACTGGTTTAAAAAGGCCGCCGAGGGGGACCACATCTCCGCCCAGTACAGCTTGGGCCTGTGCTACATCAAGGGCGTGGGCACCGAGCGGGACGAGGAGAAGGCCGTGGAGCTCTTCGCCGGCGCCGCGGAGCAGGGCTATCCCCCCGCCATCTGCGAGCTGGGCCTCTGCTATGAGCTGGGCCACGG
>CANDEH010000038.1 GCA_947383645.1 uncultured Clostridia bacterium | reverse complement strand
GAAGAAGCGGAAGGCCACGGCGGGCTCGGTGGTGGTGCCGGACTTGGAGATCACGTTGACGGAGAAGTCCTGGCCGTCGATCAGGTCCATGACCTCCTGGAGGTAGTCGGCGCTGAGGCCGCAGCCCACGAAGTAGATGTTGGGGGTGTCCTTCTTCTTCAGGTTGTAGTTGGGGGAGCAGAGAAAGTCGATGGCCCCCCTGGCCCCCAGGTAGCTGCCGCCGATGCCGATGACCACCAGAGCCTTGCTGTCGCTCTGGATCTTTTTGGCGGCTTTCTGGATGCGGGCGAACTCGTCCCTGTCGTAGTCCCGGGGCAGGTTCACCCAGCCCACGAAGTCGCTGCCCTTGCCGGTGGCGTTTTGCAGCCAGTCCTGGGCCTGGGCCAGCTCGGCGGTGAGGTCGGTTCTGTTTTGCAGCGCCTTGGAATCGTCTACACGGATCATGGGGTTTGTTCCTCCTTATATAAACGTTTGGGGTTGCTGTCCAAGGCATAGTATAGCATTGTTTTCTGGAAAAATAAAGATGGTTTTTTGCCCGGTCCGCCGGACAAAAAACCATCTTTTGACGGGACGCTTACTTGTTTACCCGGGCGGCGAAGTCGTTGCTGAACTCCCTGAACTTCTCCGCCTCCTCGCTCTGCTGGATGTTCACCGGGTCAAACTTGCCGAACTTGGTGTAGCTGGGCCCCAGGGTGAACTCCACCACCTTCTTGTCCTCCCCGTCAAAGAGCGCCACGGTGGAGCCCTTGTTGGACAGCTTCACCCGCCCCAGATGCTCCGGCAGAATGCAGACGCTCTCCTTGGCGCTGAACTCCCCGCCGTTTAGGGACAGGGGGATCAGCTGAAGGACGCCGGGTTTGAAGGCCACGGCGTAGTAATAGTAGTAGGTGGTGGTCTTGCCGATGGCGGTTTTGACCTCGTGGTTGGTGGCGTAGGCCACGGTGTAGGCGGCGCAGTCGGGGATCAGGCGGCGGGCGATGTCCTGAATCCGGTGCTTCTCCTCGCTGTCCACGCCCTTCTTTTTGCCAATGGCGTCCTTGATGCAGATGAAGATGTACACGGCGACCACCAGAACTACCATGCCGATGACGGTCGTCTTGTTCTCGGCGAACCATTCGCCCATGGGAATCACTCCTTATGTAGTGGATTATAGAGCGCTATATGCTGTCGGTGTAGCAGCGGGTGAAGATTTTTCTGACCTCCTCCACGAAGGTGACGTTCAGCGACTCGCCGGGGATCTGGAGATAGACGGTGTCGGTGAAAAAGACCTTCCAGCTCTTCCAGGTGACCTGGGCGAGGCCGTTGAAGGGGAAGTCCTCCCCCTTGAAGCGCAGTCCGTTGACGTGGAACTCCATGGTATCACGCCAGTGGAGCATCGGCCAGAGGACGAAGCCGGCGTAGATGACCAGAAGGGCGTAGTCCAGGGCCTCCAGGGCGCCGCCGCCCCGGTGCTGAAGCACCCAGACCAGCGCGGCGATGGCGAAGCGGACGGCCATGTCGGTAAAGAGTTTCCGCTTGTCCGGTCCGGCGGTCTCCAGCAGGGGGCCCAGGCCTCCGGATCCGGTGGGTCTGGTGACGGCCTGCTGCTGGGTGTAGACGGTTCTTCGATAGCTCACAATGCGTTCCCTCCTCTCCGCCGCGGCAGCGGCACAGCGTCCCCCGCAGGGACGCCACAGGGTGTGTTGGGCATGGCGGTCATCCTTTCCTTCCGAGAATTTCACCGCAGCGGCCCCGGGGGCGGAGCCGCCCCCAGAGCGCCGGGTGAAAAACAAAAACGCCGCGCAGGAGAGTTCCCACACAGCGCAAGAAACAAGTTCTTATGCAGCACGGCACACGGAACACGGCGCGGCCCCCTTGCAACAGGGACGGATTTGCCGTATAATGGCCATGCGGTGCGGCCACTGTGGCCGTTGTGTAGGTGGAAGCGTCACCTGCATAGGTTTGCGGGTGTTGCCCCACCCGCAAACTGCCGCATTTTTGCTTTTCAAGCAGATTATAGCAGGATTGTTTTTTGTTTGCAAGAGGGAAGCGCCCTGGGTCCTTTTCTCTTTTGCAGGTGAAAACGCTTATAAGTTTTTACAATCGTCAAAATGACGGAATAGGCAGTGAGCTGGATAGCCCACTGCCTGATAAACTGGAAGCTGAAAAATTACTGCAAAATCCATATTTGACCATTTGGCATTTGTGTCCAGCTCCCCGGGATTACTTCTGTAATTTCCCCCGTAGGATATTTTCGGACAACAATTTCTTCCCGATACGCCGGCTCTTCGTGCCACTTGGAAAAATAGAGGTGGTCGCCTTTTCTATCGACAAAAGTCTCCGGTTCTTCAATCTCAATTTTCACTGTCTCCGGCCAGACAATCTGAAACTTTCCATCATTTGCGTGCCGGGTTAGCATGAGAGGATAGCGCCTCAGCAACAGATTATAGCAGTTTTCCACTGCGGTCACAGGCAGCGTGGCAATTTCGACAGTCTGATTTGCGGTGTCGTCATATTGGAAAATGCGGATAGTTGATTGTGGAAAATCAACCAGTAATATTTGTATTTTCCTATCACATGAAATTGGCCGCCCAAAATATTGCCCAGGCTTTCCTTTAATGGGTTCAACAACACGGCCATCAGGATAATGGACGAATATGAGGCAATTACTATTTACGGGGTGATGGTCCCGATACAGTTCCTCGGCCTCATACAAGTCCCCGTGTATATAATCGGTTCCCCAGTACCATTCGCAGCTTCCATCAAGTGGCTCAATATAGGTAATACCATGTGCGGCAATGGGTATCATTGCGGACCTCCAAATCAGGGATGTATCGAGTCGATTATATCACGACCCTTTTTCCGTTTCAAGCAGCTGTTAGTGAAATCGCCAGCGGTCAGGGCTGCCAACATGAAAGGGAGGAGGGAAGCGCCCTGCCGGCAAACACAAAACTCCGCGGCGGCACACTTCCCCTTGACACATCTTCCCATCACTGCTAATATAATAGACAGTACAGCCACTGTGAACGGGAGAAGTACCCCATTCCATCCACTTGCAGAGAGGGGCGGCCATGGGCTGCAAGCCGCCCTGTGGAGCGGCGGGGGAAAATGCGCCCGGGAGTGGGAGGGGTAATGCCCTCCGTCTGGGCCGCGATACAGGCCACACGAGCGAAACAAGAGAGTGGGACCGCGTTTCCATACGCCTCTCTGCCTGCGGGCAGGGGGCTTTTTTGCTTTTGAAATCTTTCCTCAGGAGGAATATTATGCTTCGACTTGGCGAGACATTAGGGGCCTATCAGAGGCGGGACCCCGCCGCCCGCAGCAAGGCGGAGGTCTTTCTTCTCTACGCCGGCGTTCACGCCACCATCTACCACCGGCTGGCCCACTGGCTCTACCGCCGCCGCTGCCGCTTTCTGGCCCGGGCGGTGTCCCAGTGGAGCCGGTTCTGGACGGGGATTGAGATCCACCCCGGGGCCACCATCGGCCGCCGGTTTGTCATCGACCACGGCACCGGTATTGTGATCGGCGAGACCGCAGAGATCGGGGACGACGTGCTGATCTACCAGGGGGTCACCCTGGGGGGCACCGGGAAGGACGTGGGCAAGCGCCACCCCACCATCGGCAGCAACGTGATGATCGGCGCCGGGGCCAAGGTGTTGGGACCGATTACCGTCCACGACAACAGCCGCATCGCCGCCGGGGCCGTGGTGCTCCAGGAGGTCCCCGAGGGGGCCACCGCCGTGGGCGTCCCGGCCCAGATTGTCCGTCTCAACGGCGAAAAGGTCCGGCGCTACGCCGACGAGGTGGACCAGACCAGTGTGGAGAACCCTACGCTGGTGAAGATTGCGGCGCTGACGGCGAGAGTGGAGGAGCTGGAGAGACAGATAGGAGATAGGAGTTAGGAGATAGGAGTTTCGGTGTCCAGCAGAGCTGGACGATTAAAATTAGATTCGCCTGCGGCGAATTCCGGATGTCTTCACCCTAAAAATATCTCCTGTCTCTAACAGAAAGGAGTGTCGGGCGTGGAGCTGCGAGAGCTTGTCCGTGACCTCTATGGCGTCGATCAGCCCCAGGGGTGTACCGATGGGGAAATCGTTGCTATGAAGGGGATATTTGGGGAGATTCCCGCCGCGTTGGAGGGGTTTTATCGCACATTTGGCCGCACCAGGGAGCTAAAAACCAATCAGGATGAGTGGTTTTTTCCGGAGGACTTTCTAAGATGGAAACATTTGACACAGTCGGACCATCTGCCCCTGCTCTGCGAGAATCAAGGCGTCTGTCGGGCAGAAATCCGCAGAGAGGATCTCGCCCTGCCCGACCCGCCGGTGTACACACAGACGGAGGATGATGACCCTTGGCTGTTGTCCGCCCCTACCGCCAGCGAGTTTTTAGAGGCGGCTCTGACGTACGAGGCCATATGGCAGCTCAAATATTCTGCGAAGGAGTACTATTGGCTGAATGCGGATGAACTTACCATCATCCGCTCCAGACTGGTCAAGCGTACCGCTATCCTGCGCCATTGGATGGACCTTGAGATTACATTTTACAGCAGCCGACCCGACAATCTGGTGGTGGTCATGGACATGGGCGGCGGCGACTGCCAAGGACTGTACGGCGGGGCCACCGAGGAGAGCTATGCCGCCCTGCTGGAGATTATGGAGGGACTGGGGGAGCCGGTCTGAGCAGAAATGAGAAAAGGAGAGGATGTGCTATGTCCGACAACCCCAATTTTATCATCGAAAATGCCGCCCTGGTCAAATACACCGGGCCGGATGGGGATATCCTACTGCCGGAGGGCCTGCGGGAGGTCGGGAAGGACGCCTTCTCCGGGCGGCGGGACCTCTCCGGCGCCGTCGTCATCCCGGAGGGGGTGGTGAAGATCGGGGAGAGCGCCTTCTACGACTGCGTCAATCTGCAAAGCGTGACCCTCCCCGAGAGCCTTTGCGCCATCGAGATGCTGGCCTTTCTGGAGTGCCGGAGCCTGCTGGAGATCACGATTCCCCAGAACGTCCGGACAATCGGCTGCTGGGCCTTCCTCCGCTGCGCGGGCCTTCAGAAAATCACCCTGTCCGGCGCCCGGACGGGCCCGGAGGTGAAATCCTCGGACCCCTTTGAGGAGGTGGACGCGCCCATTGTGGCGCCCAATATGGCGGTGAAAGACCTGCCCGCCTTCTGGAAGCAGCGGGCCGCCTGGGGGTTCGCTCTGGAGCGGCATCTGTACTCCCAGGAGCGGCAGGGGGAGTACCTCAAGTATATCAAGGGCCAGCGCAAGCGCCTCTACCCCCTGGCCCTCCGGCAGGAGGCGCTGCTGCTTCTGATGTGCGGGGAGGGGATGATCCCGGAGAAGGACGTCCCAGCCCTCCTGGAGGAGGCGGAGCGGACGGGGAACACCGCCGCCAAGCAGATGATTTTAGACCACCAGAGATTATAAAAATGGAGGAAAACACCATGTATTTATACAACAGTGCCACCCATAAGAAGGCGGAGTTCACTACGCACACCCCGGGACACGTGGAGATGTACACCTGCGGACCTACGGTGTACCACTTTGCCCACATTGGCAATCTGCGCAGCTATATTATGGAGGATGTGCTGGAGAAGTTTTTGCGCTATGAGGGCTATGACGTGAACCGGGTCATGAACATCACCGATGTGGGCCACCTGGCCAGCGACGCCGACACCGGGGAGGACAAGATGCTCAAAGGGGCCCGCCGGGAGAATAAGACCGTGATGGAGATCGCGAAATTCTACACCGACGCCTTCTTCTCCGACTGCGACAAGCTGAACATCAAACACCCCGACGTGATCGAGCCGGCCACCAGCTGCATCGACGAGTATATCAGGATCATCTCCGCCCTGATTGAGAAGGGATACGCCTACACCGCCGGGGGGAATGTGTATTTTGACACCTCCAGGCTGGAGCGGTACTATATTTTTAACGACCACGACGAGGAGGACTTGGCCGTGGGCGTCCGGGAGGGCGTGGAGGAGGACGAAAACAAGCGGAACAAGAACGATTTCGTCCTCTGGTTCACCAAATCGAAGTTCGAGGATCAGGCGCTGAAGTGGGACTCTCCCTGGGGTGTGGGCTACCCCGGCTGGCACATCGAGTGCACCGGGATTTCCCTCAAGCACAACGGGGAGTACCTGGACCTCCACTGCGGCGGCGTGGACAACGCCTTTCCCCACCACACCAACGAGATCGCCCAGTCCGAGAGCTATCTGGGTCACCCCTGGTGCCCCCAGTGGTTCCATGTCCACCACCTCAACACCAACAGCGGCAAGATGAGTAAGTCCAAGGGGGAGTTTTTGACGGTCTCTCTGCTGGAGGAGAAGGGGTACGACCCGCTGGCCTACCGCTTCTTCTGCCTCCAGAGCCACTACCGCAAGAGTCTGGTGTTCTCCTGGGAAAATTTGGACAACGCCCAGGGGGCGTACAACAAGCTCCTGCGGCGGATCGCGGCGCTGTCCGGGGAGCCGGGAGAGGTCGATGAGGCGGCGGCCGGGGCGTATAAGGAGAAGTTCATTCAGCAGGTAGGAAATGATCTGAACACCTCCATGGGAATTACCGCGCTGTATGACGTGCTGAAGGCCCCGGTAAACGACGCGACGAAGCGGGCGGTTTTAGGCAGCTTTGACCGCGTGCTGGGGCTGCGCCTGCTGGAGCGCGCGGCGGCCATACGGGAGCGCGAGGCCGCCCAGGTGCAGAGCGGCGGCGCGGGCGGCTACACGGTCACCGGCGAGGGAGACGGGGAAATTGATGCACTGGTGCTGAAGCGGTACGAGGCGAAGAAGGCGAAGAATTTCGCCGAGGCGGACCGGATTCGAGACGAGCTGAAGGGAATGGGAATTGAGGTAACGGACCGGAAGGACGGCGCCAGCTGGCGGAGAGTGTGAGAAATTGCCAGGGTAGCGGATATATGGAAAAACATCCCCGCTGTTCTTTTTGAGAACAGCGGGGATGCTGTGTATAGACGGATTCAGCAGGCACTTGGCCACAGTATCCCCCCAGAGGGGGGCGCTGTGCGGTCACGATTATTGTGAAAAGCAGAAACCGCCGCTCTGCCAAGCGACGGTTTCTTGGGGCAGCCTGAGGAAACCTAAACTGGGTCAGCCGTCCGCCGCAGCGTCCCTTTGCGTGTATTATACGGGAGATCGGGGCAGTTGTTAAAGGCGTGCCTATTTCAGGGAGCGCTCTATTGCGCATTTTATGGTACAAGGCTTATTCTGCCCGGTGCGGCCTCCGCCGGTCTCCATGCAGGCGGCGCCCCAGTCGCACATTGCCGTCAGCACCGGGATTGCGCTGCGGCCGAACTCCGTCAGAGAGTAGCGGGTCCGCGGCGGCGTCTCCGGCAGCACCTCCCGCCGTACCAGGCCGTCTGCCTCCAGTCCCCGCAGCTGCTGGGAGAGCATCTTGGCCGTGGCCGCGGGAATCAGTCGCTGGAGCGCCATATAGTGACGCGGCCCGTCAATCAGATGCCAGAGGATCAGGGGCTTATACTTTCCCCCGATCAGGGCCAGCGTGGCCTCCACCGGACAGTTGAAGGGTCCCTTTCCCTGGTTCATAGCCTGCCTCCTTACCTTTTGGAAAGTATCTGCCGCAAAAGTGCCCTCTTGCGCCATAGAAAAAATCTGCTACAATAAACCCAAGCCGGCGGATCGTTCATCCATATTCCTTTACACCCTGTGCCTCACCCTGCCCAGCGCTTGGCCCATTGAATTGTAGCAGATTTTACACAAAATCACAAGAAAGGACTGACAGCTATGGACTTTTTACAGATGATTAAATCCCGGCGCTCCGTCCGCGCCTACCTGCCCCAGGCGGTGGAGGCGGAAAAGCTGAACCGCATCCTGACGGCCGCGCAGGCCGCTCCCACAGCCTGCAACCGCCAGCCTCTTCGGCTGCTGGTGGTGCAGAGCGCGGAGGGCCTCCGGAAGCTGGAAAAGGCCGCCCAGACCTACGGCGCTCCGCTGGCCATTCTGGTCTGCGCCGACCACGACCGGGTTTGGAGGCGGCCCTTCGACGGCGTCACCGCCGCCCACATCGACGCCTCCATCGCAACGGACCACATGATGCTGGTCGCGGCGGAACTGGGCCTTGGCTCAGTGTGGATCTGCCACTTTAAGCCCGACGTAATCCGCGGGGAGTTCGATTTGCCTGCGCATCTGGAACCGGTAAATTTGCTGCTCATCGGCCACCCCGACCCCTCCGCCGGTCCCCAGGGCAACCCCGAGCGCCGGCCGCTGGAGGAACTGGTCTCCTACGAGACCCTATAGAGATGTTTGATAACACAGCGGGGCGCGGCTGCGGAATTTCAGGACCTGCGGGACGCCTGCGCCCTCATGGGGGAGATTGCCGGCTCACTGAGTCCGGAGGACATTTTTTACGACGACTTCAAGTTTTTCCGCGCCGTCAACTGTACTACGCAGTCGGAGTACCGGGAGGCTTTGAAGAGCTTTTTGGAATCCCTGCTGTCCGGGCCTCTGCCGGCGGCGCTCCGGGAGTTTGCGTCCCGGCTGACAGCGCTGTGCCGGTGGCTGTAGCGTGCGCCGCGCCGGACATAGAGCGCCGAGAGCTTGAACAAAAAAACAGGCGCCGTACCATATGGTACGGCGCCTGTTTTCCATTTTACTATCGCGGCCTCAGCGGCGTTACATCAGCTTTGTGGTATAGTATACCGCCAGCGCGAACAGGGCGATCCCCACCGCCCACATGGTGTAATAGATCGTAGTGGCCGCAACCAGGGACACTAGAATGGCCGCGGCGGCTACGCCGTAGGTGGCGTAGAGGACGTTATAGGGACAGCTGGTGCTAAACACCCGAAAATCCCCCTTAAAGGGCCATTTCCCGCCCTTTTTGCTGATCCTGAAGGTGAGGTAGGCCGCCGCCGCCAGACCGATCAGCACGACCACCGCGCCGGCGATCACCTTGGCATTCCAGTTGACGGTGCCCAGACCCTTGCGCAGTATCCACAGGGTGAACATGGTTCCGCCCAGGACAATACAGCTGAAGAAAAACTCGTGCTGGAACAGGTAGTAGATCAGACCGAACACCGTCAGAATGGGGATGGCTACGCACAGAAGCAGCGTACCCTGGGGGAACAGGAAGTACATCAGCGCGCTGGAGACCGCAAAGAACAGGCCCGTACCCAGCCCCCACAGGCCAATCCGGCGGAGCTTCTCGTCCCCCTTCTTCACCATGCACAGCGCCAGACCGGCCGCCGCTGCGGCCAGACCAATCCAACCCAGCCACTGCACGGCGGTGTAGGCGTTGAGGAGCTGCTGGGCGTTGCCCTTGACAAAGCGGGCGTAGAGGAAGAGCACGTAGCACTCCGCCGCAATTCCGATTAAAAAGATGCGAAAGACGCGGTTCAGCGCCTCCTGCTCCCGCTGGAGCTTGTCCGCGCGTTTTTCCGAACGGCTCTTGGGGTGTTTTGCCATAGTACGACCTCCATGCGCCTGAGGGCGCTCAAGATAGAAATGGAGACCCCCCGGAAGACGGGAGGCTCAGCCCCGGCCCGCACACAGCGAAGGGGGCAAAAAGGGACTCTCCACAGTCCCGCGGCCCGTCTGCGGGGCAGTCCGCGGGGGAGGAAAGTTCTTCCTAAATCAAACACACTGATATAGTTTAGCAAAGTCCGCGCCATTTTGCAAGTATTTTGCGCAAAAGAAGCGGAGAATATTTTTTAATTTCGTCGAAGGGCCGCTATGTTGGCTTCCTCGGTGAAAAAGTTTGCGCCGCGTACCCGATCTGCTCCCACAGGGAAGGACGGAGGGATCGACGTTTGCTCCATGAGAAGTATTTTTCCCGAAAACGCGGTTTCCGGGAAAAATAATCAAAAATTTATTTGCGGCGTGCGCACCGCGGACTCTGCCGGGGGCTGTAAGCAAGATGTGCCGGTGGCGCCGCTGCGGGCCCCGCCAGCTGGGCTGGCGGGGCGGCCGGGCGGCACAGCGCCTTGGACGCGTGCCTTCGCGGCCTGGCCACGGAGGAGGGGAAAAAGAGAGACAATTTTTATAGACGCGGGGCGTCACCCGTTTGTTCCCGTCAGTTCCTCAATTTTTTCATAAATTTCCCTGGCGCAGAGCTCCTCCTGCCGGGTGCGCAGGGCGCCGCTGTGGAACAGCAGCTCCCGGGCGGTCTCCGCCGCCTCCGCTAAAATCTGCCCCTCCTCGCAGCCGCAGGCGGTGATCCCGGCCAGATCCCGGTTCTCCTCGTCGCTGCGGCCGCTGTCGGCCATACAGCGGACGTACTGCTCCGGCGCGGCGAGAAACGCCCTGCCCAGCAGGATGCTGTACCATGTGGCGTACCAGCCGTCCACCTGGAAAGCACCCCCCTGGAGGCCGCTGATCTCGTGGGTGGAGAGAAGGGGCTGGCTCTCCAGATACTGCAATAGACTTTGCATGGTCTCCGTATCCTCCCCGGCAGGGCCCAGGGCGGCGAAGGCCGGCCAGTCCAGCGTGGGCAGGCCCTCGTACACCGTCTGCCGGTGCCGGTACTCCTCCTCGGCGGAGAGGTTCCGGTCGGTGAGCAGGGCGTTCATGGCGATGTAGACCGCCCTTGTGGCGTCCGCATCCTCCCGTTCCGGCTCCTCCCGGCCGGTAAAATCCACCTTGCCGCTTACCACGGGAAAGATAAAGGTGTGGTCCACCTGGAAGGCCTCGCTGCCCATGTCGTCCCCTGCCCGGACGGTCAGACCGGACACCGTGCCGCCGTCGATATAGAGCAGTACCGCCGTGCCGAAGGCATCCTCGGGGGAGTAGGCGTAGCAGTAGTCATGCCGGCACAGCACGCTGCCGCTGTCCTTCAGGCAATAGACCAGTCCGTCGCCGTACTCCGAGAGCACTGACGCCTCGCTGCTGCCCACCTGGATGCCCCGGGCGGTCTCATAGCCGGGGGTGATGGTGCTGAGCTCTGTCACATAGCTGCTGCTGTCCTCGCTGTTCACTGTGTAGCGCAGGCGCAGCGCTCCGCAGGATACCTCGTGGAGTTTCACCGCCCGGTAGTCCGTGTCCGTCACCGTCTCCAGCTCCGAGGGGGCCAGGGAGGTACCGAAGGGGAAGTCCCCCGTCTGCTCCCCCGCCCGGAGGAACTCCCAGCCCTCCGCCCCCTGCCAGATCAGCGCGAAGTCTCCGGTGTCCTCCACCCCGGGCCGCTCTAACTCCTCCCGCCCCGTGCCCTCCGGCTCCACCGGCAGATTGACCGTGCCGTCCGGGGACGGCCTCCGGGTGTTCCAGTGGAGAACTCCATAGGGAATCATCCAGGTGCTCACGGACACAAGCAAAATCAGCGCTGCCAGCACAGCCCAGGGCCACGCCGGCCGGTGTCTCGATGGGCGTTCTGGCTCCGCCGCCGGCTCCGGCTCGCTGACTGCCTCGGCCTGCCCCTCTCCCCGCCGGAGGCCCGCCAGCTCGTCGGCGGACACGCCGAACAGCGCCGCCAGGGCCAGCAGATTCTCCGTGTCGGGAAAGCTCTGGCTCTTCTCCCACTTGCTCACCGCCTGCCGGCTGACACCCATCCGCTCCGCCAGCGCCTCCTGGCTGAGCCCGGCCTCCCGGCGCAGCTGCGCGATGCGTTCTCCCAATGTCATCATAAATCCCTCCTGTGGCGGCCCTTACACTATAACGCAAAAGCCGTCTCCGGCCTGCGCCGCCAATCCGCGCCCCTCCCACAAAGGGAGAGCTCCGCTATTGAGGGCTATTGTACCCCGAAAAGCCCAATCTGGCAACCAACCTGTTGTCAACTATCGGTTGCATCCCCCTTTTTCCCGCCCCTCCTCCCTCATAACTACTGAAAATTTTTCAGTAGACACTTGACAGCCCTCCCGTCCTGTGGTACACTGCTCCCATCAACTACTATATTTTTAACAGTAGTCAGCAGGGAGGTCCCAAAATGAAACAGGACTACTTCACCCGCTTGGCCTTGGCGGCCCGCTGGCGGATGCCGCCGGGGGAGGCCAAGGAGCTTTTAGCGGACTACCGGGAGATTTTGGAGGAGAACCCCCGCACGGAGGAGGAGCTTCTCCGGGAGCTGGGGAAGCCTTGGACGGCGGTACGCTTGGCGGCAGACAGCGGCGCCTACCGCCGATGGCTGGCGGTTTTCGCCGTCCTGCCGCTGTGCCTGCTGCTGCCGGCCCTCTGTACGCTCCTGCCCGGTGTGTGGTGGCTGTTCTCTGGAGCGTTCCCCCATATATCCTTGGAGATTGTGCTCCTCACGGCGGGACTGGCCCTTTCGCTGGCCTATTTCCAGCGGCAGGGCAGGGACCCTCTGCCGGTGCTGCTGCCGGTGCTGCTTGGGCTCCTGATCGTGCTGTGTGCGGGGGTGAACTGGTGGGTCTGGCGGATTCTGCCGGGGCTCCCGCTGGCGGCGGACCGGCTGGGGCCGACGGCTAAGATAGCCTATGAGCTGCTGGGGCTGGCGGCGTCGCTTTCGGGGATCTTCGGCCTGACAGCGGCCCGTGTATATAACCGGCGGTGGCGGGCGCTGTACGTGCTCTCGCTGGCGGTGGGGGTGCTGACCTGCGCGGTGCTGCTGATGTTAGGCAGCATGGATATGGAGGCCGGCGTCATCCAATGGGACAGGTATTTTTACCGTTTTTTGGGGATTGCCGCCGTCGGCCTTGCGGGGACGGGGGTGGCGCTGTGCTGAAGCGGGATTTGATTGTGCTGTGCCTGCTCCACCTGCTCAGCGGAGCGGACCGGTACGGCTACGAGCTGCTGCGGCCTCTGCGGGAGGCCTTTCCGGACACGGAGGAGAGCGCCGTCTACGCGCTGCTGCGCCAGCTGTGCCGGGAGGGATACACCGCTCCGTATCGGGGGGATACCTCCGGCGGACCGGCGCGGAAATACTACTCGCTCACAGCGGCCGGAGAGCAGCGCCGCGCCGCGCTGCTGGACGAGTGGCGGAGGCTGTGCGCCGCGCTGGCCGCTCTGGGGGTGGGGTAGGCGATTGCCCCCTGCTCCACATAATAGTTGACAAACGCGCTCTGAGCATATAAAATATAAAGACTATATCATTCTACTGCGTGGAAAAGGACAACTCCCTGCCCCTGAGACGCGAAGAGAGCCGCCGTTTTGGTGCGAGGCGGACGGGAAGGAGCCGGGAGATCCCCTTGGAGCAGAGCGCCGAATCCCCCCGCGGGGCAGTAAGCGTCTCCGGGTGCGACCGTTATATCGCAGAGCTGAGTGGCCGGGAGACCGGCAAGAAGAGTGGTACCGCAGAGGTTTTATGCGCCTTTGTCTCTTGTATGGGACAAGGGCGCTTTTTTCGGGCAAAAGTGCGGCAGGAAGCGCATGAAATTTTGCAGAGAGAGGAGCACGAATATGGCCATCGACGTTGTTATCACACAGAAGGGGCTCTTAAAACAGCCCCTCACTGAGGCGGACCTGTCCCCCGCCGGACTGCGGAGCGGACACTGGAACCAGGCCGGCGCGCTGGATGACGGGCCGGCCTCCGACGGGCGGGTGCTGTGCGACCCGGCGCGGCCGGGGCGGGGCTGCTTTCTCCAGGCGGTCCCGGGGGAGAAGGGGAGGGCGGCCCTGCGCCAGACCCTGCCCTGCACGCCGGGGGATCTGGAGGTCTTTTACGGACTGGTGGAACGCATCTGTCAGGTCTGGAGGACCGACCGCTTTACCCAGGACGGGGAGGAGCACCGCCTGTGCGACATCCCCCGGCTGAAGGAGGGCCTGCTGAAGGGCTGTGCGGGCCTGTTGAAAACCATGGCGGAGCGGTGGCAGGCGGACGGCGAGGGCGTCCTTACCGGGGCGGTGTACCCCCTCTATGTAGAGCCGGAGGCCGTCGAACGCCTGAAGAGCGGCGACCTGGATTTCTTCCAGCAGTACCTGGCCCGGAAGCAGACCGGCGACCGCTACTACGCCAAGCCCAATTTCTACCGCCACGACAACGGTGTGGATATCCTGGGACTGTACGCCGTTACCGAGGGGGTGGAGAGTATTCTCCCGCTGGCCCCCTTCGTGCCGCCGCTGTACTCCGTCTACTTGCAGGACTTCCATGTGACCGACGAACAGGTCACAGAGTGGCGGGTGGCTCTCAACCGGGTGTGGGAGGAGGGCGGTCAGCTCACCGGCAGGACCCTGGGCTATGCGCCCTTTGCGGAGTTTGCCCAAAAGGTTGGGCTGGACCGATGCCCCCGGTTTGACGAGCGGCATGTGCTTGTAAGCGTTGACGATGTGTCGAAGATATTGGGGTGACCGGCCGAAAAGCGGCGCTGGCGCCTGTACAGGGAGGGTATCATGACCATTGAGGAGTGCCGGGAGCATCTGCCGGAGAGCTGGATTGCGCCCATCCAGAATGACGCGATGCTGCGGGAGATCTTTGCGGACCACGAGTATGATTTGGAGATGGAGGCGGTGCCGCCGTTTCTGATCCAGGAGCTGCGCTGCGGCAATGTGGAGCGGCTGCGGCCCATTCTGGCCCTCTATGGGGAGCCGGGGCTGGAACTGCTCCGGGGACTTATGGAGATCGACAAGGCCAGCCGGGACACGGCGACGGTTACCGGCCCCGACGGGCAGGTGGCCTGTGCCGGGTACTTCTTTGCCCGGTACAGGGGGGATTCCGGCGTGGAGGAGCTGGTGCGCAGGCACGTTCAGGCGGTGCGGGAGGTCTACCTGAATGTCTTTCAGGAGGAGCCGCCGGTGGAGGAGAGCGTCGCCATACAGATTCTGACCGGCCGGGAGGGCTATGACTTCCGTATGCAGCAGCGCAGAGAGCTCTGCGAGCACAAGTTCCACCCCGGCGATGAGATTTATGAGGCCATGGGGGACTGGATTGCCAATATGTTCTGCCGCGGGAACTGCGGGGAGCTGGATCTTCTGGGGGAGGCCCTCTATCACATCAGCAACGACTATATGCTCTCCCACTTTCTGCGGTGGCCCCTGTTGGAGCACGGACCCATGGAGAATCCCTTCCGGGCCTATTTTGAGCTGTGGAAAATGGGGCTGCACATCTGCTTCCCCGCCCGGGACCGGGCGGTGCTGGTGAGTTGAGGAGGGGATACCATGACGGATGAGGCTGTCAGGCTGACGATACAGGACACGCCGGATAGGCTCCGCCCTCTGGCGGAGGAGGCCGCCCGGTTTCTTGCCGATGTTCTGCGGGAGCTGGCGGCGGCGGAGACGCGGAGCTTCGCCCAGTACACCCGGCTGTGTAAGAAGGGGCGGGTTGTGGAGTTTCACGACGGCGTTCGGGAGGAGATGACCGACATCCGGGCGTGGAAGGAGCGGGAAAAGGTTCGCTTTGCCGCTCTGCTGGACCCGTACTGTACAGCGAGGCTCGTTGCGCAGCGGCGGGAGTGCCTCCATGCCACCCATTTTCCGTCCTCCTTTGACTGCCTGAAAACGGGCTGCCAGCTGGTGGCTACGGCGAAGAGCGCCAAAAAGGCGGAGGTGCGGGTGGTTCCCGACGAGGGGAGCGTCCCCTTCGACCTCCGGGACGCCGACGTCCGGTATCTGGTGGAGGATATGAAGGGCAGCGGGCATGTCGCGCAGTATCACGACTATTTCCAGAAGTTTCGCTTCGTCCTCCAGCGGGAGGGGGAAACCTGGCGGATTGACCAGGTCTGCACCGCCGCCGTCAGCGCCGACCGCTTCCGCCGGGACTACTATTTTTAGGAGGTGGGCGCTGTGGCGCTTTTTGTGCAGGTGAAGGACACCCCGGACCGGTTCCGCCCCATGGCGGATACGCTGGTACCGCCGCTGCTGGATTTGCTCCGGGCGCGGAGCGCGCTGGAGCGGGAGATACACGACCGGTGGGAGGCGATGGACCAGGCCAAGCTGGCGGCGGGCGTCGCCTATAACCAGATCGCCCCCGGTGAGCCGGCGCTGTGGGCGGAGTACCGCCGGCGGTATTTGGCGCTGGTGGAGCATCGGTGCGTTCCCGGGCTTTTGAAGTACGGCGGGCCGGTCAGCTTCGGCAAGCCAGACAAGTATGGGTATCTGGAGGACGACCCGGCGTGTCAGGTGGTGTTTACCATGCGGAGTGGGAAGAAGGCCGTGGTGGAGACCTGGGGGCACAGCGGCTCCCTGGTGGTGCGCCACCGCCTGACCCTGCGCCCTGGGGAGGGGGAGTGGCTGATTGCCAGGGTGGAGTACGGCCACGGCGCCGGCGAGGACTGGCATGTGGACCACTATGTGTGAGGGAGGCCTATGGAACAGATCCGATACATCGACTACCCGGAGGGGAAACGCCTTACCCCCTTCCAGGCCCTGGATGGGGACAGCTATTTCATGGTGACGGGGTACAGCTTCACATACCTGGGCAGTTACGAGGAGATTGGGAACATCCAGGACCCCTGGGAGGAGCGGAGCGGCAGAAAAAGACCCGGCCAGCCGACGTTTGAAGTTGTGAATACAGGTTCTTAACGCTGCCCTACAGTACAAGCTGTTTGACAGCGCGGAGGAGGCGGTACAATATGCCATACGTATTTCCGCGATGCAGTCCATGGACTGCATCGTCGTCAGTGGTTCGCGGACCTGGACCGGTACTGAGACACAGGAAACCCGCATTTTAGGATGCTGAATATGTAACAAATTGTAATATCATAAAGGAGTAATACCAAAATGGACTACAACAAGACGATCAATCTGCCCAGGACGGACTTTCCCATGCGGGCGGGGCTGCCCGCCCGGGAGCCGGAGATGCTGAAGCGCTGGGAGGCCATGGACCTCTACCACGAGCTGCTGAAGAAGAACGCGGGGAAGCCCCGCTACTCCCTCCACGACGGGCCGCCGTTCTCCAACGGGGCGCTGCACATGGGCCATGCCCTGAACAAGTCCATCAAGGACTTCATGGTCCGCACCGCCGCCATGCGGGGGCGCTACACCCCCTATATCCCCGGCTGGGACAACCACGGCATGCCCATTGAGAGCGCCATCATCAAGCAGAACAAGCTCAACCGGAAGGCCATGAGCGTGCCGGAGTTCCGCACCGCCTGCCACGAGTTCGCCCAGCACTACGTGGACGTGCAGCGGGAGGGGTTCAAGCGCATGGGCGTTGTGGGCGACTGGGACCACCCCTACCTCACCATGAACCCCGGCTTTGAGGCCGAGGAGGTGAAGATCTTCGGGGCCATGTACAAGAACGGCTATATCTACAAGGGGTTAAAGCCGGTGTACTGGTGCCCCCACGATGAGACCGCCCTGGCCGAGGCCGAGATCGAGTACCAGGACGACCCGGTGACCACCGTCTATGTGAAGTTTCAGGTGAAGGACGATCTGGGCAAGCTGGGGCAGTACGGGGATGTGTCCAAGATGTACTTCCTCATCTGGACCACCACCATCTGGACCCTGCCCGGCAACCTGGCGATAGCTGTCCATCCCCGGGACAGCTATGTGCTGGTGAAGGCGGAAAACGGGGAGATGTATATTCTGGCCGAGGCGCTGTGCGAGAAGGTCATGAAGATCGGCGGTGTGGAGAATTATGAGACCGTCGCCACCTTTGCCGGCTCCGACTTCGAGTATATGCTGGCGCAGCACCCCTTCCTGGATAAGACTTCTCAGCTCTGCACCGCGGAGTATGTTACCATGGACAGCGGCACCGGCTGCGTCCACACCGCCCCCGGCTTCGGCGCGGACGACTACGAGACCTGCAAGCGGTACAAGATCGAGATGGTGGTCCCCGTGGACGACCGGGGACGGCACACCGACTACGCCGGGAAGTATGCCGGGATGAAGACGGATGAGAGTAACCCCGTGATCCTGGAGGATATGCGCTCCAACGGCTCCCTCTTTGCCAGCGAGGACATCGTCCACTCCTACCCCCACTGCTGGCGGTGCAAGCACCCGATTATCTTCCGGGCCACCCCCCAGTGGTTCTGCTCCGTGGAGTCGTTCAAAGACGCGGCCATGGCCGCCTGCGAGAACGTGCGGTGGGTACCCGGCTGGGGCATCGACCGGATGAAGTCCATGATTCAGGAGCGCACCGACTGGTGCATCAGCCGTCAGCGGCGGTGGGGCCTGCCTATCCCCGTGTTCTACTGCCCGGACTGCGGCAAGCCCATCTGCACCGACGAGACCATCGCCGCCGTCAGCGCCCTGTTCGCCGAGCGCGGCTCCAACGCCTGGTATGAGATGGACGCCGCCGATATTCTCCCCCAGGACTTCGCCTGCCCCCACTGCGGGAACAAGGGCGGCTTCACCAAGGAGGAGGACACGTTGGACGGTTGGTTCGACTCCGGATCCACCCACTTCGCCTCCATGCAGAAGGACCAGGACTTCTGGCCCGCCACGGTGTATATGGAGGGGTTGGACCAGTACCGCGGGTGGTTCCAGTCCAGTCTGCTCACCGCCGTGGGCGCTCTGGGAAAGGGTGCGCCCTTTGAGGAGTGCGTCACCCACGGCTGGACCGTGGACGGCGAGGGGAAGGCCATGCACAAGTCGTTGGGCAACGGCGTGGACCCCGCCGACATCTTCAAGAAGTACGGCGCGGATTTGATTCGCCTGTGGGCGGGCAGCGCGGACTACCATGTGGATGTGCGCTGCTCCGACGCCATCTTCAAGCAGCTGAGCCAGAACTACCTCAAATTCCGCAACACCGCCCGGTACTGCCTGGGGAATCTGGACGGGTTTGATCCCAACCATCTGGTGGCCCCCGAGGAGATGGCGGAGCTGGACCGGTGGGCGGTGACCAAGCTGAATGGGCTGATTGAGAAGTGCTTCGCCGCCTACGACAACTACGAGTTCCACGTGGTCTCCCACGCCATCAACGATTTCTGCGTGGTGGAGCTGAGTTCCTTCTATCTGGATATCATCAAGGATCGGCTGTACTGCGAGGAGAAGGACGGACTGCTGCGGCGCTCCGCTCAGACGGCGCTGTTCCTGATTCTGGACACCATGACCAAGCTCTTTGCCCCCATCCTGGCCTTCACCTGCGACGAGATCTGGCTGGCTATGCCCCATAGGGACAGCGATGACGGTCGGAACGTCCTGCTCAACGAGATGAACCAGCCCTTCACGGACTACGCCCTGGACAAGGACACCATGGGGCGCTGGGAGAATGTCATAAAGACCCGGGACGCCGTCAACGCCGCCCTGGAGCAGGCCCGTAACGAGAAGAAGATCGGCAAGAGTCTGGAGGCCAAGGTGATTCTCAGCGAAGCCGACCCCGACGCTCTGTTCCTCCCTGGTATGGACGAGGACAACATGGCGGACCTCCTGATTGTCTCCCAGGTGGAGCGCCGGAAGGGCAGCGGCAGCTTAGAGGTGCAGGTAGAGCCCGCCGCCGGGGAGAAGTGCCAGCGGTGCTGGAAGGTTCTCACCGCCGTAGGCACGGTGAAGGACCACCCCACCCTCTGCCCCCGCTGCGCGAAAGTTGTTTCCACCCTCCCCGTAGAGGAGTAAGCAAACCAAAAGAGCGGAGCGGTCCGAAGGACCGCTCCGCTCTCCATTTATGTACCCCTCCCGCAAATCGGGCGCACAATACCCGCAAGGGGTACGCCGCATCCGCAAGGCGGCAGAGCCGCCAACGGCTGCGCTGTGTGCGCCCTACAGAGCTGTTCTCCAGCGGAAGATAGAACTCTCCACTCTAAGAGTCTGTTTAAAATCTGTCGAAACGCCGCCTTGGAGCACCTTTTTCCGCTGAGACTGCGTTGCTTTGACTTAAAATCCGTCAGAATTCCTGTGTCAAATCGCCTTATTCAGCAAAAAATCTGCGCTAACCCGGCATTCCGCCAAATTTTAAACAGGCTCTAAAAAATCCAAATCCGTCCAGCTCCGCTGGACACCTCAACTCCTATCTCCTATCTCCTATCTCCTAACTCACCAGCACCACCATATACCCCGCATACGCCGCCAGCATCGCCGCCCCCTGCCAGCGGTAGAACCGCTCCTTCAACAGCGGCGGCAGAATGCCGATCAGAATAATCAAAAAGCAGGCGGGGAGGTCCAGAGCCGTGCCCTGGGCGGAGATGGTGAGACTGCCGCCGGAGAGAAGGGAGCAGACGGGCAGAATCAGCGTCAGGTCGATGACGTTGGCCCCGATGATATTGCCGATGGACAGTGCGCTCTCCCGCTTCACAATGGCGGTGATGGTGGTCACCAGCTCCGGCAGGGAGGTGCCGATGGCCACCACGGTGACGCCGATGATGGAGGAGGGCACCCCGATGGCCTCCGCCAGGGCGGAGCCGTTCTCAATGAGCAGGTTGGCCCCCCATACGATGCCAATGATGCCTAAAATAAACTTGACAATCTGCCGGGGCAGATCCTTTTTGTCCGCGGTGACGGCGGCCTCGCCGCCGCTGTTGTGCCGGGCGGCGGAGACGTTTTCAAAGACGAAGGCGGCAAAGATCACCAGCAGAATCAAACTGGGCGCCTGACGCAGGGTACCCCCCCGACAGAGGAGGAGCAGCGTCAGGGCGGCGGCGGCCATGAGGAGGGATTTCGCGGCGATCTGTCCCCGCCGGATCACCGCCGGCAGGCAGACGATGGAGAGCCCCATAATGAGCCCGGTGTTGGCGGTGACCGACCCCACCGCGTTGCCCACGGCCAGATCCACCTCCCCCTGGAGCACCCCCATGACGGAGACCATCAGCTCCGGCAGGGTGGTGGCCAGACTGACGATGGTGGCGCCGATGAGGAACTTGGGCATCCCGGAGACCTCCGCCATCCAGACCGCGGCGTCCACAAAGAAGTCGCCGCCCTTGACGATGAGGAGCAGGCCCAGAAGAAAGAGAAGGATGATCGGCAAAAGGTCCATGGACGGGTTCTCCTTTTCAGCAGGTTTTTCATCTTCACTGTGGGACAGGCAGAATACAGAGTATTATATACAGACCAGGGGGAAAAGTCAACCGGAACTGCGGGGCCTTAACGGTAATTTACACACAGCGGCGTTTGACACCGCCCTGTCCCGCCGCAGATGAGAGAGGGCCGCGCCGGAGACGGGACGGGAGGAGGGGAGTCTCCCGGCTCCCCTCCACAGTCTGTCAAAAAAGTCAATAGAGGTTTAACGGCGGTAAGGAGGATAGTGTGAAAGGAACCCAAGAGCCACATAAGGTATGCGCAT
>CANDEH010000037.1 GCA_947383645.1 uncultured Clostridia bacterium | reverse complement strand
AGGAACCCCTCTTGGGTTCCTTTCACACTATCCTCCTTACCGCCATCCTGCTCTGTTGGCTTTTTTGACAGACTGAGCGTGCCGGAACCCTGAAAAGGGTTCCGGCACGCTGTTTCTCTTGTTGCTTAGATGTGGTCCAGAAAGTCCGCCACGAAGTGGAGCGCAACCCCCAGAGGGACGGCGTGGCGGCGGAGGGTGCTCAGGCGCAGGTAGTCCGCCCCCTCCTCGAAGGGGTTCAGAGCGGCGGCGTACTCCTTCAGCCGGGGCAGGTAGGGGCCCAGATACTCGCTGAGGAAGCCCCCCAGGACCACGTCGCAGTCCAGAGACATGCGGATGTTGTACACCCCCAGGGCCATGTGGCGCAGCATGTGGTCCCACAGCAGCTCACAGTCCTGGTCATGGCCCTCCAGGCGGGCGAAAAACTCCTCCAGCGTCCCCCAGACCTCGGTGATCCGCCGGGGGGAGCAGTAAGCCTCCAGACACCCATGGCGGCCGCAGCTGCACCGCAGCCCCCCGGGCTCAATGCAGATGTGGCCGAACTCGGCGCTGCGCCGGTTGTCCCCGTTGTAGGGGGCGCCCCCCAGAAGAATGGCCCCGCCCACGCCGTTCTCCAGGGAGAGGTAGGCCATGTCCCGGTGGCTGCCCCGGAGGAACCACTCCGCATAGCCGCCGCAGGTGGCGTCGTTCTCCACATAGGCGGGGTAGGGGATATCCGCGGTGAGGCCCTCTAATGTTGTGTCCTTCAGCGGCAGGGTGGGGGCCGCAGTGATGTACCGGCTGTCCGGCGACATCACCGCCGGCAGGGTGATCCCCACGCCCAGAAGCCGGGAGCGGTCGATGGCGGACTCGTCCAGAAAACGCTCCAGCTCCCGGGAGAGCAGGGCCCCCATGTCGGAGAAGCGGACAATGGGATCGATGGGCAGCTTCCGGTAGCTGAGCTCCTCCAGGCGCAAATCAGCCGCCACCAGGCGCAGATGGTTGGCGGAGATGGACACCCCCACCGCCACCCGGGCGTCGGGTACGATGGAGAGGCCGCTGGCCCTCCGCCCGCCGGTGGACTGCTGCTCCCCCGAGTCCTGAACCAGCCCCGCCGCCATCAGCCTGGACAGGTTCTGATACACCGTGGGCAGGCTCAGATTCAGCTCCCGGGCCAGGCTCTGGCGGGAGCAGAACTCCTTTGTGCTGTATAAGTACCGGTAGATGCTGCCGGCGGCGGACCGGCGGCGCTCGGCGTTGGCAGACTCAAAATCCATGGCGCTCTTCTGCCTCCTCCCGGGTCCGGCGGACGGGTCCGCCGGCTCCCCATGTTTTTTGTCATACTATAGGAAGCACTGAATAAATCCCCGTACACGTCTTGCCGCCACATTTTCCGTCTGGCTGCGTTAAAAAGCTGTACCAATAGGCGCAACACACATCTTAGCGGCTAAAATTGCCGCTGATTGCGTTAAAAAATCTTGAAATACACCAAGTATTTCTGCAATTTTTTGCCTTGCCAGACGAAAAATCTCCTCGGCAATCCGCGCACGTCGATTGAATCAGTCCTTCTTATATATTGTACCATGATCTTTCCGGTAGTCAAATCCTTTTTCCGGGGTGAACGGCTAAAATGACAGGAAATCACTCAAATAAGGAAAGTCACTTTACTTAATAGAAGGTACACCCCATCATTATAGACAAATTCGGAAAATAAATCTCGTATAGTATCAACAAATATTCTCTGTTGATACAGATTTGTATTGACATTGGTAAAGTAACTTTATAGAATTGAGACAGCGGAGAAGGGCAATCCGCTTTTCTCCGCAAAACCTAACGACACAGGAGGAATAGACATGAAGAAGTTTCTTGCAGCAATCCTCGCGGTGTGCATGTGCCTGTCTCTGGTAGCCTGCACCAGCGCCAGCGACCCCGGCAACAGCACCGGCGGCGATCAGAACACCAACCAGCCCGCCACCGGCGGCGACACCCAGACCGGCGGCGAGACCAAGACCGTGGGTATCGCCATGCCCACCATGGCCCTGGAGCGCTGGAACCGTGACGGCGCGTACCTGGACGAGCAGTTCAAGGCCGCCGGCTACAACACCATCGTCACCTACTCCGACAACAAGAATGAGCAGCAGGTCAACGACATCCAGAACATGCTGTCTCAGGGCGTGGATCTGCTAATCATCGCCGCCATCGACGGCAACGGCCTGAACACCGTCATGAACGACGCCGGCGCCGCGGGTGTGCCCGTCATCGCCTATGACCGTCTCATCATGAACGACAACAGCAGCTACTACGTATCCTTCGACAACTACACCGTGGGCAAGCTCCAGGGTGAGTTCGTCCGGGACGCCCTGGATCTGGACAACGCCGCCGGCCCCTTCAACATGGAGTTCACCGCCGGCGACCCCGCCGACAACAACGCCGGCTACTTCTTCAACGGCGCCATGGATGTGATTAAGCCCTACATCGACAGCGGCAAGGTGGTCGTCCCCTCCGGCCAGACCGCCTTTGACGCCGTGGCGACCGACCAGTGGCAGACCGATGTGGCTCTGGACCGCGCCCAGAACGTGCTGGCCTCCTACTACTCCGGCGGCACCAAGCTGGACGCCTGGCTGTGCTCCAATGACTCCACCTCCCTGGGCGTGACCCAGGCCATCACCCAGGACTACGCCGGCGGCAACGCCGTGGTCATCACCGGCCAGGACGGCGACGTGGCCAACCTGCGCAACATCAAGGACGGCAAGCAGTCCATGACCGTGTACAAGGCCGTGGCCAACGAGGCCGTTGTCACTCTGGATCTGGCCAAGGCCATTCTGGAGGGCAAGACCGCCGACGCCAGCCTGATCTCCGCCTCCGGCTGGAACTTCGACTGCGCCTTCGATACCGACTCCTACGAGACCACCCCCGGCCACAAGTGCCCCTCCTTCCTGCTGGTGCCCGACGTGGTGACCAAGGACAACATGGAGGAGAAGCTGGTCACTCCCGGCTACTATGTGGTGGGCGCCGACGGCTATCTGGAGGCCACCAACGGCTAACCTACTTTTTCTTGAGAGAAAAAGTAAGCAAAAAGAGCTTTAATGCGCTACGATGCTCTGGTGATTGACCAGGTCGAAGCGACGGTAACGACAGCTTGGTGATTAACCAAGCGGAGACAGCCCTAACGGCAGTCTGGTAATTCACCGAGTCGAAACGGCAGTAACGACAGTTTTTCGTTATCCGATTACACACCGAACGAGATTCCCAGCTAATAGCAGGACCGGTGGGCGGGGCATTCGCCCCGTCCACTCCCCTATTCCCCCGCACGTCCGATGACCCACTCTCAGAAGCTGTACCCAAGGCCCCGACGAGGGACGCTCTATGCGCCCCTGGGCACCCGGAAGGGGACTTACCGTTCTTTTTGGCCCTTTTTCTTGGAGAAAAAAGGCGGAGAGGAGGAATACTGTTTGGCAAATACCATATTGGAAATGCGATCCATCACCAAGGAATTTCCTGGCGTCAAGGCGCTGGACAACGTAAATCTTAAGGTGGAGGCCGGCGAGATTCACGCCCTCATCGGCGAAAACGGGGCTGGCAAGTCCACCTTGATGAATGTGCTCTCGGGGACCTACCCTGCGGGCAGCTACACCGGCGAGATCTACTACGAGGGCCAGCTGTGCCAGTTCAAAAATCAGAAGGACAGCGAGGCCCTTGGCATCGTCATCATCCACCAGGAGCTGGCCCTCATTCCCCTGCTCTCCATCGGGGAGAACATGTTCCTGGGCAACGAGATCCGGAACAAGGCCGGCTACATCGACTGGGACAAGACCTACAGCGAGGCGGAGCGCCACATGCGCCAGGTGGGCCTGGGGGAGTCCGCCCAGACTCTGGTCAAGGACATCGGCACCGGCAAGCAGCAGCTGGTGGAGATCGCCAAGGCCTTCGCCAAGGACGTGAAGCTCCTGATTCTGGACGAGCCCACCTCGTCGCTGAACGACGAGGACGCCAAGATGCTTTTGGACCTGCTGATGGAGTTTAAGAAGGAGGGGCTCACCTCCATTATCATCACCCACAAGCTCAACGAGATCATCTACTGCGCCGACAAGGCCACCATCATCCGGGACGGCTCCACCATCGAGACCCTGGTCAAGGGCGTGGACGAGTTCAGCGAGGACCGGATTATCAAGGGCATGGTGGGCCGGTCCATGGAGGACCGCTACCCCGCACGGGAGCACAATGTTCAGGACACCGTGAATCTGGAGGTGAAGGACTGGACGGTCCACCACCCCCTGTACCCCGAGCGCGTGGTGGACGACCACATCTCCTTCCACATCAAAAAGGGCGAGGTGGTGGGCTTTTCCGGCCTCCAGGGGGCCGGGCGCACGGAGCTGGCCATGTCCATCTTCGGCCACAGCTACGGCACCGGCATCTCCGGCGAGCTGTACATCGGCGGGGAGAAGGTGGACCTCCGCTCTCCCCAGGACGCCATCCGTCACCGCCTGGCCTACGTCACCGAGGACCGGAAGACCAACGGGCTCATTTTAGGCGAGTCCATCCGCTTCAATACCACCCTTGCCCGGATTGACAAGGTGTGCAAAAGCGGCATCATCGACACGGATCAGGAGGTGTCGGTGGCCGAGCAGATGACAAAGGAGATGGGCACCAAGACCCCCACTATCGAGCAGAACGTGGGCAACCTCTCCGGCGGCAACCAGCAGAAGGCCCTGCTGGGCAAGTGGATGTTCACCGAGCCGGACATCCTCATCATGGATGAGCCCACCCGCGGCATCGACGTGGGCGCCAAGTACGAGATCTACTGCCTCATCAACGAGATGGTGGCTCAGGGCAAGTCCGTGATGATGATCTCCTCGGAGCTGCCGGAGCTTCTGGGTATGTGCGACCGCATCTATGTGATGAACGAGGGCCGCCTCCTGGCCGAGGTGGACGCCAGGGACGCCACCCAGGAGAGCATTATGGGCTACATCATCCGCGACACCGCCAAGGTTTGACATAGGAGGGGAAGAAAAAATGACTGAGACAAAGACCCAATTCAACTTAGTAAAATTCCTGACCAAATACGCCATGGTCATCGCCCTGGTGGTGGTCTTCATCCTGTTCGCGGTGCTCACCAAGGGGACGCTGCTGTCCCCCCAGAACATGACCAATCTGATGCTCCAGAACGGCTACGTCCTGGTGATGGCCTGCGGCATGCTGCTGTGCATCCTCACCGGCGGCAACATCGACCTGTCCGTGGGCTCCGTGGTCTGCGTGGTGGGCGGCATCGCCGCGGTGCTGATCTCCAATATGCACATGCCCGCCATCCCCGTGATTCTGCTGTGCCTGCTGGTGGGGCTCTTAGTGGGCGTGTGGCAGGGCTACTGGATCGGCTACGTCCGCATCCCGCCCTTCATCACCACCCTGGGCGGCATGTTCATCTTCCGCGGCATCGGCCGTCTGGTGCTCAACAGCAAGACCGTGGCCGTACAGGACCCGGCTTTTCTGGACCTCTTCACCGCCTACATCAAGATTCCCGGGCTGGACGACGGGCAGGTCAAGCTCTCCCCCATCCTTGTGGGCGTGCTGGCGGCGGTGTACGTCGTTCTCCACACCGTGAAGAGCCGCCGGGACCGGGCCAGGAAGGGCTACCGCCAGAACAGCGCCCTGGGCGACTTCGTGAAGGCCGGCCTCATCGCCGCCCTGGTCCTCTGGTACTGCTGGCTCCTCAGCCAGTACCGGGGCATCTCCGTCATGCTGGTGTGGGTGGTGGCCATCTGCCTCATCTACAACTTTATCACCTCCAAGACCGCCTTCGGCCGGTACTTCTACGCCGTGGGCGGCAATGAGAAGGCCACCAAGCTCTCCGGCATCAACACCAACAAGATCTACTTCATCGCCTACGCCAACATGGGACTCCTGGCCGGCCTCTGCGGCCTCCTCTGCACCGCCCGGGTGGGCAGCGTCAACGGCGCCACCGGCACCTCCTTCGAGATGGACGCCATCGGCTCCTGCTTCATCGGCGGCGCCTCCGCCTACGGCGGCAGCGGCACCGTGGGCGGCGTGGTCATCGGCGCCCTGCTCCTGGGCGTCATCAACATGGGCATGTCCATTATGGGTCTGGGCGACTCCTGGCAGTACGTCATCAAGGGCGGCGTCCTCATGCTGGCCGTCATCTTCGACGTGGTCACCAGCCGCCGCTCCGGTGCCAAGTAGTCCTTTTCTTGAAAGAAAAGGACCAAAAGAACTTTAATGCGCTCTGTGCTCGGGTGAAAAAGCCGGGCTTGCCGCACGGTGACGAGGGTACCTCTTTTCCTGGAGGAACCGGTCTACCGGAGAAAGGGTTGAAAGCCGTGGAATGTTCTATTATAATGCTGTGATAGATTAGACCTCAGAATCTACACCGACGACGGCTTATCCGGCACAGAGAGACCCTCTGTTATGGGATCAACAAAGTAAGGAGTTACTATGCTCTACATTGGAATCGACCTGGGCACCTCCGCCGTCAAGCTGCTGCTGATGGACGGCGAGGGGGCCATCCAAAATATCGTCTCCAGGGAGTACCCCCTGGAGTTCCCCCATCCCGGCTGGAGCCAGCAGAACCCGGAGGACTGGAAGAAGGCCGTGCTGGAGGGCGTCCCGGAGCTGCTCCGCGGCTTCGACGCCTCCCAGGTGGCGGGGATCGGCGCCGGCGGGCAGATGCACGGCCTGGTGGTGCTGGACAGCGATGACAACGTGATCCGGCCCGCCATCCTCTGGAACGACGGGCGGACGGCGAAGGAGGTGGACTACCTCAACGGTACCGTGGGCAGGGAGAAGCTGTCCCGGCTCACCGCCAACATCGCCTTTGCCGGGTTCACCGCCCCCAAGCTGCTGTGGATGCGGGAGAATGAGCCGGACAACTTCGCGAGGATTGCCAAGATCATGCTCCCCAAGGACTACATCAACTACCTCCTCACCGGCGTCCACTGCACCGACTACTCCGACGCCTCCGGGATGCTCCTCCTGGACGTGGAGCACAAGTGCTGGTCCCGGGAGATGCTGGAGATCTGCGGCGTCAGCGAGGGGCAGATGCCCCGGCTCTTTGAGAGCTATGAGAAGGTGGGAACGCTGCTGCCCGAGATCGCCCGGCAGCTGGGCCTCCCCGAGAGCGTGGCGGTCTGCGCCGGGGCGGGGGACAACGCCGCCGCCGCCGTGGGCACCGGCACCGTGGGGGAGGGGGGGTGCAACATCTCCCTGGGTACCTCCGGCACTGTCTTCATCTCCAGCGAGCGCTTCGGCGTGGACCCCCGCAACGGTCTCCACGCCTTTGCCCACGCCGACGGGCGCTGGCACCTGATGGGCTGCATGCTCTCCGCCGCCAGCTGCAACAAGTGGCTGATGGAGGACATCTTTAAGACCGGCGACTACGCCGCTGAGCAGGCGGACATCACCCCCGACAGGCTGGGGAACAACCGCGTCTTCTTCCTGCCCTACCTGATGGGGGAGCGCTCCCCCATCAACGACACCAACGCCCGGGGCACCTTCACCGGCATGACTATGGACACCAGCCGGTCCGATCTGACCCAGGCGGTGCTGGAGGGGGTGGCCTTCGCCATCCGGGACAGCTTTGAGGTGGCGAAAGCTCTGGGCATCGACATCCGGCGCAGCAAACTCTGCGGCGGCGGAGCCAGAAGTCCCCTGTGGCGGACGATTTTAGCCAACGTGCTGAACATCTCCCTGGACCTGCCGGAGAGCGAGCAGGGACCGGGGATGGGCGGGGCCATGCTGGCCATGGTGGCCTGCGGCCGCTATCCCACTGTGGCGGCGGCCTGTGAGGCCCTGGTCCGCACCGCCCGGACCGTGGACCCCGATCCGGCCATCGCGGCGCGGTATGAGGCGCGGTACCGGCAGTTTCAAAAGCTCTACCCCGCCCTGCGGGATCTCTTCGCTGAGATGAGCGTATGAAGGAGCAAAAATACCACCTGATCCGCAAGCGGCAGGCGGCTCTGCGGGCCCTTCTGCGGGGTCTGGTCAGTCTGTACCTGCTCTATCTGGGCTACAGTCTGGCCTTTCAGGCCGGCGGCGACATGTCCCAGGTCCTCCGGCTCCTGATCGGCGGCTTTTTCGCCCTGTGCGCCGTTGTCTTCGGCCTCTACGCCTTCCGGCAGTACCGCGCCGACCGCAGCGCCGCCGAGCTCACCGAGGAGGAGCGGGCGGCGGCCGCAGAGAGGGAGGAGGAAGATCCATGAGGGGCCGCGTTTTAGCCGTTCGAGCGGCCCTGCTGCTCCTGGGCCTCACCGTGGCCCACCTGGGCGTCACGCTGTTTCTTCAGTCCGATCTGGGCTCGGATCCCTTCAATGTGCTGGTTCAGGGATTCTACCGCGCCCTGCCCTGGCCGGACTGGATGACCCACGGACGGGTCCACCTGCTCCTCAGCTTTCTCATCGTACTGGTGCTGCTGGCTGTCGCCCGGAGCTACGTCCGTATCGGGACAGTGCTGTGTATGGCCCTGGGCGGGCCCATCATCGATCTGTGGAGCGTCCCCCTCGCCCCCCTGTTCTCCCGCGCGCCGGCTATGGGCTGGCGGCTGCTGGCCCTGGTGCTGGGCTGCGTGATTCTGGCCTTCGGCATGACCATTGTGATCCGCTCCGAGGCGGGAACCGGCCCCAACGACCTGGTGGCGGTGGTCCTCAGCGACAAGCTGAAAAAGCCCTTCGGACCCGTCCGGGTGGCGGTGGACGTTCTCTTCGCCCTCACCGGCTGGCTGCTGGGGGGCGTGGTGGGTCTGGGCACCATTGTGTGCGCCTGCCTGGTGGGTCCCTGCGCCCAGGTGTTCCTTCCCATCAGCGGAAAGCTGTGCGAGCTCTGCCTGAATACGATACGAGGTGATACACCATGAAGATCTACTCCATCCACGACAGCGAATTCAAGCCATACGGCCGGGTGCTGGAGGGCTACGACACCGCCTGCCTGCAAAAAGCCATGGGGGAAATCCCCCTGCCGGAGACCGGCACCGCCTATGAGCCCAGCATCCCCACTCTGGAGAGCACCTGCGTCTACGGTCCGCTCCAGAACAACGCCTACGGCGGGATGCCCGTCCAGCTGGGCATGTGCTGGGGGCGCAACACCAGGCTCAACTGCCTGGAGTACCACCGGGACAGCGAGGTGAACATCGGCGTCACCGACTTCATCCTCCTGGTGGCCCGGCAGGACGAGATTGTGGACGGCGTGCTGGACACCGCCAGGGTGAGGGCCTTCCGGGCCGGCGCCGGCGAGGTGGTGGAGGTCTACGCCACCACGCTGCACTACGCCCCCTGCCACGTCAGCGAGGCCGAGGGCTTCCGGGTGGCCGTGGTCCTGCCCCGGGGCACCAACACGGCCGCTCCCGGCGCCGCGCCCCTGAACGAGGAGGACAAGTGGCTCACCGCCCGGAACAAGTGGCTGCTGGCCCACCCCGACAGCGCCGAGGCCGCCCAGGGGGCCCACATCGGTCTGAAGGGCGAGAATATTGACATTGCCAACGACTTATAAGGAGGAAAAAAGCTATGCTGACCAACATTCCCCAGGTAAAGCTGGGTATCGTCGCCGTCTCCCGGGACTGCTTCATCATCGACCTGTCGGAGCGCCGCCGCAGCGCCATCGTGGCCGCCTGCGCCAAGGATGGCCTGGAGGTCTACGAGTGCAAGACCACCGTGGAGAATGAGAAAGACATGCTCAAGGCCGTGGCCGAGGTGAAGGAGGCCGGGTGCAACGCCCTGGTGGTGTTCCTGGGCAACTTCGGCCCGGAGACCCCTGAGACCCTGATTGCCAAGAACTTCGACGGCCCCTGCATGTACGTGGCCGCCGCCGAGGGGGACGGCGATCTCATCAACGGCCGGGGCGACGCCTACTGCGGCATGCTCAACTGCTCCTACAACCTGGGGATGCGCCACTTGCGGGCCTTCATCCCCGAGTACCCCGTGGGCACCGCGGAGGACATCGCCAAAATGATCGGCGAGTTTAAGCCCATCGCCTGCGCCCTCATCGGCCTGAGCCAGCTGAAGATCATCACCTTCGGTCCCCGGCCCCAGGACTTCTTCGCCTGCAACGCCCCCATCAAGGGCCTCTATGAGATCGGCGTGGAGATCGAGGAGAACTCCGAGCTGGACCTGCTGGTGGCCTACAAGGCCCACGCAAACGACCCCCGTATTCCGGAGGTCTGCGCGGACATGGCCAAGGAGATGGGCGAGGGCTGCTACTACGCCGACATGAACGAGCGGATGGCCCAGCTGGAGCTGACCCTCCTGGACTGGGCGGAAGCCCACAAGGGGGCCCGGCAGTACGTGGCCTTCGCCGACAAGTGCTGGCCCGCCTTCCCCGAGGCCTTCGGCTTTGAGCCCTGCTATGTGAACTCCCGCCTGGTGAGCCGGGGCATCCCCGTCTCCTGCGAGGTGGACATCTACGGCGCTCTCAGCGAGTACATCGGCATGTGCGTCTCCGGCGACACCGTCACCCTGCTGGACATCAACAACTCCGTCCCCGCCTCCCTCTATGAGGAGGACATCAAGGGCAAGTACGACTATCAGCTCACCGACACCTTCATGGGCTTCCACTGCGGCAACACCCCCGCCTGCAAGCTCTGCGCCGACCGGGCGGTGAAGTACCAGCTCATCCAGCACCGGCTGCTGGAGCCCAAGGACTCTGAGCCCGACTTCACCCGGGGCACCCTGGAGGGCGACATCGCCGCCAGCGACATCACCTTCTACCGCCTCCAGTGCGACAGCGAGGGCGTCCTCCGCGCCTACATCGCCCAGGGCGAGGTGCTGCCGGTGAAGACCCGCTCCTTCGGCGGCATCGGCGTGTTTGCCATCCCGGAGATGGGCCGGTTCTACCGCCACGTGCTCATCCAGAAGCGCTATCCCCACCACGGCGCGGTGGCCTTCGGCCACTACGGCAAGGCCCTGTTTGAGGTGTTCAAGATGCTGGGCATCCAGGACATCGCCTACAACCAGCCCAAGAGCCTGCCCTATCCCACGGAGAACCCCTGGGCATAAGAAAATCAGTCAAGACCTCCGGCTTAGCCGGAGGTCTTAATTTCAGCTTGTCGAAAAAACTGTTGGGTTTTTCGACAAGCTGAGGCAAATTGCGGCCATCGGCCGCAATTTGCCGCCTGTGCCTGGGCTGCGCAGCGGCGAGGAAATGCCCTTGGGGTGCGGCGGGTGATTGCACGCGAAAGGAACCCCTCTTGGGTTCCTTTCACACTATCCTCCTTACCGCCGTTGAAACTCTATTGACTTTTTTGACTCCGTCCCTTTCTCTGTGCACCATTGACAAACTCCGCGGAATTTGTTATGGTTGTCCTATCGAATATCCACACATTGTGGGAGAAAGCAGGGACCATATGGAAGAACTGTTAGAGCGGCTTTTGGAGCAGTGCCGCGCCTTTACCAGCTGGGGGCAGGTGGCGGACTACATCCCGGAGCTGAAGAAGAGCGACCCCGCCTCCCTGGGGATCTACGTCATCGGCAGCGAGGGCAAGCACAGCTGGGCCGGGGACTGCCGCCAGCCCTTCACTATCCAGAGCGTGGTCAAGCCCATCCTGCTGCTCCAGGCCCTGCTGGACAACGGGCCGGAGCACGTGATGCAGCGGGTGGGGGTGGAGGCCACCGGCAAGCCCTTCGACGCCATCAACGCCGGGGACCAGTCCCTGGACAGCGGCAACATCAACCCCATGGTCAACATGGGCGCTATCCTCATGTGCACCCTGATCCAGGGCAAGAGCTACGACCAGCGCTTTGACCGCCTCCTGGAGCTGACCCGGCGGCTGGCGGGGGACGGTGAGATCGGCGTGGACGACGCGGTCTACCGCTCGGAGAAGAGCCACGGCAGCAAGAACCGGGCCCTGGCCTACCTGCTCAAGTCCCACGGCCTCTTGGAGGACGACGTGGAGGAGGTGCTGGACTGCTACTTTCGCGCCTGCTCCATCCGGGTGGACTGCAAGGCCCTGGCCCACATCGCCGCGGTGCTGTCCAACAGGGGCCGCCTGCCCGCCTCCAACGAGCGTATTTTCCCCGCCGCCATGTCCCGGTACGTCAACGCCATCCTCATGACCTGCGGCATGTGCGACGGCTCCGGCGAGTTCGCCCTGCGGGTGGGCGTGCCGGCCAAGAGCGGCGTGGGCGGCGGCATCATGGCGGTGGTGCCCACCCGGATGGGCATCGGCATCTACGGCCCCGCCCTGGACCCAAAGGGCAACAGCATCGCCGGCATCCGCCTCTTAGAGCAGCTCAGCCGGGAGCTGTACCTGAGCATCTTCTGAGCAGCTGCGGCGATGGCCCCGGCACATAGCTTTGGCTGCCGCTTCGGCTTCTCAGTCGGGCGGGCAGGGTACAAAAGGAAGCGACCCGCAGATCTGTCCGGCGGAGACGTCCCCGGCTTCTGCCGCAGTGGATCTGCACCAATACCGCCGCATGTCGGCAAGAAAGGACACTACAAGTATGCAGTTTATGACGCAGTCCGGCACGTTAGCCGGCCCCGTGGGCCAGGGAACCTGGTACCTGGGCGAACACCCCGACACCTTTGACCGGGAGTGCAGGGCCCTCCGCGCCGGCGTGGAGGCCGGGATGACCCTGATCGACACGGCGGAGATGTACGGGGAGGGACTGGCGGAGACGCTGATCGGCGCGGCCATAGAGGGGCTGGACCGGGAAAAGCTGTTTCTGGTCTCCAAGGTCTACCCCAACAACGCCGGCCGGGACAACATCTTTCGCTGCTGCGAGAACTCCCTGCGCCGCATGAAAACCGACTATATGGACCTGTACCTGCTCCACTGGCGGGGCATGGTCCCCCTGTCGGAGACGGTGGCGTGTATGGAGACGCTGAAGGAGAGGGGGCTCATCCGCGCCTGGGGCGTGTCCAACCTCGACCGGGAGTGGATGGAGAAGCTCTTCGCCGTGGAGAACGGCGACCACGCCGCCACGGATCAGGTGCTCTACCACCTGGGCAGCCGGGGCATCGAGTATGACCTGCTGCCCTGGCTCCAGGAGCGGGAAATTCCCGTGATGGCCTACTGCCCCATGGCGCAGGCCGGGCAGCTGCGCCGGGGGCTGCTGGAGTCGGAGGCGGTGCGCGGCGTGGCCGCGGCCCACAGCGCCACGCCCACCCAGATTCTGCTGGCCTTCCTGCTGGCCCAGCGGGGCGTGGTGCCCATCCCCCGGGCCTCCCGGCCCGAGCACGCGGTGGAAAACGCCGCCGCCGCCGGGATCAGGCTGTCCCCGGAGGAGCTGGCCGCGCTGGACCGGGCCTTTCCCGCCCCCCGGGAGAAGACAGCGCTGGACGTGGTCTGAGGCGAAAACCGCCTGAGCGCATAAGGGGGAGTGTCGGGGTGTTCCGACACTCCCCCTTTTCCCGCCTCCCGGCGGATTTTTATCTCCACGGCGGCACCTGCTCCGGCGCACCTCTGAAGCTCCGACGGTGGGGGACGATAGAAAATTGTCCGTGATACAATCCGTGTGATAAATCGAAAATTGGGGGGATTGGTGAGATGGATAGTATCGAAGAGCTTATCAAAAGAAATGAGCAGCTTTTTCTGGAGAATGCCTGGGAGCTGAACGATGAAGAAGTTGAGCAGAGAGATATAGACGAGTATTTTGCAATACAAGGCGCAACGGAAGAACAATTAGACGCCTTTGAGCAGCAGTTTCAAATCAGATTGCCTGAAGATTTCAAAAATGTATACAGGTACAAAAATGGGTCCGGATACATAAGTTTGCTGTGGCCGCAGGAGGGCTTCTATCGGGGGTATCGCCTGCTGTCATTGCAGGAAATGCGTGAAATAAAATCTTACTTTCAAAATGAAACCCGCAAAATGGCTGCGTTTCCGGATGTGATTGATGAAAAGCAGACGCAGCAATTGGACGAACGCATAGAGCCATATCTATCTTGCAGCCGTTGGTTTCCTTTTGCGGAATATGCGGGTTCTCTTTATCTCATGTTGGACTATGCTCCGAGCCCCAAAGGAACCGCTGCCCAAATCATTTGCTATGTGCATGACCCGGATTTTATATACTATATCGCGTCTGACATTACCGAAGCGCTAAAACAGACGGAAACAGTTGTGAAGGGGCTGTTGGGGATGTAATCAGCAGTTTTCTGTCTGTCGGACAGTGATATGGGACGGCTCGCTGCCCGTTCCTTCATTGGGACGGAGGAGACCTTTTCAGCTGTGATTGCAGATTCTTTAAAGAGAAAAGGGACATCCGGCCCTCTCGCTTGACAGGCCGGGAGGGCTTTACTATAATGTGAAGTATCCAAAAGAGACCGTTGGCACCAATATTCTACAGAAAGGCGAAAAAATCATGGGCGATCTGACTCCTATCCGCGTGGGAATGGCCGGGTTCGGCATGTCCGGCCGGCTCTTCCACGCCCCCTTTCTCCACGCCGACCCCCGCTTCTCTTTGAGGCGGGTCTATGAGCGGACCTCAGAGCGGGCCCGGGAGGAGTACCCGGCGGCGGAGGTTGTCCACAGCTTTGAGGCGCTGCTGACAGAGGACATCGACCTGATTGTCATCACCACCCCCAATCCCCTCCACGTACCCATGGCGGAGGCGGCCCTGCGCCGGGGAAAGCACGTGGTGGTGGAGAAGCCCATGGCCGCCTCCTTCAAGGAGGCCGAGGCCCTGTGCCGCCTGGCCCGGGAGCAGGGCGTCCTCCTCACCGTCTACCAGAACCGGCGGCTGGACGGCGGCTTTCTCACGGCGCGCCGCCTGATCGAGACGGGGCGTCTGGGGGAGGTGGTGGACTACGAGTGCCGCTTTGACCGCTTCGTCCAGGGCTACCGCAGCAAGCAGTGGAAGCGGGAGGGGGGCCGGGGCGTGGACCTGCTCTACGATATCGGCGTCCATCTGATCGATCAGGCGGTGTCTCTCTTCGGCCTGCCGGAGGCCGTCTGCGGCGATCTGCGCCGGCAGCGGCCCGAGTCCCCCGGCGTGGACAGGTTCACCGTCACGCTCTGCTACCCGGAGCGGCGGGTTCTCCTCTCCGCCGGAGAGCTCTCGGCCATCGAGGGGCCCCATCTCACCGTCCACGGCCGGCGGGGCAGCTATGTCAAGTACGGGAGGGACGTGCAGGAGGCCCGGCTGGTCCAGGGCCTGCGCCCGGCGGGGAACCCGGACTGGGGCCGGGAGGATCCGGAGAGCTACGGCGTCCTCCGCACCGTCGGGGAGGACGGCGGCTTCACAGAGGAGCGCGTCCCCACGGAAGCGGGCAACTATGGCGGGTTCTATGACAACCTCTACCGGGCCATCCGGGAGGGCGCGCCTCTGCTGGTGAGACCGGAGGAGGCCGCGGCGGTGCTCCGCATTCTGGAGGCCGTCCAGCAGAGCAGCCGGGAGGGCCGGCGGATTGCGCTGGCGTGGCAGGACTGAAGTCTGCTTGAAAACCGGCGGGGTGCCGGAACGGTGCGGATTTTTTGCTGGACGCGGGGATTTGACGCAGGAATCCCGGGTGGATTTCAGGGACAGCGGCGATGCGCCAAGGAGGCGGGGATTATGACGGATCAAATAAACATTGCGGAGCAGCTCCGTGTCTGCCTGCGGGATGTTCCTCTGGGAACAAGGCTGAAGCATCAGGAGATTCTTGACCGGGTCGCCGCCGTATACGGCGCGGATGCCGGCGGCGTCATCCCCGATGACTACTGCTACAACACGGCCGGTGGGGAGAAAAACGGCGGTGTAAACTTCTTTCTGCACATCCGTGACGACGCGTATGCGTATGTGGGGGAGCATTACACAGGCAGGACGATCCCCGACGTTCTGTGCTTGTACCGGGCGGATTTTGCCCGTATCTGGGCCGAGGAACGCTACAAGTGGGAGGCTGTACGGCACTATAAGAGGACCTGGAACCTGGAGGCCCCGGATTTTGCGGCCATGCTGGCGGAGGCGTTCAGCCGGGCCGGAAACCTTTTGGCGGGGGCGATGTACTACCCCTATAAGATGATTACCCTCTTTGCCCGGAGAGATCCGGAGACTGTGCGCGCCATGTTCCGCCGGCTCTATGACGAAACCCGCCCCCTCTCGGAGCGCTACCGGGCGTTCCGCGCCAGCTGTGATCTGTGTCTGGCCGCCTATCGCATGGTGTCCGACGACCTCGCGAAGATTCAGAACCACTATCAGGATCTTCGGGCGGTCTCGGTATACCTGTCCTTTGAGTACCCGGACACGTACTTTCTCTACAAATACAAGATGTACGCCAGTTTCCGGGATCTGATCGGTTTTCAGGAGGATCCGGACAGGGACAAATCGGAGATCTGGAAGCTGGAGAACTACCACCGGCTGTGCGGGGAGGTCCTGGGCGCCGTCAAAGGCGATGCGCAGCTGCTCCAGATGCAGAAGGAGGCCCTGGACAGTCAGTGCTGGCCCGACGAAGCCTGCCACCTGCTGGTTCAGACGGTGATCTACGCCGGCAGCTCCTTCCCCCCGCTGCCTCCGCTGTCTCCGCCGGACATCCCTGCCGGCGGCGGGACTGCGCCGGATGCCGCCGGCACGGCCACGGACATTGGGAAGAATACCATTCTGTACGGCCCGCCGGGGACCGGCAAGACCTACCACACCGTTCTCTACGCTGTGGCGGCGGTTGAGAACAGGCCGCTGAAGGCCGTGGAGAGGGAAAGCTACGGCGATGTGCTGGTGCGCTACCACCAGTACAGGGCGGAGGGCCTGATCGCGTTTACCACGTTCCACCAGTCCTACAGCTACGAGGAATTTATCGAGGGCATCCGGCCGGTGCTGGCGCAGCCGGGCAAAACCGGCGATGTGCAGTACCGGATTGAAAACGGGGTGTTCCTGCAATTCTGCCAGCCGCTGCAAAACCACGTCAACGACTTCCATACGGCGTGGGAGCTGCTCTGTCTGGACGCCCAGGCCCAGGGCGGGAAGTACTCCTTTTTCCGGAGAACCGGGAGCGAAATATCCGCCGTTCTGGTGGACAGCACCAGATTCCGCGTGAACTGGGAGGGCGGAAAGGGGAACCACAACGATCTGCGGAAGGCGGCGATCCAAAAGCAGTTTGCGGCCCGCGACTACGCGGCAAGAGAGCAGCTCTCCGGCGGGAACAGGTGGATGTTTGACGCGCAGCAGGCCGTCATCGATACCCTTACCGCAAATTATGACCTGGCGGACAGGCGGGAAGACACGCTAAAAAACCGCGTCTTTATCATCGACGAGATCAACCGGGGCAATATCTCCAAGATTTTCGGAGAGCTGATTACCCTCATCGAGCCCTCCAGACGGATCGGCCAGCGGGAGAGCACCACCGTCCGCCTGCCCTACTCCAAAAGGGAGTTCGGCGTGCCGGACAACCTCTATCTGATCGGCACCATGAACACGGCGGACCGCTCCATCGCCGTCATCGACACCGCCCTGCGCCGCCGCTTTCAGTTCCGGGAGATGCAGCCGGATCCCCAGGTCCTTGCGGGGATCCGGGTGGAGGATCTCTCCATCCGGGACATGTTTGTCCGGATGAATGAGAAGATCAGCGCCCTCTACGACCGGGAGCACACCATCGGCCACGCCTATTTCATGCCGCTGCTCCAGTCGCCCACCATTGAGACCCTGGCGGAAATCTTTGAAAACAGCATCATTCCTCTGCTTCAGGAGTACTTCTATGACGACTACGAGAAGATTCGCCTGGTGCTGGGCGACAACAAAAAGCAGGCGCGGGAGCACCAGTTTATCACCGCCGGCAGCAGGGATTACGCCGGGCTGTTTGGAAGCGCGGACCTGGATCTTGACGAAAGCGTCCGCTATGAGATCAACCGCGGCGCCTTCGACAACATAGAGGCCTACCGCTCTATCTGACAGAATTGACGGGAAATGAAGCAGGTTTATCAGATCACAGAATACGGCTCCTTTGTATCCGGCAGGAGGATCGACGGATTTGTCACCCTGCCCGAGAGCGCCTTTGCCGGGCTGGAAAACTTCATACTGTCCCACTCGGATGCCCGCGGCGGCGCTTCCGATCTGATGACGGTCTCCGTCCGGAGGGGCGTTGGAAAAGTAATCACCGCGAAAAATTATGTGGGCGTCATTTTGATGAGGGACGGAACCTGCATTGAGATCCTGCCCAAGATCTGCCGCCCAAACGGCTGCAGCCCGGCACAGGCAAAGCGCCTGCTGATCGAGATGCTGAAATCGCTGCACGACATGCCCTGCAAGTCCCTTCAGACGGCGCATGTGGACGTTGAGGCAACGGGCCTTTTTGAGGTGTTCATCCGCATGTTTATCGGCGAGGTCTTTCGCCTCGTAAAACACGGCCTGAAGCGCGCCTACCGAAGCGCAGAGCAGAACGGCGCGGTATGCAGGGGCAGGCTGATCTTTGCCGAGCACATCCGGCGCAACTGCGCCCACCGGGAGCGGGTCTACGCGGCCTGTGACGAGTACGACCTCAGCCGTCCGGAGAACAGGCTGATTAAGTCCGCTCTGCTGCTGCTGTACAGACAGACCGCGTCCGCCAAAAACAAGGCGGACCTGAAAACGCTGCTCAACGCCTTTGACAGCGTCGAGCCCTCCGCCGATTACAGCGGGGATTTTTCCAGAATCGCGCCGGACCGCAGCATGGCCGGCTATCAAACCGCTCTGCTGTGGTGCAGAGTGTTCTTGACCGGCCGGAGCTTCACCGCCTACGCCGGTCCGGCGGCGGCCCAGGCGCTGCTGTTCCCCATGGAGACGCTCTTTGAGCGCTATGCGGCCCGGCTTATCCGGAAAAAGCTCTCCCCCCTCGGCTATCGCGTCTCCGTACAGGACAGGTCCCGCCACCTCTTCACCCAGCCCTCCGAAAAATTTTTGCTGAGACCCGACATGGTGATAACCCGCGGAGAGGACGGCGCGGTCTTTATCTGCGACACGAAGTGGAAGCTGCTCTCCGGGGGACAGGCAAATTACGGGATATCCCAGGCCGATATGTACCAGATGTACGCCTACCAGAAGAGATATGGCGCAGAGTCCGCCGTGCTGCTCTACCCGATGTGCGACGGGCTCACAAGCGGCGCCATTCCGGACTTTGCCGCCGGCGACGGCGCCACGGTAAAAATCCGGATGTTGGATATGCTGGATATTCCGGGCAGTCTGGACAGCGTGATCGCCGGTCTCTGACGTTTTTTAGCCGTCCGCCGTCCGTCCCCCGCAGGTCCGCCGTCCCATACCGGGTCCGGCTGGGCGCGGATGAAAATCTGTTGACAGGAGATGAGTTCATGCCGTTTGTGATTGTCAGACAGGATATCACGCTGATGGAGACCGACGCCGTCGTCAACGCCGCCAACACAGATTTACGGATGGGCGGCGGCGTGTGCGGCGCCATCTTCCGCGCCGCAGGCGCGGAGCGCCTGCAGCGGGCCTGCGACGCGCTGTCGCCCATTCAAACCGGTCAGGCGGCCATCACGCCGGGGTTTGACCTGCCGGCGCGCTATGTGATCCACGCGGCGGGGCCTGTCTACAGCCGCTGGAGGAAAGAGGAGTGCCGGGCGCTGCTCCGCTCCGCCTACATAGAGTCCCTGCGTCTGGCGGAGAGCCACGGCTGCGAAAGCGTCGCCTTTCCCCTGATCTCCAGCGGCATCTACGGCTACCCCCGGGCGGAGGCATTGGAGGTGGCCCGCCTGTCCATCGAGGAATTTTTGCGGGATCACGACATGCTGGTCTACCTGGTCATCTTCGACAGGGCCTCCTTTGTCCTCAGCAAAGCGCTGCGCTGCGGCGTGGAGAGCTATATCGATCAGCACTATGTGGACGCCCGGCAGGGCGGCGGGCGAAAGCTGCTGGCGGCAGAGGAGGCGGCGCTCCGCTCTGCGGCCCCCGACTTCCCCGCCATGGCGCCCATGGCGGCGTCCAGCCGGGGGTTGGACGCACTGGTGGAAAACCTGGACGAGCCCTTCTCGGATACCCTTCTGAAGCTCATAGACGCCAGGGGAAAGACCGATGTGGAGATCTACAAGCGGGCCAACATCGACCGCAAGCACTTCTCCAAGATACGGACCGGAAGGGGCTATACACCCAAAAAGCCAACCATTCTGGCCCTTGCCATCGCCCTGGAGCTGACGCTCTCCGAAACGGAGGATCTGCTGGCCCGGGCGGGATACGCGCTGTCCCATGCCAGCAAGTTTGACGTGATCGTAGAGTATTTCATTGTCAGAGGGCAGTACGATATCTTTCAGCTCAACGAGGTGCTGTTCTCCTATGACCAGCCCCTTCTGGGGTCGTAAAAAAGTGTCGCCTGGAAGGCGACCCCCTGACCTTCTGTCTCTGGTAGGATAGGCCTATCAAAGAACAGGAGGTCATATTCCATGAAAAAAGGTCTGACAGAGCTGGTATTCATTCTGGACAGGAGCGGCTCCATGGCCGGACTGGAGCGCGACACCATCGGCGGCTTCAACGCCATGCTGCAAAAGCAGAAGGCGGTCGATGGCCCGTGCCGGGTCACCACGGTGCTGTTTGACAGCTGCTGTACGCTGCTCCACGACCGGATTGACATCCAGGCGGTCGGTCCCATGACGGACCGGGAGTATGCCGCGGGGGGCTCTACGGCGCTGCTGGACGCCATCGGCAAGACCATCCGCAAACTGGCTGCCGTCCAGAGCAGCACGGCGGCGGAGTACCGCGCAGAGAACGTGATGTTCGTCATCATCACCGACGGAGAGGAGAACGCCAGCCGGGAGTACTCCGCACCCCAGGTCAGGGCCATGGTGGAGCACGAGAAGAACAGATACGGCTGGGAGTTCGTCTTCCTGGGGGCAAATATTGACGCCGTGGAGACGGCGGGGCGGTTTGGCATCTCAGCGGATCGCGCCGTGGACTATGTGCCCGACAGGGCGGGTACCGCCCTGAATTTCCAGATGATGAGCGAGACGGTGGCCGCCTTTCGGGCGACAAGGGCAGTGCCCCAGGCTCCGCTGGAGGCAATCCGCAGGGACATGAAGCAGCGGAGCGGACGCGGATGAGCGACACAGCCTGTCGAAAAACCTAATGGTTTTTCGACAGGCTGTGTCAAATTGCGGCCTTTGGCCGCAATTTGTCGCTGTGCCTGAGCCGCGCAGCGGCGAAGAAATGCCCTTGGGGTGCGGCGGGCTGAT
>CANDEH010000036.1 GCA_947383645.1 uncultured Clostridia bacterium | reverse complement strand
GCGTCCTCCGCTTTGCCCCGCAAAATTTTTCCTGTTTTACTTTTTACCTTTTCTAATGTTTGTCTAATATAAAAACAGCGGCACGGGGCCGGCACTTTGTGCCGGCCCCCTCAGTCTGTCAAAAAAGTCAATAGAGCATCAACGGCGGTAAGGAGGATAGTGTGAAAGAAACCTAAGAGGGGTTTCTTTCGCATGCCATCACCCGCAATTTGCCTCAGCCTGTCAAAGAAGTCGGCGGAGCACCAGCGGCGGCAGGGAGAAACGTGGGGGATAAACCCGAGAGGACGCCTCCCGCGTCAAACCGGCATGCCCGCACCCGGGACACTTCCTCGCCGCTGAAGCCCCCCGCCGCCGGCGGAGGGTACCGGCGATATGGCAAAGCAACCGAAGTGGGTTTGCGGATTTTTTTACCATTCCGGCAGATTTGTGGAATCTGTTCTTGCTTTTGCAGGAATTTCTGGTATACTATATGAGTATCGCTCTGCGGAAATTTGGAAGATTGGGTGCAGGGCTCTGCTTTTCCGGGAACTCTTTCAGTTCCCATGTATGAAGCTGTGTTCTCAGGGCACACTGTCTGATGGCAGCCTGGGTCCTGTGTGATATAAGGAGAGTGTTCTTTTGACAAAGTATATTGTGGAGGGCGGAAATCCCCTCTTTGGCGAGGTCCATATCAGCGGCGCCAAGAATGCCGCTGTGGCCATTATTCCCGCGGCCTTGATGGTAGACGGCGTGTGCCGCATTGAAAACATCCCTCAGATCAGCGATGTGACCCTCCTGCTCTCCATTTTGCAGGATCTGGGCGCCAGCGTCCGCGCCGTCAACCGCAGCACCGTGGAGATCGACTGCACCGGCATCCGCAACGGGCAGGTTCCCTACGACTCCGCCCGCCGCTGCCGGGCCTCCTACTACATGATCGGCGCGCTCTTAGGGCGCTTTGCCAGGGCGGATGTGGCCCTCCCCGGCGGCTGTGACTTCGGCGGCACCCGGCCCATCGACCAGCACCTGAAGGGCTTTAAGGCTCTGGGCGCCGAGGTCTCCGTTCAGGGGGGCTTCATCAACGCCGGCACCGCCCACGGGCGGCTGAGCGGGGCCTCCATCTTCTTCGACAAGGTCAGCGTGGGGGCCACCATCAACATCATGCTGGCCGCCGCCCTGGCCGACGGACTCACCGTGATGGAGAACGTGGCCAAGGAGCCCCACATCGTGGACGTGGCCAACTTCCTCAACTCCATGGGGGCCAACATCAAGGGCGCCGGCACCGACGTAATCAAGGTCCGCGGCGTGGAGCGCCTCCACGGCGGCACCTACTCCATCATTCCCGACCAGATCGAGGCGGGCACCTACATGGCCGCCGTGGCCGCCTGCGGCGGTCAGGTGAAGGTCTGCAACATCATCCCCAAGCACATGGACTGCATCACCGCCAAACTCCTGGAGATGGGCGTGGAGGTGGACGAGATTGACGACAGTCTCCTGGTCCGGCGGATCGGCCCTCTCACCAAGGCCAACGTGAAGACCATGCCTTACCCCGGCTTCCCCACGGACATGCAGCCCCAGCTGGCCGCGGCCCTCTGCATGGCCCGCGGCACCAGCATCATCACCGACAGCGTCTGGTCCAGCCGCTTCCGCTACGTGGACGAGTTCAAGCGCATGGGGGCCCAGATCCAGGTCAACGACAACCTGGCCATCATCGAGGGGGTGGAGCACCTCACTGGGGCTCAAATCCAGGCCTGCGACCTGCGGGCTGGTGCCGCCATGATTATCGCCGCCCTGGCCGCCTACGGCACCAGCGAGATCACCGGCGTCCACTATATCGAGCGGGGCTACGAGAGCGTGGTGGAGAAGTTCCGCAAGCTGGGCGGCAATATCTCCTCGGTGGAGGTGGAGGATTCGGACAATATTCTGATCTCGGCGGGATAAATTCATTTCGTTTGAAACCCGCTTCGCTGGGCTTTCAAACGAGAGGAATTACGCCGTCTGAAATGGCGCAGCCATTTCAGACGGGGGCAGCCGCCTGCGTCGCACTCGCCCCCCGCTGGCGCGGAGGACTCGCACGCTTGTCGGCTGAGAAGTATTTTTTCCGAAAACGCGGTTTCTCTGCGCTGACGCGCTCGTTTGAAACCCGCTGACGCTGGGCTTTCAAACGAAGGGGTAGCAGCCGCCTGCGTCGCACTCGCCCTCCGCTGGCGCGGAGGACTCGCACGCTTGTCGGCTGAGAAGTATTTTTTCCGAAAACGCGGTTTCCGGAAAAAATGATTTCATTTTATTTCGCGCCTGCGGGCGCGAAACTCTGCCGAGGGCTTTTGTAAAAAAACAGGGTATTTTACCCTGTTTTTTGCTTGATTTCCTTGTTTGACTACATAAGAAAGGCGGCCTGTTATGCGCTTTCAGACCTTTGCCAGCTCCTCTGCGGGGAATGCCGCTCTGCTCTCCTGCGGGGGGACCCATATTTTGATTGACGCCGGGATCAGCTGCCGGCGTATTCAGGCCGCTCTGCGGCGGCAGGGACTGTCTCTGGACGACCTGGCCGCCGTGCTGATTACGCACACCCACACCGACCACATCGCCGGTCTGGCCACGCTGCTCAAACACTGCGCCGCCCCCATCCACTGCAGCGAGGAGACCGGACGGCAGCTGTGCTACCGGCTGGCCGGGGCGGAGGGGCGGCTCCGTCCCTTCCCCCTGGGCGGTCAGGCGGAGGTGGGGGGATGCCGCGTCACCTCCGTGCCCACCAGCCACGACAGCCCCGGCAGCACGGGCTATCGCATCGACGCCGCCGGGGAGAGCCTGGGCTGCCTCACCGATACCGGCGTGGTTCCCGAGGCCGCGGAGGTCCTGCTGGGGGTGGACCTGCTGGTGCTGGAGGCCAACCACGACGTCGAGACCCTCCGCGCCGGGCCCTACCCCTACTACCTGAAGCAGCGGGTGCTGGGCCCCCGGGGGCATCTGAGCAATGACGCCGCCGCCGGCTTTGCCCGGAGGGCGGCCCAGGCGGGGACCGGGGCGATCCTCCTGGCCCACCTGAGCCGGGAGAACAACACCCCCCAAATGGCCCTGAACGCCGTGTCCGCCGCTCTCTCCGCCGTAAATTACGCCGGGTCCCTCTCCGCCGCCCCCTGGGGGGAGCCGGGCCCGGTGATCGACACCGCGCCCAGGGGGGTGGTCCGATGCTGAAAATCTGCCTGATCTGCGTGGGAAAATTGAAGGAGCGGTTCTATCAGGAGGCCTGCGCCGAGTACGCCAAGCGTCTGGCCCCCTACTGCCGGCTGACCATCGTCGAGCTGCCGGAGGAGAAGCTGCCCCAGAACCCCTCCCGGGCCCAGATTGACGCCGCCCTCAGCCGGGAGGCGGCGGCCATCCGGGCCAAAATTCCCCCCGCCTCCCGGGTGGTGGCCCTGTGCGTGGAGGGCCGTCTCCGCTCCAGCGAGGAGATGGCCCAAATGTTCCCCGACCTGGCCTGTAGCCGGGAGAAGTGTCTGACCTTCCTCATCGGCGGCAGCTTTGGCCTGGACGAGGCGCTGAAAAGCGACGCCCAGGTGCGTCTGAGCATGTCCCCCATGACCTTCCCCCACCACCTGGCCCGGGTGATGCTTTTAGAGCAGATCTACCGGGGGGCGAAGATCAACGAGGGGGGGAAGTACCACAAGTGAGATAGGAGATAGGAGATATGAGATAGGAGATAGTTTGGAATGGAGGGTGTGGGATACAACAGGTTGTGGTTTTTTTAGCTCTTTGGGAGCCCGTCCACAATTCACCCTTGAACTGACGGAGGATTCTTGGTAAAATAGGTTTACTATTCCACCGTAGAAAGAGGACTTTCCAACGTGAACAGACGCGCCTTTCGAGCGGCCTTTCCCCGCACAATCCCTGTGATGGCCGGCTACCTGGTCCTGGGCGCCGGGTATGGCCTTTTGCTCCAGAGCCGGGGGTACTCCTTCCTGTGGGCTATCTTTATGAGCACCACCATCTACGCCGGGTCCATGCAGTATGTGGCGGTGGACCTGCTCTCCAGCGGGGCCGCCCTCCTCTCCGCGGGGCTGATGACCCTGATGGTCAACGCCCGCCACCTGTTCTACGGCCTCTCCATGCTGGAGAAATACCGCCCGGTGCGGGGAATAAAAAAGCTCTGCCTCATCCACACCCTCACCGACGAGACCTACTCCCTCCTCTGCACCGCCCAGCCCCCGGAGGACGTGGAGCCGGAGGCGTTCTATCTGTGGATCTCCCTGCTCAATCAGCTCTACTGGGTGGTCGGCGGCGCCCTGGGCGGCCTCTTGGGACAGGCGCTGCCCTTTGACACCGCCGGTGTGGACTTCGCCATGACGGCGCTGTTCGTGGTGATCTTTACCGACCAGTGGCTCAGCCGGAAGAACCACCTGCCCGCTCTCATCGGCGTGGGGGTGTCGGTGCTCTCCCTGCTGTGTTTTGGGCCGGAGAGGTTCCTGATCCCCGCCATGGCCGGCATTGCTGCCCTGCTGATGCTCCTGCGGCCCCACATGGGGGAGGAGGGCGCGGTATGAACACAACACACTCCCTCCTGCTGATCCTGACGGTGGCGGCCATGACCGCCCTCACCCGCGTGCTGCCCTTCCTGATCTTCGGCGGGAAGCGGCAGCCGCCCCGGGCCGTCCTCTACCTGGGCCGTGTGCTCCCCTGCGCCATCATGGGAATGCTGGTGGTCTACTGCCTGCGGGGCGTCACCCCCGCCCTCTGGCCCCACGGTCTCCCGGAGCTGATTGGCGTGGCCCTGGCGGTTCTTCTCCACGTCTGGCGGCGGAACACCCTGCTGAGCGTGGGGGTGAGCACGGTGGTCTACATGATTCTGGTACAGGCCGCCTTTTGAATTGATAGATATCTATGCGTAGAGCTGCCCTGTTTTTTACCCTGCTGCTCCTCCTCACCGCCTGTCAGGCCCCGGGGGAGGCCCCGGCGGCGGGACAGCGGTCGGAGACGCCCGACACCCTCCTCCCGCCGGACCCGGAGCCCCTACCCGCGCCGGATCCGGAGCCGGCCGAGCCTGTCGTGGAGCCGGCGGATACGGATTTTGTCCGGGTGGCGGACTACATTCCCGATATTCTGATTGACCTCCGCTACGCCGGGGAGAATAACTTCACCGGCGGGGCGATCTATGAGTTTTCCGACGCCTACCTGCGCTATGGCACGGTGAAAAAGCTGCGGACCGTCCAGGCGGCCCTGGAGGAGCAGGGCTACGGGCTGCTGCTCTGGGACGCCTTCCGTCCGGTCTCCGCCCAGTTCGTCCTGTGGGAGGCCTGCCCCGACGGCGGCTATGTGTCGGACCCCAACCGGGGCTTCTCCTCCCACAGCCGGGGGAACACTGTGGACGCCACCCTTGTGACCGCGGCGGGGGAGCCGGTGGAGATGCCCACGGACTTTGACGACTTCACCCCCCTGGCCCACCGGGACTGCGGCGGCGTACCCGAGAGCGCCGCCGCCCACGCCCGCCTGCTGGCGGAGGCCATGGAGGCCGCCGGCTTTTGCCCCTACCAGAAGGAGTGGTGGCACTTCTCCGACAGCGACGGCTACGATGTGGAGGAGACCTTCTCCCCCTGTCCATAACCCATTTACAATAATCAATATATCCTGTATTTTCGGGCACAATTTCCCCAAATCTGTCAAGGAGGAATGATGATATGGACTACATGAAGGAGTACCAGAAGTGGCTGAGCAGCGATGTGCTGACGGAGGCGGAGAAGGCCGAGCTCCAGGCCATCCGTGGGGATGAGAAGGAGATCGAGTCCCGGTTCTTCGCCCAGCTGTCCTTCGGCACCGCCGGACTGCGGGGGACCATGGGCATGGGCACCTACCGCATGAACATCTACACCGTGCGCCACGCCACCCAGGCCTTTGCCCAGGTGATCCTGGCCGAGGGCCCCCAGGCGGTGGCCAGAGGGGTGGCGGTGTGCTACGACTGCCGCAACCACTCCGATGAGTTCGCCCGGGCCGCCGCCCAGGTCCTCTCCTGCAACGGCATCCCCGTGCGGCTGTTCGAGTCCCTTCGCCCCACCCCAGAGCTGTCCTTCGCCATCCGGGAGTACGGCTGCATTGCCGGTATCAACGTCACCGCCAGCCACAACCCCAAGGAATACAACGGTTACAAGGTCTACTGGGAGGACGGCGCCCAGCTGCCCCCCCAGCACGCGGACCAGGTGGCCAAGATCATGGGGGAGACGGATGTCCTCACCGGCCCCAGGCTGACCTGCGACGCCCCCGCCCCCATCACCATGATGGGCGAGGAGACCGATGAGAAGTTTCTCGCCAACGTGATGGCCCAGGTCAACGACAAGGCGGCGGTGGAGAAGGTGGCGGACACCTTCAAGATGGTCTACACCCCCTTCCACGGCACCGGCTACAAGCTGATCCCCGAGGCATTGAAGCGCCTGGGCATGAAGCACGTGATCTGTGTTCCGGAGCAGATGGTTCTCTCCGGCGACTTCCCCACGGTGGCCTCCCCCAACCCGGAGAACCCGGAGGGCTTCTACTTGGCGGTGGACATCGCCAAGCGCGAGGGGGCCGACTTCATCCTGGGCTCCGACCCAGACGCCGACCGGGTGGGCATCATGGTGAACACCGGGGACGGCGAGTTCAAGGTCCTCACCGGCAACCAGACCGGCGTGCTGCTCCTGGACTACCTGATCGGCGCCATGAAGCGCACCGGCAGGCTGCCGGCCAACCCCGTGGCCCTGAAGACCATCGTCACCACGGAGATGGCCCGCAAGGTGGCCGAGGTCAACGGATTGAAGTGTTTCGATACGTTCACCGGCTTCAAGTTCCTGGCCCAGAAGAAGGACCAGCTGGAGAGCAGCGGCCAGGGCAATGTGATTATGTCCTACGAGGAGAGCTACGGCTACATGCTGGGCAGCTACGTCCGGGACAAGGACGCCGTCACCGCCGCCGTGGCCCTGACGGAGATGGCCGCCTGGTACGCCGGCCAGAACATGACCCTCTACGACGCCCTTCTGGCCCTCTACGAGAAGTACGGCTTCTACAGCGAGCGCACCATGAACCTGGTGATGCCCGGCCTGGACGGCCTGAAGAAGATGGCCGAGCTGATGGCAAACCTCCGCACCCAGCCCCCGGTGGAGATCGCCGGCGTGGCGGTGAAGGAGCAGAAGGACTACCAGGACGGCAGCGTGGTCTGCGTGGAGTGCGGCAAAAAGTCCGAAATGGAGCTCTCCGGGTCCAACGTGCTGCGCTACGAGATGGCCGACGGCACCAGCCTCATCGTCCGCCCCTCCGGCACCGAGCCCAAGGTGAAGGTCTACATCCTGGCCAACGGCGCCTCCCGGGAAGAGGCGGAGGCCAAGGTGGTCAAGTACGCCGCCTGGGCCGAGAGCCTGAAGGCGTAAGGGGTCATGGAGGAGAAGCTGCACATCGACCTGGATCTCCGGCTCTTCGCCGGGGAGAAGCGCCAGGGCCCCGGTCTGGGGGCGCTGCTGCACAGGATCAGGGCCCTCCACTCCCTGCGGGCGGCCTGCGCGTCTCTGGACATGACCTACTCCCGGGCCTGGAACACCATCCGGGAGGCGGAGGAGCGGCTGGGCTTCCCTCTGCTCCGCACCGCCACCGGCGGCCGCCACGGCGGCGGCGCCTCTCTCACCCGGGAGGCCGAGGATTTTCTGGGGGCCTACGACGGCTTCTGCGCCGAGCTGTGCCGGCAGAAGGAGGCCCTGTTCGAGAAGTACCTGGGGGCCTACCGCCTTCCGGAAAAAGCGGAATAGCCAGCTGTGCGGGGAATACTCCCGCACGGCCTGACAAGAAGCGGAGGCGTGAAACCATCACGCCTCCGCTCAGCTTGTCGAAAAACCCAACGGTTTTTTCGGCAAGCTGAGACACTGTGCTACAGGCTATGGCACGGTGTTTCAGACTGTCAAAAAAGACGGCAGAGCAGGATGGCGGTAAGGAGGATAGTGTGAAAGGAACCCAAGAGGGGTTCCTTTCGCGTTAGATCAGCCCGCCGCAGCGACAAATTGCGGCCATCGGCCGCAATTTGCTACAGCTTGTCAAAAAACCATGTAGGTTTTTTGACAAGCTGTAGCGGAGGCGTGAAACCATCACGCCTCCCCTTCTTCGTTGCCCCAGTAGGTCTCGCTGCTGAGACCGTCCAGCACCAGCATAAACTCGTCCCAGGTCCGGCGGTTTGCGCCGTAGTAGGTGCGCTTGCCCTCCCTGCGCTCGGTGACCAGGCCGCCCTCCACCATGATCTTCATGTGGTGGGACAGCGTGGGCTGGCTGAAGGTGAAATTTTTCAGCAGCTCGCTGCCGCACTGCTCCCGCTCCATCAGCCGCTCCAAAATCACCAGCCGGTGGGGATCGCTGAGCACCCTGCAAATCGCGGACGCCTCTGCCAGCTTCATGGTATCGCCCTCCTATCGACAATAATCTATCTTTCATTGTACCCCAGCTCTTCCCCGCTGTCAAGGGCCCGCGGAGCGCGGGGCGCCCAACGGGCGCTTACGCCTTCCCCTCTCTCCAGCGCCAGAAGGGCCGCCTTCCGCTCCAGTCCGCCGCCGTATCCGGTGAGACAGCCGTCGCTGCCCACCACCCGGTGGCAGGGGATCAGAATCGAGATGGGGTTGCGGTGGTTGGCCATCCCCACCGCCCGGCAGGCCCTGGGACGGCCGATCCCGGCCGCAATCTGGCCATAGCTGCGGGTCTCGCCGTAGGGGATGGTCCGGAGAGCCTGCCACACCGCCTTCTGGAAGTCCGTACCCTCCGGGCGGAGGGGGAGGTCGAAGTTCCGGCGCTCTCCGGCGAAGTAGGCCCTCAGCTGCGCCTCCGCCTCCCGGCCGAGGTCGCCGGGGGGATCGAAGGACCCCGCAGGCTGCCGGAAATAGAGGCCGGTGACAGCCTCCCCCTCTCCGGTGAGATACAGCGCGCCGATGGGAGAATTCACAGTGTGCAGCCACATGGTGTTTTTCCGCCTTTCTCTGTAGTCAGGAGAATTTTCAAGATTTTTTCGTCTTTTCATCCGGGCTTTGACGCTATGGCAGATACAGCAGCTTCTCGTAAAAATCCACGCCCCGCCGCAGCACCGCCTCGTCGAAGTCGAAGTCGGCGGCGTGGAGGGGGGGCGTGTCCCCCACGCCCAAAAAGCAGAATACCCCCGGCAGGCGCTGCTGATAGAAGGAGAAGTCCTCCGCCGTCAGCTCCGGCGCGTCCAGAAGCCCCGGCCCCTCCTCGCCCAGAGCATCCCGGATGGCCCGGACCAGGCCGGCGTCGTTGCACACCGCCGGGTAGCCCCGGCTGAGGCGCAGATCCACGGTGCAGCCGGTCTCCGTCGCCACCTCCCCGGCGATCTCCTCCATCCGGCGGCGAAGGAGGGAAAAGGTCTCCATGGAGAACACCCGCAGGGTCCCCTCCAGCACCGTGCGGGCGCTGAGGGCGTTGCGGACGTCGCCGCTGGTCATGTGGCCGAAGCGGAGGACCCGGCGTTCATCCGCCGGTATCTCCTTCTCCGCCATGGCGTAGATCCGCCGCACCAGCTCCGTGCCGGCCCACAGGGCGTCCGCCCCCTGATCCGCCTTTGTGATATGGACGCTCCGCCCTGCAACCTCCAAGGTGACCTCGCTGTTCTTGGCCATCAGCGGACCTGGACGGGTCCAGAGGGTCCCCGCCGGCAGGCCCGGCCACAGGTGGAGGCCGAAGATCCGTACCGCACCGGTCCGCTCCAGCACGCCGCTGTCGCAGATGGACTCCGCCCCGCCGGTGGTCTCCTCCGCCGGCTGGAAGATCAGCAGCACGTTCCGGGGCAGGTCCCTGCGGGCGTCCACCCGGCGGGCCAGCTCCAGGAGCATGGCGGTGTGGCCGTCGTGGCCGCAGGCGTGCATCCGCCCCGGGTGGCGGGAGCGGTAGGGGGCGGCCCCCGCCTCCTCAATGGGCAGGGCGTCCATGTCCGCCCGGAAGGCCGCCGTGGACGGCCTCCCCCGGTCAAAGTACGCGCACAGCGCCCCCTCGCAGGGGGACGTGATCTCGCAGCGGAGGCCCTCCAACGCCCGGCGGACGTAGCGAAGGGTCTCCGGCAGGTCCCGGTCCAGCTCGGGAATCCGGTGCAGGGCCCGCCGGTCCTCTCTCAGTTGATTTTCCATGGTTCTCCCTCCTCTTTTTGCCGAAATAACTGTCTGACAAAGCGGAAGTCTTGGATTCTCAATCATTCTCTCTCAGTTGCTCTGAAATCCAGCCTGTAACCGGCTTAAACAGGATATAAAAGCCATATCCTATCACGCCGCCGGCTGCATTCGTGATTAAGTCTGTAATGTCCGCCGAGCGGCAGCCGTCAATCAGCGGCTGGAGTAATTCAATGCCCAGGCTCAGCAGAAAGCAGCAGGATACCGTCTTGAAAAGCCCCGGATTTCGGTCCCGGGTCAGAGGATACAGAAAGCCAAACGGGATGGTCATAATGACATTCAGCACCACCTGCCGGAGAAAATCTCCCCTGCCCAGCAGCACGTCTACAAACGGAACCATATTCATAGGCGTGTAGGGGTGATTCAAAATAAACGGGAGCTTTGCTATGATGGGCATCAGAGTGAAAAAGAGCACAGAGGAGAGATACACATACATGAGCGTGTTGAAAAACAACACATCTCTTCCCCGCCTTTTCCACTTTTTGGAGAAGTAAAAGGCGTATAGGAGCGTCAATGCTATAAGATCTATCAGGTATTTCATCGTGTCTCTTCCCTCAAACACCGGTTTTCCGCTCCGATTATATCATGAGGCGCTTTCCGCTTCAAGCCGTGATTTGGGAAATCGCCGGCGCTTGCCGCCGTCCGTGCGGGAGGTAAGCGGGGCGGATTTTGTCTATTTTGATGATTTTGGTCCAATATTGACCTGCACTATAAACAAATTTCTTGCAAATTGCCCTGTTGCGGCGGGGCGGAATCTATGGTAGTCTGTTAAATAAGCAGGATAGAGGCGCGGAAACGACCAAGCTGCGGGAGCCGACGGGCTATGATCGCAGCGGCAGCAATTCCGCCGAACTCCGTACACAGGTATGGGTGCGGGGTGGGGACGGGGAGAACATCTCCGCCACTGTCTGCGGGGAACTCCCCGCAGTTGAGCTATCTACTTTCACGATACGGCGCGGGGAGACTGTCCCTGCGCGATGGGTTTGTCGAGTCAGTAGAGGGGCCTCTGCTGGCTCTCTTTGTATGTCCGGGCCCTCCTGCCGGCCCGGAAAACGGGTTCCACGAATTTAATCTCACAACAGGAGGAATACTACCATGACGATTCAGGGACTGCACGGATCCATTGTCGCCCTCGTTACCCCCTTCCACGCCGACGGCTCGGTGAACTTCGAGAAGATTAAGGAGTTGGTGAACTGGCACATCGCCGAGGGCACCGACGCCATCCTGGCCCTGGGCACCACCGGGGAGTCCGCCACCATGACCCACGAGGAGGACGACGCCGTCCTCCGCACCGTCATCGAGACGGCGGCGGGCCGGGTGCCCGTCATCGCCGGCACCGGCTCCAACTGCACCCAGACCATGGTGGAGAAGAGCCAGCGGGCCCAGCGCCTGGGGGCCGACGCGCTGCTTTTAATCTCCCCCTACTACAACAAGGCCAACGTGGAGGGGATGGTCCGCCACTTCTCCGCCGTGGCCGACACGGTGGACCTGCCGGCCCTCCTCTACAACGTCCCCGGCCGCACCGGGTGCTCCATTCCGGTGGAGGTGGTGGAGCGGCTCAGCGTCCACCCCAACATCGCCGGCATTAAGGAGGCCAGCGGGGACATGTCCTACGCCATGAAGATCGCCCACTGCGTGAATGAGAACTTCGCCCTCTGGAGCGGCAACGACGACATCACTTTGCCCCTCCTGGCCGCCGGCGGCAGCGGCGTCATCTCCGTGTGGGCCAACGTCATGCCCCGTGTGTGCCACGAGATGGTGATGGACTACCTGAACGGGGAGCGGCAGAGGGCCCTGGAGACCGCCGTGCGGTATCTGCCCCTGGCCAACGGCCTCTTCATGGAGGTGAATCCCATCCCCGTGAAGACCGCCATGAATCTGATGGGCATGGGCATGGGCCCCTTCCGCCTGCCCCTGTGCGAGATGACGGAGGCCCACCAGACGGCTCTGGCCGGTCTGCTGCGCGACGCGGGGCTCATGGGGGCCTGACACCTGAGAAACCGAGGAGGCGAGAGGTATGTGGCTGGTTCTGGCGCTGGGCTCGGCGGTGTTCGCCGCGCTGACCTCCATTCTGGCCAAGATGGGCATTGAGGGGGTGAACTCCCACCTGGCCACGGCCATCCGCACCGGCGTGGTGCTGGTGATGGCCTGGGCCATGGTGCTGCTCACCGGGGCCCAGGGCGGCCTGGCCGCCATCTCCCGGCGGAGCTGGCTGTTTCTGGTGCTCTCGGGTCTGGCCACCGGGGGGTCCTGGCTGTGCTACTACCGGGCCTTGCAGCTGGGACAGGCGTCCAAGGTGGTGCCCATCGACAAGCTCAGCGTGGTAATCACGCTAATGCTGGCCTTTTGGCTCCTCCACGAGACACCCACGCCCAGGGTCATCGCCGGGTGCGTGCTGATTGGCGCGGGGACGCTGCTGATGGTGCTTTAAATCAAAAAAATGCAGGCATTTTTTTGAGTCGCTTGAAATCCGCGGATTTCAAGCGAGGGGGGTTGCGCTGCGCTCCATGCACTCGCCCTCCGCTGAGGCGGAGGACTCGCACACTCCGCTCCGCGAGAGGTATTTTTGCCGAGAACGCGGTTTCCGGCAAAAATGATTGCAATTTATTTCGCGCCCCGGGCGCGAAACTCTGCCGAGGGCTTTTGGGCGCTTCTATAACGGGGCTTTGTTCATATCTATATACAGATAACAGGAGGCTTCTATGGATATTTTACTGATCGGCCACGGCCGCATGGGGCAGCTCATCGAGCAGACCGCCCTGGCCGCCGGGGACCGCATTGCGGGGGCGGTGGATATCACCAACCTGGGCGACCTCGCTACTCTGCCGGCGGCGGATGTGGCGATGGACTTCTCCAGCCCCGCCGTCCTTCCCGCCGCCGCGGACTATGTCCGGCGCACCGGCACCCCCTACCTCTCCGGCACCACCGGGCTGTCGGAGGCGGACCAGCAGATCCTCACGGACCTGGGGCAGTTCGCCCCGGTGCTCTACAGCGCCAACTACTCCGTGGGCATCGCCGTCTTTGCCCGGGTGCTGCGGCAGATCAGCGACGTGCTGAAGCCGGACTTCGACATCGAGATGACGGAGACCCACCACAACCAGAAGGTGGACGCCCCCAGCGGCACCGCCAAGCTGCTGCTCCAGGCCATCGACCCCGCCGGGGAGCTGACCCCCGTCTACGGCCGGGAGGGCCTCTGCGGCAAGCGGGAGGGGAAGGAGATCGGCATCCACGCCCTTCGAGGCGGCACGGTGGCCGGGGAGCACACGGTGAGCTTTTTCGGCGTGGACGAGATCTTTGAGATCCGCCACCGGGCCACCTCCCGGCAGATCTTTGTCAACGGCGCGCTGCACATGGCCCGGAAGCTCTCGAAGATGCCCAGGGGGCGCTACGATTTGCAGGAGCTGCTGTTTGGAGGTGAGGCGCTGTGATGACTGCGGAGGAGATCATCGCCTATATCGGCAACGCGGAGAAAAAGACGCCGGTGAAGGTGTACGTCAACGAGCTTGCCCCCATCGATTACGGCAGCGCCAAGGTGTTCGGTGAGGGCCGGAGCAAGGTGGTCTTCGGCGACTGGCGGGAGTTGGGGCCCATTTTGGAGGCCAACGCCGGCAGCATCGCCGAGATGGAGATTGAGAACGACCGGCGCAACAGCGCCATCCCCCTGCTGGATCTGAGGGGCGTCAACGCCCGCATCGAGCCGGGAGCCATTATCCGGGAGCAGGTGACCATCGGCGAGGCGGCGGTGATTATGATGGGGGCCATCCTGAACATCGGCGCGGTGGTGGGGCCGGGGACCATGATCGACATGGGCGCGGTTTTAGGCGGCCGGGCCACCGTGGGGGCCCGCTGCCACGTGGGGGCCGGGGCGGTCCTGGCGGGGGTCATCGAGCCCGCCAGCGCCGCGCCGGTGATCGTGGAGGACAACGTCCTCATCGGCGCCAACGCCGTGGTCATCGAGGGCGTGCGCATCGGCGAAAACGCCGTCGTAGCCGCCGGCGCGGTGGTCATCGAGGACGTGCCGCCAAACGCCGTCGTGGCCGGCTGCCCCGCCCGGGTCATCAAGATGAAGGACGAGGGCACCACCCTGAAAACCGCCCTCCAGGACACGCTGCGGAAGCTGTAGCAGCGCCAAGCGGGCGCAGAAGATTTCCGCTCCGGAGACATCCCTCTCCGTCGGTCCTGCGGCGGACAGCTCTCCCGGCGGGGGAGGGAGCGTCGTGGCCCCCTTCTGTCCGCCAAAGCGCCTATCATCGAGGCACATGAAAACCTGTAAAGTCCGGCGGAAAAAAGAGGTGCAGCTGCATGGGGTACGTCCCATCCGTAAGGCGGCAGAGCGGTCGCCCTTGACGGCCGTCAGCGCGTCTGCCTCGTTTCTTCCTGCTTTTTCCCATCACTTTTCTGCCGACTATAAAACCTGATTCCATGCAAAAAAGCGCCGGTCCGACTGTGCAATCGGACCGGCGCTTTTTCTGCTTTGCCAAGGGCGCAGCCGGCAGCGGCGTAAAGGGGGCGGGACCGCTTCCTTTGAGACGGAAAAACGCGGCGGCTTCGCCCTATATCTCGACGAACTCCCCGTTCAGCGCCGCGCCGGTGAGGCGGTCGTTCTCATAGACCAGTTTCAATGAGAAGAAGGGGTGATCCTCCTCAATGAGGCGGAAGAAGAACTTGTCCCCCTCCCAGATCGGCAGGTCGCAGACCTTCTCCTTGGGCACCCACTCCAGATTCCCCTCGTCGCAGTCCTTCAGTGTGCCGATGTAGCGGTCGGCGGTGTAGAGGTACATGTACTCGGTCTCCCAGCCGGCGGCCACAAAGGTGACCACGCCCCGGAAGCGGTAGCTGGTCAGCGTCAGGCCGGTCTCCTCCCAGACCTCCCGCAAGAGGCACTCGTCGGGGCTCTCGTCCCGCTCGAACTTGCCGCCTACGCCGATCCACTTGTCCTGATTCACATCGTGGAGTTTTTTGACCCGGTGGAGCATCAAATACTCCTGATTTTCGTTTTCAATATAGCACAAGGTACAGTTTTTCATAGAACGAACACCTCACAAAAAGTACCTCCATTATATAGGAGAACGCCAAACTTGTAAAGATGACATGTGCCCAAGTATACCAATCGCTGTCCGGCAGTTTTGGTGCTATTTTTTGTATTGGTTTGAAATTAATCGCACCCGGGAGGGCAGATTTCACGGGGATTTCCTCCGGCCGCCGTTGAAAGTCCGGCACCTTTGTGGTACAATGTGGCAAGCAGAGGAAAGGGGAGGCGGCATATGGGGGCGGCTACGGTGACAATTGATCTCCACGGCATGAACTGCTGCCAGGCCCAGGCGGCCATCGACGCGGCCCTGCGCCGGGCCCGGCGGGACACCTACCGCCTGGAGCTGGTCCACGGCTACCACGGCGGCTCGGCCCTGCGGGACATGATCCGGCGGGAGTACAGGAACCACCCCAAGGTGAAGCGGATCGACATCGGGTTGAACCCCGGCGCCACCGATCTGGTCCTCCGGGAGTACTGAGCCGGGGGGATGCAGTCATATTGAAGATTGTGGATATATTGCCGGAAAAGTGCGTACCTGTTTTGCCGGACAGAGAGGGGAACACGCCCCCGGAGGCCGGTCGGACCGGCCGGCTTTCCGCGGCGAAATGGTATGATTGTACTGCAATACAGAAAAAACGCCCCTTTAAAACCACTGTAAAAACGGAAAAAAACGCGCAAAAACCGCGGAAAACGCGGAAAAAACCATAGCGCGTTGCACGGAGGAAGGAAACGCTATGAGCTATCAGACAGCCCTGTTCGACCTGGACGGCACCCTGCTGGACACCATCGAGGATCTGAAGGACGCGGTGAACCACGAGCTGGCCGCGGAGGGGGACCCCCTGCGGACTTTGGAGGAGGTTACCAATTTCGTGGGCAACGGCCTCAGGAACCTGATGCTCCGATCCCTGCCTGCCGGGCGGAGCGACGAGGAGATCGACCGGCGCACCGCCAGCATGAAGGCCTGGTACTCCGATCACAGTCAGGTGAAGACCCGGCCCTACCCAGGCATCCCGGAGCTGCTCCGGGATCTGCGCTCCGCCGGCGTGGCGGTGGGCGTGGTGTCCAACAAGGCGGACAGCGTGGTGCGGGACCTGTGCGGGAGCTACTTCCCCGGCGGCGTGGACGCGGCGGTGGGGGAGATCGCCGGCCTGCCCCGGAAGCCCGCCCCGGACACCGTGGAGCTGGCCCTCAAGCGGATGGGCCGGGAGAAGGCCGGGGCCGTGTACATCGGGGACTCGGAGGTGGACATCGCCACCGCCCGGAACGCGGGCCTCCCCTGTCTCTCCGTCACCTGGGGCTTCCGCCCCCGGCAGGTGCTGGAGGAGGCCGGGGCCGCCGCGCTGGTGGACGACGTGGCCGCCCTGGAGCGGGCCATCCTGGGGGAGGACTGAGACTGTGGACGACAGGGAGCGGGAGGAGGTCATCACCCGTCGGATGGCGGAGGGGATGGACGAGGAGGCGCTTTTGGCCCTGGTCCGGCGGCACGCCGAACTGCTGGGAGAGCGCTACCCCAGGCGGGCGGAGAACTTCTACGCCCCGGAGATCACGGACCTGCCCCACCTCCTCCGGCGGCTCTGTGCCCTGGACCGGTCGCGGTACCGGGGGATGGTGGGGGAACAATGCCGGCGGGACTACCTGGCCGGGCGGCTCTGGGCGGCGGTGCTCCTGGGCGAGGGCGGGACCCTGCCCGACGGGGCGCTGGAGCGGCTGGAGCGGACTCTGCCCAAGGCCCTCTTGAAAGTGGAGGAGAAGGAGCGAAAGGGGGCCAGGGGCCCCTGGATCCAGGTCATGGAGTACCCCGGCGACGTGGACTCCGCCCTGTTCTGGGAGGTCAGCGAACCCGCCCGGCAGCTCTGGGAAAACCAGAAGTACCACTACCGGCGGACCCGGTGCGGCCAGCTCTCCCAGGCGCTGAATCTGCGGGAGAAGTGGCTGAGAGCGTCCCATGCCGGGAGCGCGGAGGTGCTCTATTCACTGGGGTGGGAGCCGTTGGACGTGATGCTCTCCTACCTCACCGGGTCGGTGGACAGCACCTACTTCGCCCCGGTGGACCCGGACTGCGCCGCCGAGGCCGCCGGTTGGGACCGGGAGACCGCGGTGCGGCTGCTGGACCCGGATAACTATCGGACGTGGTTCCGGGAGGAGTTTCACCCCTCCTACTTTTTGGACATGGCCCGGGCCTGGGGGGAGCTGCTCTACCTCCACGCCGGGTGGACAGACACCGCGCCCCTGGAGCGGGGGCACCGGCTGAAAAAGGCGGCGGGGTTCTACCGGGAGATTTTGGAGCGGCAGCGGAACCCGCTGTGGGTGCGGGGGGAGCTGGAGAAGGAGCTGACGGCGGCGGGACTGCTGCCCGGCGGGGCGGTCCTGGACTGGGACAGTCCCAAGACGGCGAAAAAGCAGCGGCTGGTGCTGACAAGGGCGCTGGTGTGCGGCTACCAGTGGCGGTTTGACGCCCTGCGGGCCGCGCTGGCGGCGGCTGGAAAGGCGGAGACCTTCACGGGGCTGCTGTGGGGCGTCTACGTTGCGGACCGGCTGGTCCGGGCGTTTTTGCTGGACAAGCAGGGCGCGGCCTGGGGCGAGGATGGGGAGGTATTAGACCTGCCGGCGGAGGCCCGGGTGGGGCTGGCAGTCCCGTCGGAGCTGGGAAAGGAACAGCTGAAGCACTGGAAGAAGCGGTTGAAGGAGGCGGGGGCAAAGCCGGTGATCCGGCAGCTCTCCCTGCCCCGGAGCACCCCGGATTTCGGGGATTTTGCGGATACGGTGACGAAGAACATCACCATTTTTACCGCCTCTGGGAAGTGGGGGATGGACATGCCCCATCAGCCCAGCCACTGCCGCTCGGACCTGCTGGATCCCCTCCACGGCTTCGGGGCCCGGATCTGGTTTGAACAAGCCTGGAGCGGCTCGGAGTACAGCTGCGACGAGATCGCCGTCCGGGGGGTGGACTTCTACCGGCTGGACGGCGCGCCCTTCGGGGACTGCCTGCCCCGCCGGGCGCTGGTATCGCCGGAAGATTTGCCGGAGCGGTTCGCGGTGCTGGCCGGGGCCGCGTTTGGGCAGATCGCCGGGGTGAAGTGAGTTCTTATTATTTCCGAATGGAATTCGGAAATAATAAGAAGCTGTGCCAATAGCCACAGCGTGCTTCGGCCATTGGTACAGCTTCTAAAACTTGATTTGAGCCATTTCGCTCGCCGCCGTCGGCGGCGGCCGCTGCAAAATGTGATACAGGAGGGTATGCTATGATTAAGCACGTTGTCATGTGGAAGTTCCGGGAGGGCACGGAGCGGGAGATGGAGGAATTCCTCCGCCGCCTGGGCGGGCTTTACGGGGTGATCCCCCAGATCAAGGGGCAGGAGATCGGCGTGGACTGTGCCGGCGGAAGCAACTACAGCGCGGTGCTGGTGTCGGAGTTTGAGAGCCTGGAGGACCTGGAGTCCTACAAGAAGGACCCCCGGCATGTGGAGGTCTCCGCCCTGTGCAAGGCTATCCGGGAGGATAGGGTGGCGGTGGACTATTATTTCGATTGAAGACCGCTTCGCTGGGTCTTCAATCGAGGGGGAGAAGGTTGTCGTTTGAAATCTTTGATTTCAAACGAGGATTTGATTTACGGGGGGCTTTTTTTCGGGAAGCGGCGGAGCCGATTCCCGAAAAAAAGGTCCGGGCCGAGCGCGGCCCGCAGAGTGTTTTTCCGAAAACGCGGTTTCCGGAAAAACGATTTTAGTTCTTTTGCGCCCGGAGGGCGCAAACTCTCCCGAGGGGCTCTTTGCGGCTGAGGCCGCAAATTCGGCGGGGGATTTTTGGGCGCGCTTCGATGGAGTACAGCGGTGCGATCTCCCAGCGGGGGAATCCAAAGGGGGGCAAGGCCCCCCGTGGTTTGTTCGCCGGAGGGCGAACAAAAAAATTGAAATTATTTTTCCGGGGACCGCGCTCCTCGGAAAAATACCCCGACCCAGCCGCCTTGGGCGGCGACACCAGTCCGCAGACTGGTGAGGGGGAATCTAAAGGGGGGACGAAGTCCCCTCTTTAAAAAAAGGAGGTAGCTATGAGGCCAAAAGAGGTTGTAGAGCGGTGGGTGGCGGCGTTTAATGCCGGGGATGCGGAGGCTATTGCTGGGCTGTACCATGAGGATGCGGTGAATCATCAGGTGGTCAACGAGCCGGTGGTGGGCCGGGAGGCTATCCGGCAGATGTTTGTCCAGGAGTTCTCCACCGCGGAGATGGTCTGTCTGGTGGAGAACCTGTTTGAGGACGGACAGTGGGCCATTTTGGAGTGGCGGGATCCCCTGGGGCTTCGGGGGTGCGGCTTCTTCCAGGTGGTGGACGGGAAAATCCGCTTTCAGCGTGGCTACTGGGACCGGCTGACCTTTTTACAGCGGCACGACCTGCCCGTATAGCCCCAGCTGGGGAATCCAAAGGGGGGCAAGGCCCCCCGTGGTTTGTTCGCCCAAGGGCGAACAAAAAAATTGAAATCATTTTTCCGGAAACCGCGCTTTTCGGAAAAATACCCCGACCCGCGCGCCGGGGGCGCGCTCACCAGTCCGCAGACTGGTGGGGGGAATCTAAAGGGGGGACGAAGTCCCCTCTTTAAAAAAGGAGGAGTTCTATTATGGCGTTTTGTTTCGAGAATTTCGGGCTCAGTGAGCTGGTGACGCGGCCGGAGGACGCCTTTCGGCTGGCCACTTTGGCCAGTGTGGAGGGGCAGCGGATCCCCGGCTACGGCGGGGAGTACTGCCGGGACCGGCTGGGGGACGCCATCGTCAATGTGCGGCTGCGGCAGGACGGCGGCACCGGGGAGTCGGAGCTGCTGGGGATGGACACCCACGCCGCCTCGGACTGCCTGTGGGAGTGCGAGGTGGCGGATGATCTGACCCCGGAGGGGTACGACGCCCTGAGCCGGCGGCTGCTGGTCACCGGGGGGCGCGGGGATCTGGCGGTGGTGGAGGTGGTCAATGCCGACGTGATCCCCGACTGCCGGCCGGGGATGGAGATCGGGCTGAATATGGCGGGATTCCCCCGGGAGATCACCTATATGGCCGCCGGGACCGGGGACCTCCTCCGGGCGGAGGAGGACGTGGCGCTGGAGAAGGGCGGCCTCTTCGCCTGGGGATACGCCGGGGAGGGCGTCCCGGAGGCGGATCGGAACCTTGTGCGGCTCTTCGGCACGGTGAAGGATGTGCGGGTGGGAGAGACCTTCATGGGCATGGAGCCCATGACCACCTTTATTCGGGCCACGGTGGAGACGGCCCTGGGGGATGTGGAGCTGTGCCACACGGCGGAGCTGGTGGCCGGGGAGCAGAAGGATCTGGTGAAGGCCGGGTCTCTGGTCTCCGCCCTCTGCGTCCTCAGCGGCGACGCGGCGGCGGGGGCCTACGCCGGCGGGATTGTGTACGACGAGGAGCACGATCTTCTGGTGCTGCGGCGGTTCTTTGAGAGAGGGGACGCGGACCGGCTGCGGCCCGTCCTCCACAGCGAGTGCGTCTACACCTCCGACCGGGCTCAGGGGGAGGTCCGGGGCGCGGAGGCGGTGATAGCGCTGCTGAAGGACGTGGAGGCGGCGCTGACGGAGGAGAGCTGCTACTTCGCCTACCCGGCCCACCTGACGGAGGGCGGGGAGGGGCTCCCCTACGGCCGGGGGAAGGCGTGCCTGGTGCTGGCCCAGGGGGGGCCGGATCGGTATGTGGCGCTGTGCTTTCTGGAGATGGACAGCGTGGGGAGGATTCGGGGCGTTCATCTCAGCGGGGATGGACGGTATGGGTTTGAGATTGACTGTTGAGTGAGGAGGGGGTGTTGCGCCGGCCCCGGCGCGGGGGGGGGGGAATTCGCCGCGGCCCGCGGCGGGGACGGGGGGGTCGCCCCCCGGGGCGAGTTACTTTTCCCGCGCGGGAAAAGTAACCAAAAGCGCGC
>CANDEH010000035.1 GCA_947383645.1 uncultured Clostridia bacterium | reverse complement strand
GTTCCAGAGGAGCCCCTGCTCGGCATAGAGGTCCGCCAGATACTCTACCGCTGCCCCTCCTTCTTCCACCGCCGTACCGGCACACCGTTCTTTTCCAGGTAGTCCAGCAGAAACCCGTGCAGCAGGTCATACTTGGTCACACGGTTGATGCAGCAGATGACATCTAACGCGTCCGCCTCCTGCCTTGTCAGGTGGGTACTTACTGTTCTTAGGTTCCTCCGGTCCCACGCCTCTTGCCGCTCCCGCCGCCGTTGTCTCTCTCGCTCCCTCACTGTAGCACACCCCCTCTCAGAAAAACTGTGATTCCTCTTCTTGTTGTCCGGATTTCTGCCGAAATTGTCCCCTTTTCGGGACATAATCTTTCAATGATCGTAGAACACACGTTCTTTTTTGCCGCATTTTCCCCATTCCCTGCGCGTATGCGCATACCTTATGTGGCTCTTGGGTTCCTTTCACACTATCCTCCTTACCGCCAGCCTGCTCTGCCGTCTTTTTGGACAGTCTGAGACGCCGCCGATATGGCGGGGTCTGTCTGTTCCGACCTGCAAAATCCTCCGATGCTTTAGAAATCGGGTTTACAGGTGAACAGCTTGAAAAGCAGCAAAGAAAGGCGAAGGAAATGGTGTGCAGCTTCGTTGTACCCGCAATCCGCAAGGCGGCGGATCCTCCAACGGCTGGGCAGTCGGCCCCGGCGGGGTCAGCCCGCCTGCGTCCTTTACCTCGCTGTACACCACTTTCTGCCGCCTCCTTTTCGCCGCTTTCCAAGTTAACCGACTATACCGGCGCTCCTCCCGCCCCCGGGTCGGCCGGAATACAGGATTGCACTTGGAAAAGGGCGGCGGCTCTGGTATAATAGCTGCAAGGCGGCTATTATACTCTGATTTGAGCCATTTTTCTCGCCCCTTGCGGGGCAGCCGAAAAAATTGGCTCATTATACCATTCCAGCTTCGCTTTCATGGTACAATAGTCCCTACTCCAGTCCCTACTTCCATCCCAAAAGGAGTGATCCCCCATGCCCTCGCCTCAGGAGAGCCGGCAGGCCGTCTTTGAGAGCTGCTCCATCCCCCGGGCCGTGGCCTCGCTGTCGGTGCCCACGGTGCTCAGCTCCCTGGTGTCCGTACTCTACAGTCTGGCGGACACCTACTTTGTCGGCCTCCTCAACGATCCCGTTCAGACCGCCGCCGTCACGCTGGCCGCGCCGGTGCTGCTGGCCTTCAACGCCTTCAACAACCTCTTCGGCGTAGGCAGCTCCAGCATGATGAGCCGCGCCTACGGCCGCAAGGACTTCGACACCCTCCGCCGCAGCTCCGCCTTCGGGTTCTACGGCGCGCTCCTATCCGCCGTCCTCTTCTCCCTGCTGTGCACGGTGTTCCGCTCCCCCCTGCTGACGCTGCTGGGGGCGGACCCCACCACCTGGGCGGGCACCGACGGCTACCTCGACTGGACGGTGTCCCTGGGCGCGGTGCCGGCGATCATGAACGTGGTCATCGCCTATATGATCCGCTCCGAAGGGGCGGCCCTCCACGCCAGCATCGGCACCATGAGCGGGTGCCTTTTGAATATTCTCCTCGACCCGGTTTTCATCCTGCCCTGGGGGCTGCACCTGGGCTCCGTGGGGGCCGCCATGGCCACCTGCCTCTCCAACTGCTGCGCCATGGCCTACTTCCTGATCTATCTGGCCCTCCGGCGGAAGACCACCCTGGTCTGCGTCTCCCCCAGGGCCTTCACGCTGCGCAAGGACATCGCGGGCGGGGTCTGCGCGGTGGGGGTGCCCGCCTCCGTGCAGAACCTGCTCAATGTCACCGGCAGCACGCTGCTCAACAACCTGGCCGCCCCCTACGCCGCCCAGGCGCTGGCCGCTATGGGCATCTGCTCCCGAATCGCCATGGTGCCCATGTACATCGCCCTGGGGATCTCCCAGGGGGTCATGCCGCTGATTAGCTACAACTACGCCGGCCGGAACATCCGCCGGATGAAGGAGGCCATTCGCTTCACCGCCCGGCTGGATCTGATCGCTCTGTCGGCTATGGCGGCGCTGCTCTTCCTCTTCCCCGGCTTCTTCGTGGGACTGTTCATTGACGACGCCCAGACAGTGGCCTACGGGATGCGCTTCCTCCGCGGTCTGGCCCTCTCCGCCCCTCTGCTGTGTATAGATTTTCTCAGCGTAGGCGTCTTTCAGGCGGTGGGCATGGGGAAGGAGTCCCTCCTCTTCGCCATCCTGCGCAAGATTGTGCTGGAGATCCCGTTTCTCTGGCTTTTCAATGCCCTCTTTCCCCTGTACGGTCTGGCCTACGCTCAGTTCGCCGCCGAACTCGTCATGGCCGCCACAGCGGCCACGGTGCTGACGCGCTTTTTGCGGCGGGAGGAGAGCTCCCCGCCTGACCGGACGGCGCGCCACTGACGCTCACCCCCGCAGGGCGCTGCCTCATTGGCATTTTCTCCAAATTTTTACCTTTTTCGGCAGGAAAATGATTGCAAAACGCCCAACGCTGTGGTACAATGGATGACAACATCCTATCACTCCCCGCATTCCTCTGCTCCATCCGGGGTGCCGGGGCCCCTACAACGACAGGAGGTATGGCAGATGAAACTGAGCTTCTTCGGAGCGGACCAGTGCGTCACCGGCAGCTGTCACTGCCTGGAGGTGAACGGCAAACGGCTTCTGGTGGACTGCGGCTTGCAGCAGGGCCGGGACGAGCTGGACAACAGCGACCTCCCCTTTGCCGCCAACACCATCGACTGCGTCCTGGTCACCCACGCCCATATCGACCACTCCGGCCGCATCCCCATGCTGGTGCGCCAGGGGTTCCAGGGCCGGGTCCTCACCACCCGGCTCACCGCGCAGCTGCTGGAGATCATGCTCTCCGACAGCGCCCACATCCAGGAGGCCGACGCCGAGTACCAGAGCAAGAAGAACCAGCGGGCCGGCCGGGGGCCGGTCCAGCCCATCTACACCATGGCCGACGCCATGCGGGTGATGGAGTACATAGACACCTGTGAATATAACGAGACGGTGACGCTGTGGGACGGGGTCACCGCCACCTTCACCGACGCGGGCCACCTCCTGGGCTCCGCCTCCATCACCATCGAGGCGGAGGAGAACGGGGAGCACCGGATCATCGTCTTCTCCGGCGATATCGGCAACGGCAACCAGCCCATCATCCGGGAGCCGGTGCTATTGAAGAAGGCCGACTACGTGGTGATGGAGAGCACCTACGGCGACCGCAACCACACCGAGGTGTGGAGCTACACCGCCGAGCTGGCCCAGGTCATCGACCGGACCCTCCGCCGGGGGGGCACCGTGGTGATCCCCGCTTTTGCCGTGGGGCGCACCCAGGAGGTGCTCTACTTCATCCGCCGGATGAAGCAGGAGAACCTGGTGAAGTCAGTCCCCGACTTCCCCGTCTACATCGACAGTCCCCTGGCCAGCAAGGCTACCGCCATCTTCTCCGGGGACCTCACCGGCTATTTGGACGATGAGGCCATGGAGCTGGTCCAGACCCACCAGGGGATGTTCACCTTCCCCGGCCTCCACATCACCGAGTCCCTGGAGGACTCCAAGATTCTGAACACCGACCGCACCCCCAAGGTGATCCTCTCCGCCTCCGGCATGTGCGACGCCGGGCGGATCCGCCACCACCTGAAGCACAACCTCTGGCGTCCGGAGTGTACGGTGGTCTTCGTGGGCTACCAGGGGGAGGGCACGCTGGGCCGCGCCCTCCTGGAGGGCGTCCCCTCCGTCCATCTCTTCGGCGAGGAGATCGCCGTCCAGGCGGAGATCGTGAATTTCAAGGGCCTGTCCAGCCACGCCGACCGGGACCACCTCATCCAGTGGGCCCAGTCCTTTGAGCGTCCTAAACATATCTTTGTGGTCCACGGGGACCGGGAGGTGGCCCCCTACTTTGCCGAGAGCCTCTGCAAGCTGGGCCTCTCCGCCCACGCCCCCCAGTACACCGAGGAGGTGGATCTGGTCACCGGCAAGGTCACCCAGATCGGCTACCTGCCCGAGCGGAAGCCCGCTCCCGACCGGACAGGCGCCAAGATCTCCAGCGCCTATCAGCGTCTGGTGGCCATGGGCAAGCTGCTCCAGTCCGTCATCGAGCGCAGCAAGGGCCGCGCCAACCGGGACCTGGGCAACTTCGCCGACCAGATCAAGCAGCTGATCGACAAGTGGGAAAAATAAATTCAAATGAAATGGCTGTGCCATTTCATTTGAGGGGTTTCGCTTCGCTCTGCGCCTTGGACCCCGCCCCCCTCGGGGGCGGGGTCCTGCGACGCTCGCTCCGCGCAAAGTATTTTTGCCGAAAACGCGGTTTCCGGCAAAAATGATTTCAAATTATTTCGCGCCTGCACCCCAAGGGCATTTCCTCGCCGCCTTTGGCGGCTCAGGGCACAGGCGCGAAACTCTGCCGAGGGCTTTTCGTGGCTTTGGAAATGGTTCCTCGTTTCAGATTGGGAGGGTATATGGAATATAGAAAATCGGTGGTTTTATCGGACGGAAGAAAAGTTGTTCTGGAGGACGGGGATGCTATTACGCTTCTGCTGATTTCCGACGATAGAATAGAGGACCGATGGGAGGTTTCCTATCCCACTGGCGGCTATGGTGGCGGTTCGCTAAGGCTTTCTCCCACTGAAAGATATCTGGTTTTTTCCTATTTTTCAGGCGAAAGTGAGGAGGCGTTCTGCCTGCTTACAATAGAAAACAGCCGGTTCACATCTGTATATAATTCTGGATATCTCTATGGAGAGGACGCCAGCTACTGCTTTGTGCGGGATGAAACAATTTTGATTCAAACCCTTCGCACTGGTATGTGGTACAAAGAAAACGTGGAAAAAGATTCAGACGGCGGTATATATTACCAATTTGGCGGGCTGAATCTGCTTGATCTCGAGACCTGCGAATGGAGCAGACACAGGATTGATGTCTACCCCACAGATGACTGGGAAGAAGAAAAGACAGATGTTGGTACCTTTACGTTCTCTGATCTCGCCGGCAGCCTATACCATGTTATTGTGCCCTGGGGCAGAGCGGCATTCCACGCGCCGCTGGAGAGCAGACTTGTCATCAAATGTGGGAAAAACTCCGATTGCTTGACAAATCAGCAGGTATAAATCCGGAGATTTCATATAAAAACACGCATTACAATACAAAAGGAAAAGGAATTGCCTCATGCCAACTCTGCAAAAAAACCAGATACACACCGTTACCATCGACGGCTACTCCTCCGAGGGGTTGGGGGTCTGCCGGATTGAGGGGCAGGTGGTGTTTGTCCACGGGGCCCTCCGGGGGGAGGTCTGCGCGGTGCGGATTTTGAAGGTGCTCAAGCGCGCTGCCTTTGCCAGAACAGAGCAGGTGCTCTCCCCCTCGCCGGAGCGGCGGGAGACGGACTGTCCCCATTTTCCCGCCTGCGGCGGCTGCCAGCTGCGTCATATGTCCTATGACGAGGAGCTGCGCTTCAAGCGGCAGAAGGTGGAGGATGCCCTGCGGCGCATCGGCGGGACAGAGATCGCGCTGGAGGAGATGATCGGCAGCGCGGAAACCATGCGCTACCGGAACAAGAGCCAGTTCCCCGTGGACGGGGCGGGACAGATCGGCTTCTACCGCGCCCGCAGCCACCAGGTGATCCCGATATCCGACTGCCTGCTCCAGAGCGAAACCGCCAACGCCGTCGCCGCTGCGGTGGGACGGTATATGGAACAGTATCGCGTCCCCGGCTACGACGAGGGCGCACGCCGGGGCCTGCTCCGCCACATCTACATCCGCACCAATGCCGCCGGGCAGGCCCTGGTCTGTCTGGTGGTCAACGGCAAGGCCCTGCCGGAGGAGGAGGCGCTGGCGGCTATGCTGCAAAAGTGCTGTCCGAACCTGGCGGGGGTTGTGCTGAACGTCAACACCGCCGACACCAACGTGATTCTGGGCCGGGAGTACCGCACCCTCCGGGGGGCGGGGGAGCTCACCGACACCCTCTGCGGCCACCGCTTTGCCCTGTCCCCCGCCGCCTTCTATCAGGTGAACCGGGCGCAGGCGGAGCGGCTCTACGGCAAGGCCCTGGAGTACGCGGGCCTCGCGGGAACGGAGACGGTGCTGGAGCTCTACTGCGGCGCGGGCACCATCACGCTGACCATGGCTCCTCACGCCCGCCGGGTGCTGGGGGCGGAAATCGTCCCCGAGGCGGTGGCCAACGCCCGGCGAAACGCCGCGGACAACGGAATTGCAAACGCGGAATTCTTCCTGGGCGACGCGGGGGAGGTGGCGGCCAAGCTGGCCGCGGAGCGTCTCCACGCCCATGTGGTCGTGGTGGACCCGCCGAGGAAGGGGTTGGGCGAGGAGGTCGTCGAAGCCATCGCCCGGATCGCCCCCGAGCGGGTGGTGTACGTCTCCTGCGACTGCGCCACCCTGGCCAGGGATGTACAGCGGTTTCGGGCGGCCGGCTATGCCATGCAGCGAGCCGCGGCGGTGGATCTGTTCCCGAGAACGGCGCATGTGGAGACGGTTGTGCTGCTGCAAAGAGAAAACTCGTAGAAATCCTGCGTTTCCAGCACTTTGCCTGTCATGTGGTGCTCGATGCCGAGGGCGATAAACTCCGCAATAAGCGCATTGCGGGCTGCATTACCGTTTCGGTCGTTATTGACATGGAGTGTGGAAACACAAAAACTGGATAGAGCAAGGACAGGCCAACGCCGCAGAGTATGACAAAGTCTGCGGCGTTTTTTCATGCCCGGACACCGAAAGGAGCGGAGAACCATGTCAGTATTTCGCGTGGAGAGGAACAAGTGGTACACAGTCATGTGCAACTACCATCTGCGGGGCAAGGTTCTGTCCCTGAAAGCCAAGGGCCTGCTGCCGCGGATACTTAGCCTCCCGGAAGATTGGGATTGCATTCTGTCCGGCCTGTGCTATATCAACCGGGAGAGCAAGGACGCTATTTGTTCCGCTGTCAACGAATTGGAGCGGGCTGGGTGCATTGAGCGCCACCAGACTACGGACGAAAGCGGCCACATGGAGCTCGTCATGGACTGTATGCGGGAGAACACCGCGAAAATCCGCAGCATCAAGAAATACCTGCTGGCGGTGCTGTTCAACGCCCCCAGCACTATGGGAAGCTGCTACACTGCCCTCGTCGCCCACGATATGGCGGAGGGCTGACGGGAACCCAACAAAATTAAATGATTTTGTTGGGAGAGGAGCAGGGGAGTGGGCGCGGTTTTCGCCGCAGGCGGAAACGGATCTGAATGGACTTTGCGGCGACAAGGTTCCGCCGCAGCCGCCCTTTTCGACTTCTGGCAAAGGGGGTATGACGCTTGCAGGAGGAGGTCACGCAAAAGACCATCGCATCATCCATGAAAACCGGGAAGCTGACGGCCCAAGCGTGGGTGTAGACAAAACCCATCTGGCCTCCGCCCTGGGCCTCGCGGCGGTCCGGCACCGTTTCTCTACCTGCGATGTCAACTGCCACCAGCTCGTCGAGCAGCTCCGGGAGGCACATTTTAAGAACCGCCTGCCGGGCAAGGGCAGGGTCTTGTCCAAGTACAAGATGCTCATCAGCGACGAGATTAGCTATCTTCCCATGGACATCCGGGGCGAGCCTTACCGCCGGAAGGAGCGCAAGGAATTTATGTGCCAAAAGAGGCGAATCGTGAACTTGCTTTTCGAGCAGGGATGCACCTGATTTTCGTTACCCCCCCTCGAAGAACGACAAAATTTGTTTGGCCTTTTCTTACAATTTCGGATTGGCGTTCAGATTGGCGTTGACACTTGTAATTGGATGGAAGATACGGTATAATAGCCGCGAGGCGGCTATTATTTTTTGATTTGACTCCTTTTTAAACGCCCTCCGGGGAAGACAGGGGAATTGACCTGCTGTACTGTCTCGGCTTCATTTCTACGGTAGAACCCCTCTATATTGGCTGCATTGTGCATATTCGCCGGAGCTGGCGATTACTATACTGTTACGCGGGAGGATATTCCTATGGTCATGGATGAAGTCAAGGGGACCATCAAGCTGAAAAAACTGGTGGAGCACTTCCAGCTGAAGGTGCTCTTATCCGGCGCGGACTATGAGCAGGCGGAGATTGGCATCAAGGATGTGAACCGGCCGGGCCTCCAGTTTGTGGGGTTCTTCGACTACTTTGACCCCCGGCGGCTTCAGGTTATCGGCATGGCGGAGACCAAGATGCTGGAGGGCATGACCCACGAGCGCCGGGCGGAGAGCTTTGCCAGGCTCTTTGATTACGACATCCCGGCCCTGGTGATCTCCCGGGATTTGGACTGCTTCCCCGAGTGCATGGAGATGGCCCGGAAGTACCGCAGGACCCTGCTCTCCACCAGCGACACCACCGTGGTCTTTACCAGCAAGGTTATCGACTACCTCAACCATGAGCTGGCTGCCACGGTGACCCGCCACGGCGTGCTGCTGGATATCTACGGCGAGGGGGTTATGATTATCGGCGACAGCGGTATCGGCAAGAGCGAGACCGCTATCGAGCTGGTGAAGCGGGGGCACCGTCTGGTGGCCGATGACGCGGTGGATATCCGGCGGGTCTCCAATCAGCTTATCGGCAAGGCCCCGGAGCTGATCCGCCACTATATCGAGCTGCGGGGAATTGGAATTATTGACCTTCAGCAGCTCTTCGGCATGAGCGCGGTGAAGCTGGAGAGCCAGATTGACCTGGTGGTGGAGATGGAGCCCTGGGTGGAAGGGAAGTTCTACGACCGCTTCGGTCTGGATGAGCTGAGCATGAACGTATTGGGGATAGAGCTGCCCAAGGTGCTGATCCCCGTGCGGCCCGGGCGAAATCTGGCCTCGATTGTGGAGGTGGCCGCGATGAATAACCGGCACAAGCGCTACGGGTTTAACTCGGCCCAGCAGTTGGCGGACGCGCTGATGAACCAGGGACAGGGCTGAGATTTTTGTCGGGAGTTGGGTGTAAAGGAGCGGTTGCTTCCTCCAGGGGTGAGGAGGCGGACGTGAAAAGTTTGCGGAATGGAGGTTTACTGTGTATACGATAGGAATTGACGTGGGCGGGACGAATCTTAAGGCGGGGCTGGTGGACGGCGCCGGGACGCTGACGGCGGCGGAGAAGATGCCGCTGAAGTGGGTTTCGCCGGAGAAGTTCGCAGAGGACCTGACCGGGCTGGCCCTGGCCCTGGTGGAGAAGAACGGGATTGAGAGGGCGCAGGTGGGCGCTATCGGCATGGGATTCCCCGGACAGGTGGACGCCAAAAGGGGCAGCGTGGTGCGCACGGTGAATATCCCTATTCGGGATCTGCCCATTGCCGGACTGATACAGGAGAAGTGGGATGTGCCGGTATATCTGGGCAACGACGCGGACTGCGCCGCCCTGGGGGAGTACCAGAATTTTGCCGCCCAGGGGATGGAGAGCCTGGTGCTGGTGACCCTGGGCACAGGGATCGGGACAGGCTTGATCCTGAATGGAAAAATTATCCGCGGCGTCAACGGCTGCGGCGGCGAGGGGGGGCATATGGTTATTGTGAAGGACGGCGTGCCCTGCACCTGCGGCCGCCGGGGCTGCTGGGAGCGGTACGCCTCCGCCAGCGGGCTGATCCGGATGACCCGTGAGATGATGGCTGAGCACCGGGACAGCGTTATGTGGACCATTGCCTCCGGCGATCTGGAGCAGGTGGGGGGACGCACCGCTTTCGAGGCCGCCAAGCGGGGCGACGAGGCCGGAAAGCAGGTGGTGGAGCTGTACATCGGCTATCTGGCAGAGGGATTGACCAACCTGATTAACCTCCTTCAGCCGGATGTAGTCTGCATCGGCGGCGGCGTCAGCAACGAGGACGACGCCTATCTGCTCCGCCCCCTGCGGGAGCGGGTGGCCCGGTTGCGCTTCGACCAGATGTCAGACTGCCACACGCTGATTGCCAAGGCGCGTCTGGGCAACGACGCGGGGATGATTGGCGCGGCGCTGCTCAGCGAGGCGTAAAGCGATCAACAATTGTCTACAGGAGGGGCGCTATGCTCTGGTATCAGGACTTTGACCGGGTGAGAGGGGAACAGCTGCCCCAGCTGGAGGTGCGCTGTGAGGAGCCCATGGCGCTCCACACCTCCTTCCGTATCGGCGGGCCGGCCCGCCGGATGGCGCTGCCCTCCGCGCCGGAGGAGGCTGCGCTGCTGCTGCGGCTTGCGGAGGAGCGGCACTGGCCCTTCCTGCTGCTGGGAGGCGGGTCCAACCTGCTGGTGTCCGACGAGGGGCTGGACCGGCTGGTGATCGCCACGGCCTCCCTCCAGCACCTGGCGGTGGACGGGACGGAGGGGACTGCCGCCGCCGGGGCCGGGGTGCGCCTGGCCCGTTTAGCGGTGGCCGCGGCGGATCACGGCCTGGGGGGACTGGTGTTTGCCCACGGGATCCCCGGCACGGTGGGCGGAGCGGTGTTCATGAACGCCGGGGCCTACGGCGGGGAGATGGCCCAGGTGGTGGAGACGGTTACCGCCTGGCTCCCGGGCAGAGGTATATGTGTTCTCAGTCGGCCGGAGCTGGATTTTGGCTACCGCCGCAGCCGCTTTTCCGGCGGGGAGGGTGTGATTCTCTCGGCGGTGCTGCGTCTGGAGCAGAGCTGCGTCCCGGAGGAGCTGCACCGGGGGATGGAGGATCTGATCCGGCGCCGCAGAGCCAGCCAGCCGCTGGAGCTTCCCAGTGCCGGCAGCACCTTCAAGCGGCCTGAGGGCCATTACGCCGGGACGCTGATCGATCAGTGCGGTCTGAAGGGCCTGGCTGTCGGCGGGGCGGAGGTGTCGGGGAAGCATGCCGGGTTCATTGTAAACCGGGGCGGCGCCACCTGTGCCGATGTGACGGCGCTGATTGCGCAGGTGCAGCGCCGGGTCTTTGAGCAGACGGGCGTCAGGCTGGAGACGGAAGTGCGGATTGTCAATTAGGGGGCCGGAATACATGTATGCCCGCTTCGTCGGGTAGATGGAAACTGATTTGGCGGCGGCTGTGTTTCCGCGGTGCGGGGACGGCTTTTTCGGCCCCGCCTCTCAGGCCGAATCTGTCATCGGAGGCGGTCGCGCAGCTTTGGACGCCTGACTTGAAAAGGGGGGTGTATGGTATGGAAATCTTGATTATCTCCGGCTTGTCCGGCGGGGGAAAGAGCAAGGCGGCCTCCTTTTTGGAGGATATGGGCTACTATATTGTGGACAATATGCCCGCCGGGATTATTCTGAAATTTGCTGAGTTCTGTGCCGGCGCGCAGGGACGCTATGACCGGGCGGCCCTGGTCTATGACGTGCGGGCCGGGGAGGACTTTCAGGAGTTCTTCCGGGTGCTGGATATCCTGCGCCAGGGGGCGATTACCTGCCGGCTGCTGTTTTTGGAGGCGTCGGTGGACACCCTGATTAAGCGGTATAAGGAGACCCGGCGGCGCCACCCCCTCTACGGCGACTACGGCTCGATTGAGGAGGCGGTGAGGGGGGAGATTGCCCTGATGGCTCCGGTGCGGGAGCGGGCGGACTTTGTCATCGACTCCACCACCTTTTCCACCAGCCGCCTCAGGGGGGAGCTGGCGAGGCTGTTCGGCGGCAGCGCGGTAAAGATGGACATGACGGTGAATGTGGTGTCCTTCGGCTTCAAACACGGCCTGCCTCTGGAGGCCGATCTGGTGTTTGATGTGCGGTTTATGCCGAACCCCTACTACATTGACGAGCTGCGGGAGAAGACGGGGCTGGACAGGGAGGTCTACGACTACGTGTTCGGCTTCCGCCAGACCAGGGACTTCATGGACAAACTCAGCGAGCTGCTGCGCTTCGTCCTGCCCTACTACAAGGAGGAGGGGAAGGCGGTGCTGGTGGTGGCGGTGGGCTGTACCGGCGGGCACCACCGCTCTGTGGCGGTGACCAGAGCGCTGGTGGATTTTATCCGGGCCCTGGGGTATCAGGTGACGGAAAACCACAGAGACATGACAAGATAGGATTTTACCTGTGAAACGCTGGCGTCGGATTTTCAGGCGAGGGGATCTGCGCTGTGCGCCGCACCCTTGGACCGCCCCTGCGGGGGCGGTCCAAGGGCTGCTCAACGCTTGTTCCGCGGAGGCATTTTGCCGAAAACGCGGTTTCCGGCAGAGATGGGTCCCGCTTTTTGCGGCGTGTTTCTTCAAGGGCGTTTCCACGCCGCCGCCGGCGGCACAGGGACACGGTTGGTTTATTTTGCAGATTAACCCGTCCGGGGTTGAGGAATTGCTATGAGTTTGGATGCGGTGCAGCAGCGGCGGGGACCTCATCTGGTCGCCATTGGCGGGGGAACGGGGCTTAGTACCATGCTGCGGGGGCTGAAAACCTATACCGAGAATATCACCGCCATTGTCACGGTGGCTGACGACGGGGGCGGGTCCGGGGTGCTGCGTCAGGAGCTGGGGATGCCGCCGCCGGGAGACATTCGAAACTGTATGGAGGCTCTGGCCAATGTGGAGCCGCTGATGAGTGAGCTCCTCCACTATCGCTTTACCGAGGGGACCCTGGCCGGGCAGAGCTTTGGGAATCTGTTCCTGGCGGCCATGAACGGGATATCCCCCTCCTTTGACATGGCGGTGGCCCGGATGAGCCAGGTGCTGGCCATTACCGGCCGGGTACTGCCGGTGACCACCGCCGATGTCCAGCTCCGGGCGGAGCTGGAGAGCGGGGCTGCGGTGGTGGGGGAGTCCAAGATCTTCTACGCCAAGAAGCTGGAGGACTGCCGCATCCGCCGGGTGGGGCTGGTGCCGGATCGGCCTGCGGCCCTTCCGGCGGCTCTGGACGCGATCCACCACGCGGATCTGCTGGTGCTGGGACCGGGGAGCCTCTACACCAGTATTATACCAAATCTCCTGGTGGAGGGAGTGGTTCAGGCCATCCGGTCGGTGGACTGTCTGAAGGTCTATGTGGCCAATGTGATGACCCAGGAGGGGGAGACCGAGGGGTATACCCTCTCCGACCACATTGAGGCGCTGTTTGCCCATGCCGGCGGGCCGGGGCTCTTCGACCTGTGCCTTGTCAACAGTGCGCCGGTGCCGGAGACGGTCCTTCGCCGCTACGCCGAGGAGGGCGCTGGCCCGGTGGAGGTGGACGACGGGCGGTGCGGAGAGCTGGGCGTGGAGCTGCTGCGCGCACCGGTGTCCACGGTGCGGGGGGCTCTGGTCCGTCATGATCCCGGCCGCCTGGCCGCCGCTCTGCTGCACCTGCACAACACCCGCAGCGTCCGCCTGGCCGGCGGCGGCTATCGGAAGGAGCGGTAGGGGCCGGCTTTTTATCTGAAATAGCGGGAATGAGAATAGAAAGCCGGGATTGTCCGTGGGCAGACGGTACAGGCGAGAGGCGCAAGGGGGGAGAGAATGTCGTTTTCCGGGGATGTGAAAAATGAGCTCTGCCGGCAGGGGGTTTCCCGGCTCTGCTGCGCCCGGGCGGAGGCATATGGGGTGCTGCTGTGCTGCAGCACGTTTACGGCGCGGGAGGTGCGGATTGTCACCGAGAACGCCGACTTCGCCCTCCGGCTTCCCAGACTTTTTCGCCGCGCCTTCGGCGTGGAGTTCGACCGTCTGCCGGAGGATGAGACCGGGCAGGAGGGCCGGAAGTTTGTCTTTCAGATTACCGGAGAGGACAAGCTCCACACCGCCATCGACCTGTTGGGCTACGAGGCACGGCAGAATCTGGTGCTCCATATCAACTTCGCCATGCTGGAGGAGGAGTGCTGCCGGAACGCCTTCCTCCGCGGCGCTTTTCTGGCCGGCGGCAGCGTCACGGATCCGGTGAAGCGCTACCATCTGGAGCTGACCACCAGCCATCTCCAGGCCAGCCGGGAGCTGGCGGCCCTGCTGCGGGAGATGGGGTATGAGCCCAGGCAGGTGGTGCGCAGCGGCTATCAGGTCACCTACTTCAAGAGCAGCCGCCAGATTGAGGAGCTGCTGACCCGGGTGGGGGCGCCGCTCTCCGCCATGGATCTGATGAACGCCAAAGCGGAGAAGGACCTGCGCAACGGCGTCAACCGGCGGGTGAACTGCGAGGCCGCCAACGTGGGCAAGGTGGTGGACGCCGCGCAGGAGCAGCTGGCCGCCATCGGCCGCCTCTACGAGCTGGGGCGGGTGGAGGGCCTGCCGGAGAAGCTGAAGGAGACTATCGTTCTCCGGGAGACCTACCCGGAGTTGTCCCTCAGCGAGCTGGCGGCGGAATTCGACCCGCCCATCAGCAAGTCGGCCCTGAGCCACCGCCTGCGCAAGCTCTGCGCCCTGGCGGAGCAGTAGGGGCGGGCGTCGTGGGAAAAGGGCGGCGCCGAACAGAGGAGGAGGATCGTATGGCCCTTGAGCTGGCGGGAATAAAGCAGTTTCTTCTTGACATGGACGGCACCTTTTATCTGGGGGACACCCTGCTCCCCGGCGCGCTGGACTTCTGGGAGCTCTGCCATGACCGCGGGGTTGGATGTGCGTTCCTCACCAACAACTCCTCCCGGGGGGCGGAGGCCTATCTGGCCCGCCTGCGAAAGATGGGAGTCCCCCATCTGGACGCCGCCCGGATTTTTACCAGTGCCGACGCCACATTGCTCTATCTGGCGGAGCACCGCCTGGGCCCTTCGCTGCTGCTGGTCGGCACCCCCAGTCTGGAGGCGCAGTTTGCCGCCGCCGGGTACGTATTGGACGGCGCAGAGCCCCGGGCGGCGGTGCTGGGCTTCGATACGACGCTGACCTATGGGAAGCTGACGGCGCTGTGCCAGGCGGTGGCGGCAGGGCTGCCCTATATCGCGACCCATCCGGATCTGGTCTGTCCGGTGGACGGCGGCGTCATTCCGGACATTGGAGCTACCATCGCCTATGTGGAGGCAGCGACGGGGCGCAGGCCCGACGCGGTGATCGGGAAGCCCAACGGCTACATTGCCCGGGCCGCGGCGAGGCGCTACGGCTGTGCGGTGGAGGAGCTGTGCATGGTGGGGGACAGGCTGTACACGGACATTGCGCTGGGCTCCTGCGGCTGCGGCACGGTGCTGGTACTCAGCGGCGAGAGCAGGCGGGAGGATCTTCCGGGCGCTGCGCATCAGCCGGATCTGGTCTGCGAGAATCTGGCGGAGCTTTGCGCCTGGATAGAAGATTAATTTTAGGGCGAAGGAAGAGATGGCCCGGTGGTACGACTTTCGAAACCGCTGAAATCCGTCAGGATTTCAGCGGTTTTTGTGTGTGTTGACCGAGGGAAAGGCGCACAGCAGGGATCCGGCAGATCTGGTTTCCGGCGGGGACGGGAATGAGAAGCTGTACCAATAGTCTCAGCACACATCTATGCGGCCAAAATTGCCGCTGACTGTGTTGAAAAATCTTGCAATACACAAAGTATTCCTGCGATTTTTCGCCTTGTCATCGACAATTTTGCCTCGCATATCTGAATACTTCGGCTATTGGTACAGCTTCTTAGAGTCGAACAGCTTGCAGAGCAGTAAAAGAGGGGCGGAAGAAAATGGTGGATAGCGAGTCGAAGGAGGGCTGACGCCCGCCAGGGACGACAGCGAAGCTATGTCCATTTTCCTTGCTGTTCTTTGCTGGTGGTCATATTGTTTGCCTATAAGCCCGGATTTGTGCAAAAGGTATAGATCGGAAATAATTTTTTGTTGGGAAATTCAGGCTATCTTTGTCAGATATTATATGGTATGATACTTATGTAAACTTCCTGTTTCAGATGGGATCCCCGGCAGGGGAGAGGAGGGCGGCATGGAGACCACCGCGCTGTATGTTGAACTGATTGTTATTGGCCTGGAGGTCTCGCTGTGGCTTGCCTCTTTTTCCGTGTACTTCACAGATGTGAAATACCTTCCGATGATGGCGGAGGTGCTTGGAAAGCTCCCGGTGTCTATTCTGCTGCTGGGGGTCATGTATATTCTGGGGCTGCTGCTGGATCGGCTTGCGGATCTGCTGTTTATGCGGCTGGAGAGGTATTGCCGCGCAAAGACAGGGCTGAAGTCGGCCAGCACCATTTTGATTTGGAAAAAGAGCGGTCAGGAGGAGTACATGAAGTTTTCCCGCTCGAAGATCCGAATTCTTCGGGCGTCGCTTCTCAATGTGCCGCTGTTTTTTCTGTCGCTTCTGCTGAACGTCGCCCGCTGTTGCGGCGGGAAGTCCGCGATTTTCCGGTTTGTTTTGGCGGTGGGGATTGTACTGTGGCTTTCCGCGGCGCTGGGCTGGTGGGGCGCGGTGAAGAGCTTCTACCAAAAGGCTGCGATATTGGAGAAGGCGGAGCCGTAGGGGGCCGCTCCGTATCGGATGCTTCTGAATACAGTTAGGAGGTTGTGCGTATGTTCCATGAGCAGATTCCGCCCGAGGTGCGCATCCGGCTTGCAGAATACTTCAATTGCCCGGAGGAGGCGCTGGACTTTGACCCGCGCTTCAGCAAGGGGAGGTCGGGGGATGAGGTGTACCTTCTGACCGTATCGGGCGCCGCGAATATGGAGAGCAACGGGGAGTATATCCTCAAAATCAAGAAAAAGAGCTCCGCCGAGGAGTTTGACCGGGAGGTCAGCAATACCCATTCCGCGGCGCAGAAGAACCAGTCCGAGAAGATCCGGGTTCCGGCGCTCCAGATATTTTCCCAGCACAGCGGCTACTATGTTTATGATGTTGCGGGGACAGGGGCAAAGGAGACCTCGGAGCTTTGTTCGCAGGCGCCGGAAAAAAAGAGATCCCGCTTTCGGGACTTGATTGACGCGTCGTTTTTCATCTGGAACAACTCTGTGGACACCGGCCGCGCCACGGCAAGCGAAATGGTCAGAGGCTGGCTGGGGGAGGCGCGTCTTGCTCCGGACGCCAGGCTGGCCGGGCGCGTGCGCGGCTATATACAGGACGAGCTCCAGCCGGCGTGGCGGATGGAGGACACGGTATACCCCAACCCCTACCGCTTTTTTACCTGTGCGCCCGACGACGAACCGGCTTTTTCCAATGTGCTCAGAGGACCTCAGCACGGGGATATGAACCAGAGCAATATCCTGATTCAGCCCTGTGGACAGGGGTTTATCTACTATCTGATCGACTTCTCCCACTACCAGGACCAGGCGTTTCTGCTGTACGATCAGGCGTATCTGCTGCTGGATATTCTGCTGGACATTGACGGGATGCTGCTGACAGACTGGCTGGACCACCTGAAGGTATTTTTTGATCTGGTGGTCGATCCCGGCGCCCCCTTCCGCGCCGGCAGCGAGTTTGAAAAATACGCCGAAGCCTTTATCGGCGGCTGGAAGCGGTACTTTTCCCGCTATCCCCAGAACGGCCGGGTGATGGCCATTCAGATGCTGTGCGCCTGTGCCGCCGCCGGACTCAACTTCCTGAACAAGGCCGCCGCGCTGGAGCATAAGCAGATATTTGGATTCGCTTTTGCCAGCGCCGCTGTGAAAAAACTGACGGATTTAGGCGTGGGAGCTGCGCCGGATCCAGACGGCGAGTACCCCGCCCTGTCCGCCGCCTCCGCCGACGGGATCTTTGATCTGTGGAAGATTACCCGCGGCTTTTCCCGGGAGAGCAAGTACATTTTGATGACCTCCTGCCTTCCGGAGGACTACCCTCCGGAGATTTTCGGGCCGCTGGGGGCCGTCTCCTGGGCGGCGGTTATCGAGATCAATAACCTGCTGGACAACAGCCTGAGAAATGCCGGTCTGCGGCAGTTCCGGAAGAGGGAGGGCTACAGCCACCTGCTGCTGCCCAATGAGGACGAGCCCGCCGAGGTGGGGAAGAACGCAGTCTGGTGCAGCATCCTCATGGGGCCGGAGGAGAGGAACCAGCGGATTTTTTACCGCCGGTCCATCCAGTCCGGCCTGAGCGCCTGTCTGAACCGCCTGCTGGCGCAGTATGAGAAGTACCCCCTCTGCATTCTGGTGGACTCCAGCCATTTGGATCGGACTATGTACGACCTGGTGGTGACAGATCTGATAGTGGCTGCGGGGGAGAATACTCCCATTGACCTGATCGACCTGTCCGGCGGCGAGATTCCCATTGCCGAGGAGGGCAATCTGAGGATTCATCAGATTCCGTGTACGCTGCCCGAGATCGCGATGAACATCCGGACGAGCTTCCGCAGCGATGAGAGAGATGAGATCCGCATTCCCACTGCCAACGGACTTGCCACACTGGAGCGCAGTGTGGCGACGGAGATCGAGATAGACATGCAGATTATCCATCGCGGCCTGCTGGACTCCGCCGATGACGACGGGGGAGAGGAGTTTTATCACGGGGGCGAGCCCACCTGGCATGATATCGCGTACCACAGAGACGCGGACCGCTTGGATTACACCAACAAGTGGCGTGCGCAGATACAGCACAGAATGAGCCAGCTGCACGCCTCCACCACCTCCATTATATGGCTGTACCATAAGCCCGGCGGGGGAGGCTCCACCATGGCAAAGCGCATTATGTGGGATTTCTGCCTCCAATACCCCACCGTGCGTCTCCGCCAGATTTCCGAACAGACGGCTGAGCGGCTGAAAACTCTCTATCGAATCAGCATCAACATGCCTCTGCTCATTGTTGCGGAGATTAACGACAACGCTATATCAAGCTTGTCCCTGTCCCTTTTGCGCATGGATCTGATTAAGAAGAACGTGCGCGCCTGCTTCATCTGCGTCCAGCGCCGGAACGAGTGCCCGAAGGAAGACCTCGCTAACTTCTATCTGCCTGGGACGCCGATGATGACCATCCCTGTGGGCAGTGAGGAAGCGCGGGATATGTACCGCAAATTTTCCAGCCGCCTTGACGGGGAGAGGGATCTTGAGCGGATAAAGGATCTGAACGATCTGACCTTCTCAGAGGAGTACAGCGACGAGGTGCGGCAGCCCTTCTTCTATGGACTGTTCACGTATGGGGAGAACTACCGGCGGATCGGCGAGTATGTAAAAGCCAATCTGCATGAGATGAGTAAGGAGGAGACGCAGGCCCTGGAAATCCTGGCGTTCAACACCATCTACTCCCAGGGGGTAAACCTGAATCTTCAGGAGATGACCGCCATCCTCTTTCCGGGAGAGAAGGTTACCTGGGACCTGCTTGACAGGACGCGCAGCTTCCTCAATGGCAACTGCTTTATTATCCCCCGGGAGGGCGGTTACCGCGTCAGCCATCCGCTGATTGCCAGAGAGCTTCTGAAGGACCTGTTTGCCAATATGTCCTATACGAGCAGTCTGATGGATCTGGCCAAGCTGCAGGTGAATCTGCTGGGCGCGCTGTATGGCTACTGCGCCGTTCGGCTGGACGACATTTTTCATGAGCTGTTTATCCACCGGGAGCCGATCACAGAGGACCAGCGCAGCGTGTTTTCCAACTTCATCAAAGAACTGCACAACGATCAGCAGCGGATCGGCATGATGAACTATCTGCGGGAGAAGTTCCCGGAGAATCCCCACTACAGCAACCACCTGGCCAGGCTGTATCTGTATCCCCAGAATGACGCCCAGTGGGCGAATATCCCTTTGGCAAAAAAATACGCCGATGAGGCGATCAAGCGGGCGGAGAAGCAATCCCAGGACTCCGGCCTGATCCACCACCATCTGATGGGGAAGATATATACCCGGGAGTGCGTTCTTGCGCTGAGAAAAGATCTGAGGAGGCTCTCCCTGTCCAAGGCCCTGAAGCAGGCCCTTCCCAACTATGATAAGGCTTTTATAGAGTTCAATATCTGTTCCGGCAGCCGGAACATCGCCTATGGCCTTGTGGGGAAGCTGGAGCTGATTAACCAGGTGCTGAAGCTGCTCAAGAAAAAAGGGCGCATTCAGGATCTGATGAGGCAGGACCCCTTTGTGCGCAACCTTCTGATTAAAATGACCGCAGAGGCGGGGAATATCATCCAGCAGTACACGGTAAGTCTGGATACCTCGGACGTAGCGTTTCAAAAGGCCGCCCTGAATTTCTATACGTCTATGGGCAGGATTTCCCGCATTGAGTCGCTCTTTGGTATAAACGAGGCCAGCCTGAGCCTGCGTGCAAACTCCCGCCGCTCCATTGTCACGATCTACGAGTCGGAGGCCAGAAGTCGGGACTCCCTGCTGCTCTATGACAACCTATCCAAGGAGAAGCTGGAGAAGATTAAAGATATGATGGCGCAGAATATCTTCCGGGATACTGTGGGCACCGCCAGCGACCGTTTCCGCTGGCTGGAGGCGGCCCGGCGGCTGGACAGCTTCAGCCTGCCCGAGGCCTACGCCTTTGTTCAGGATTGGCCGGACTCCGGCGAGAATCTGGATGTGGCGTATTTCCGGTATGTGCTGGCATTCCTGTTCTATGCCAAGTATCAGGGCGTCTCCTACCGGACGGTCCGGGAGCACCTGACCCAGTGCCAGAAGCTGGCGCAGCAGGCTTATGGCAAATATACCTCCGTATCCAAGGATCTGTGCGGTAAACTGGATGACGATATTGACCGCAACGCTCTGATTCCCTGGCAGAGTTTTACACGCGATGCGGATTCCAACCAGGAGTACCGGAGAGACCGGTGCGAAGTGATTACCGGTTCTGTGTCTGCTGTTCGGGATGGCATGATTGACTTCCGTTTCTCCATGGAGCAAACGGGAAGCAGCCTGTTTACCGCCAAGGCGCCTGTGGTTGACACAGATGAGATCCTGTTGGAGGGAATGCAGGTTAAATTCCATCTGGCCTTCAGCTACACCGGCTTCCGCGCCTGGGATATCATTCCCCTGGGGGAGGGCTGAAGGAAGTCTTTTTCTTGGCAGATCAGAGGAGCGCACAGACTGTCAAAAAGGCCAACAGAGCAGGCTGGCGGTAAGGAGGATAGTGTGAAAGGAACCCAAGAGGGGTTCCTGACCCGGGGAATCACCCGCCGTACCCCAAGGGCATTTCCTCGCCGCTGTGCGGCTCAGGCGCAGGCGACAAATTGGGACCATTGGTCCCAATTTGCCTCAGCTTGCCGAAAAACCCAACGGGTTTTTCGGCAAGCTGAGGGACCCTGGAGGGGTCCCTTTTGTGCGCAATGAACCTGCCGCAGCAATATATCCCGGATCGGCAAAAAAACTCTTGACAACTGTGGCCGCTTGTGCTAAAGTAGCTCCATCAAACCGATGAGGAAGGGTAAGTACCTCTCGTATTCAGCGTTTCAGAGAGCCGCCGGCGGTGGGATGGCGGTACGGTGAGCGGGTGGGAATGGCCTTCTGAGGGCGAACCGAAACCCTTGGGAAGTAGGTGAGCCGGAGGGGACCTCCGTTACCAAAGCCGGCGTATGTCAGTACGCGCAGAGTGGGCGGGACTTTTCTCCCGTCAAGCCGGGTGGCACCGCAGAAGTGTACCGCTTCTGTCCCAGCAAGTGAGCTGAGGGACAGAGGCGTTTTTCTTTTGTCCCGACGAATACTGGAAAGGAGAACAAAAACCATGAGCGAGATGAAGATTCCCTACAAGATCTACCTGTCCGAGGAGGAGATGCCGAAGGTATGGTACAACCTGCGGGCGGACATGAAGAACAAGCCCGCGCCGCTGCTGAACCCCGGCACCCACCAGCCCATGACCGCCCAGGAGCTCTCCGGCGTGTTCTGCGAGGAGCTGGTAAAGCAGGAGCTGGACGACACCACCCCCTTCTTTGAGATTCCCAAGGAGATCCGGGACTTCTACAAGATGTACCGCCCCTCCCCCCTGGTCCGGGCCTAC
>CANDEH010000034.1 GCA_947383645.1 uncultured Clostridia bacterium | reverse complement strand
CTTTTCCCGCGTGGGAAAAGTACCTCGCCCCGGGGGGCGAAACTCCCCGTCCCCTACCAGAGCTTCAACTTCTCAATCCCCCACCGCGCAGCCTTATACACCGGCGTCTCCAGCACAGCGGCCGCCTGCCGCAGCTCCCGGCGGATGGAAATCCCCTGGGGACAGTGCGCCTCACAGCGGCCGCAGGCTATGCACCGGGAGGCGCCGGCGGCGCCCCGCCGCATGGCCGTGCAGCGGAGATAGTCCTTTCGGGCGGCGGACCTGCCCTCGGTATACGCCGCGTTGTAGCAGCGGAAGGTCCCGGGGATATCCACCCCGGCGGGACAGGGCATACAGTAGCCGCAGCCGGTGCAGCCCACCTTCATCGTTCGGCCGATCTCCTCCCTGATCTGCGCGATCAGCGCCCTCTCCTCCGGCCTCAGGCAGCCGGCGGGGGAGGCGGAGGCCGTCTTCAGATTTTCCTCCACCATCTCCAGGGTGTTCATCCCCGAGAGGACGCAGGTCACCTCCTCCTGGTCGTAGAGCCAGCGGAAAGCCAGCTCCGCCGCCGTGTGCCCGCTCTCCCGCAGCAGCTCTTTGGCGCTCTCCGGCAGAGCCTGGACCAGACGGCCGCCCCGGAGGGGCTCCATGATAATCACCGGCAGGCCCTTTCGATGGGCGTGCTGGAGGCCGGTCCGACCGGCCTGGGCGTGCTCGTCCATATAATTATATTGTATCTGACAGAAGTCCCAGGGGTAGGCGTCCACCAGCGCGCAGAACATCTCCGCGTTCCCGTGGTAGGAGAAACCAATATTGCGGATCTGGCCCGACTGGATCTTGTCCTCAACCCACCGGTCAATACCCAGGCGGCAGAGCTTGTCCCAGGTGGCGGTGTCGGTGAGCATGTGCATTAAATAGTAGTCGATATAGTCCGTCCGGAGACGTCTCAGCTCCTCCTGAAAGAGCCTCTCCGCCCCCTCCGCGGACTTAATCAGGTAATGGGGCAGCTTGGTGGCCAGGCGCACCCGGCCCCGGCAGTCCAGCCTTTGAAGCAGCTCCCCCACCGCGGCCTCATTGCCGGGGTAGATGTAGGCGGTGTCCAAGTAGTTCACGCCGCCGGCAATGGCGGCGGAGAGCTCCCGCTCCGCCTTATTGAGGTCGATGGAGCCGCCCTTTTTCGTAAAACGCATACAGCCGTAGCCCAGGGCGGAGAGGGCGTGGCCGTGTCTGTCGGCGCGGTAGAGCATGGGGGGTCCTCCTTTTTAGTGGAACATGGCGGCGGCGTTGTCGTGCTCCGTCCGCAGGGTGTCCAGGAGCTTCGCGATGCGGCCGTCGGGGTAGAGTTCCCGGTACTGTTCCAGGATGGCGGCAAACTCCGGCGGGCTGTCATGCCAGAATGCGTCCGCGAAAGCGATGGCGCGGCACAGCTCCGCTGCCGCCGTCAGCTCCCCGGTCTGCCCGCCCCGGGCCATCTGGTCACCCAGGAGGGCGAGGAAGTTCAGCACGGTGTGGGGGGCCTCCATAAAGCGGCGGTAGAGTTCGTCGTGGGCACCCTCTGCGTAGGCGCCGTCAGAGTATAGATAGTAGACGCAGAGCTTGGCCAGGGGGAAGGGTTTCATGTCCATGTGGTCGGTGTCATATACGATACCGTAGTCGTCGGGGGCGAGGCTGATGACCTGCCAGTCCACCGGTTTATCGGGGATCACCGGCTGTGGGGACTGGCTGGAGAGGTCATAGCCGGGGCTTCCGTTTCTCTCAACAGAGGCGTCGTGCTCAGCCTGGAGAAGGCTCAATATCTCCGCGATTCGACCGTCGGGATAGAGCTCCTGATACTGTTCCATAATCCGGTCGAACCGCTGCATGTCACGGGGGTAGTAGTCGTCTGCAAAGATGTCTGCACAGGCAATCCCACGGCAGAGGGTCTCCACCGCGTCCCGCTCCCAGGGCTGACCGGCGCAGACCGTCTGCCGGCCGATCAGGGCCAGATAGTGAAGCACCGTGTCCGGCGCGTCCATGAAACACTGGTACAGCCGGGGAAGACTTCCCTCCGCAAAGGCCCCGTCGCCGTACAGGCAGTAGGCGCCAAGCTCGGCCAGCGTAAATGACGGCCATTCGGGAAGCTCACGGTACTCGATACCGTAGTCCGCCGGCGTCAGGCTGAACACCAGCCAGTCCACCGTCTCATAGTCCGACGCCGCCTCCGGCGGGGTATCCTCCCGTCCCGTGTCCTCCGGCGGGGCGTCCGGTGCGCAGGCGCACAGGGCCAGCAGCAACGAGGCTGTCAGCAGCCAGCACAAAAATTTCTTCATCTCCGTGCCTCCTTTGGCTGAGAAATCATCTCGGTGTAACCGGGATTTTTCTGTACATAGAGGTCGTGCTTCCCCTGCAGGATATCCAGAATTTCCGCAATCCTGCCCGCCGGATACCGCTCCCGGTACTGCCCCATGATCTGATAGAACCGCTGCATATTGTCCGGGTAGTAGACGTCCACCCAGTGTATGTCCGTCATGGCAATGCAGTCACAGAGCTTCTCCACCACGTCTGTCTCATTTCCGTCCCCCCGGATTGACGCCGTCTGGCCCACCAGCAGGGCAAGATAGTTCAAAACGGTATCCGGCGCGTCCATGAAGCGGCGGTACAGCTCCGCGGAGCTCCCCTCCGCAGCGCCCCCGTCGGCGTGAAGGTAGCAGGTGCAGAGCTCAGCCAAGGTGAGGGCCGGCCAGTCCGGCAGATCGCCGCCGCAGGGAAGGCCGTACTCCTCCGGGCTGCTGCTGATCACCTGCCAGTCCACGCTCTCGTACTCCGGCGGCTTCCGCACCGGCGGCACGTAGCCGGGACTCCCCCGCAGGGCGGCCTGATACTCTCTCTCCAGCAGGTCCAGGATCTCCGCCACCCTCCCCTCAGGGTAGCTCTCCCGGCACCTCTGGAGCAGCTCGGTAAACTCCGCCGTGTTTTCGTGGACGTTCACGTGCTCCGAGGCGATCCTCTGACAGATCTCCTCCAGCGCGGTCATCTCCCCGCTCCACCCGCCCAGAACCACCCGGTCGTCGATCAGGGCAAAGTAATTCAGCACCAGGTTGGGCGCCTCCATGAAGCGCCGGTAAATCTCTCCGCCATAGTCGTCGGCGTAGAAGCCCCCGGAGCGCAGGTAGCAGGCGCAGAGCCTGGCCAGGGTCAGACTCCCGCAGTCCGCAGGGTCCGTGTCGCCCCTGTCGCTGTAGTCCCCCCGCTCAATGCTGACCGCCTGCCAGGCCGCCGCCTCCGGCGGGGTATCCTCTCGTCCTGTATCCTCCGGCAGGCGCTCCAACTCCGTCGCCGGGGGATCGGCATCCTCCTCCGGCGGAGGAGTGCCCGGTGCGCAGGCGCACAGGGTCAACAGCAATGCAAAGGCCAGGATCCCGCAGAAAAACCGATTCATCTTCCGTCCTCCTTACCGCGTCAGTTCCATCCCGCACCCATGCAGCGGCAGCGCACCGCCTCCCCATGACACCGCCTTCTTTTTCACACGCCGACCGCAGGTGCGCCAGCTTCTCTACGTACAGTATACCACGCCGAAGCGGAAGGTCAACAACAGGGGGATTACAGATGCGCTGCCAAATTGTCACCGTCAGCCGGAGGCAGGTCCCCGTTGACGGTCTCGAAAAAATTTTCAAAGCCCTCTTGACAAATCCCATCATCTGTATTATTGTATCGTTGTACTAAGTAATTAATACAATAATACAGATCGCGCAAAGGAGGAATCCTATGGAGTGGTCGCTGAGCGATGACCGGCCCATCTGGGTGCAGCTGTGCGAGCAGCTCCGGCGGCGCATCGTGTCGGGGCTCTACCCGCCGGGGACGAAGCTGCCCTCGGTGCGGGAGCTGGCCGCCGACGCGGGGGTGAACCCCAACACCATGCAGCGGGCGCTGACCCAGCTGGAGAGCGACGGCCTGGCCGTGGCCAACCGCACCGCCGGTCGGATGGTCACCGACGACATCGCCGCTATCGAGGCCATCCGCCGCCGGATGGCCCGGGAGATTGTGGACAGATTCTACACCGCCGTAGGCGAGCTGGGGTACTCCCGGCAGGATGCGGCGGCGCTATTGAAGGAGGAGGAATACCATGAGTGATCTGCTGATCCGCGCCGAGGGTCTCACCAAGGCCTACGGCAGCAAGGTGGCCCTGCAGGACGTGAACCTGTCCGTGGGCCGGGGGCGTATTATCGGGCTTCTGGGGCCCAACGGCAGCGGCAAGACGACGCTTATCAAGCTGCTCTGCGGGCTGCTTCAGCCCACGGTGGGCACGCTCTTTGTGGACGGAGAGCCCATTGGAACGCACAGCAAGTCGGTAATCAGCTACCTGCCCGACCGGATGTACTTTGCCGACTGGATGAAGGCCACGGACCTCTTCGACCTGTTCGCGGACTTCTATGAGGACTTCGACCGGGCCAGGGCCATGCACATGTGCGCGGCCTTAGGCGTGAACCCGGGGAACAAGATCAAGACCATGTCCAAGGGCACCAAGGAGAAGGTGCAGCTGGTGATGGTCATGTCCCGGAAGGCTCAGCTCTACCTGCTGGATGAGCCCATCGCCGGGGTGGACCCCGCCGCCCGGGACTTCATCCTCTCCACCATCCTCACCAACTACAACGAGGAGGGCACGGTGCTGATCTCCACCCACCTCATCAGCGACATTGAGAAGGTGCTGGACGAGGTAATCTTTTTGAAGGAGGGGCATATTATGCTCCACAACAGCGTGGACAACATCCGGGAGAACGAGGGCAAGAGTGTGGACGCCCTGTTTCGTGAGATCTTTCGGACGATTCCCGTGGAAGGAGGCGGGTTCTGATGCTGGGTAAGCTCTTAAAGTACGATTTCCGCTCCATGTTCAAGCAGTTCGCCTTCATCTGGCCGGCGGCGCTGGTGCTGGGGTTCATCAACCGCTTCACCCTGACAATCCACCCCGAGCCCGTGACCAATGCCATGGTCCGGGAGCCCGGCGGCGTTCTCGCCTCCTCGGCGGAGGTGGCGGCCATTCTGGCCTTCGTGTGCGTGATGGTGGCCATGTTCGTGGTGGTGCTCATCTTCGTGGTCCAGCGGTTCTACCGGGGACTCTTAGGAGACGAAGGGTATTTGATGCACACCCTGCCGGTAAAAACCTGGGAGCTGATCGCCTCCAAGCTGATCTGCGCCATTGTGGTGACAGTCATCAGTATCGCTGTGGCGGTTCTGGCGGTGTTCCTGCTGGTACCCTTCACCATGGAGGACCTGTGGGACCTGTTCCCCGGCATGATGAAAGCCCTCTTTCACCTGCTGCGACCCGGCGACTACCTGTTTATCTTGGAGTTCCTGCTTTTGATGACGGTGGGCGGGGCCTCCAGCTACCTGCACATCTACCTGGCCATGGCCCTGGGGCACCTGGCCAGCAAGCACCGGGTGGCCATGAGCGTCATCGCCTACGTGGGCATCAACGTGGCGGGGACGGTGCTGCTGAACGTGCTGTCCTCCTTCCGCTGGCTGTGGAATTTCGATATCCAGCTGGACACCATCTTCGGCACCCGGGGGGCCATCCACCTGAGCTTCTGGCTCCTCATCGCCATCTGCGCCGCGGTGGACGCGGTGTACTTCGTCTGCACCAACTATGTGCTGAAGCACCATTTGAATCTGGAGTGATACGATGAAGAAGATCTGCCCTGTTTTGGCCGCTCTGGGCCTGTGCGTGCTTCTCACCGGCTGCGCCGTCAAAAACGGCGGCGGCCGGGAGGACAGCGATCCGCGGAAGGACAGCTATCTGGTCATCCACAGCGTTGAGAGCGATACCGACGCCAAGGTTACGCCGGAGGATGAGAACTACGACGCCCTCCTGGATGGCCTCTTCGACGCCGCCGGCGAGGCTGTGGGAACCGTCACGGTTCTCTCGGAGGAGGCGGTCAAGACCGCCACCGTCACCTACTACCAGGCTCCCACCCGGACGGTGCTGGGCGGGAGCGACGGGGCCTACGCCCCCATCCTGGCGGTGGACCTCTACGACGACGGCGGCGAGCAGTATGCGGAGGGCTACTTCTGCGCCGACGAGACCAAGGCGCTGACGTTCTGCTTCCCGATGCCGGCGGAGCTCCGCGAGCTGGTGTCCGACTGGACCTCCGGTACAAAAGATGATCCCAACCGTTCCGACACACCCGTTCAGGATAGACCGGAAAAAATGTATGAGGACATTGCGGCTGGAAACTTTCAGTATGTCAACATCAGCGGCAATGCGAAATCCATTGTCATAAGGCGGAGTGAAAGTGAAAATTTCGAGTTTTACAACGGAGATTTGAACCCTGCTCATACATATACCGTTCGGTGTGACAAAAAGGGAGAAGTGCTCGACATTGAAATTATAATGGAAAGTTCGGAAGAAGACAATAATATTCTTGGCTCCCCCCTGATTGACATACCTGAAAAGGAATTTGAAAAAATTGAAGTAGCGGGCGATTTTGGCCAAGTTTCGCTGCACACCATCCGCTCGGATGTGTGGATTCACGCAAGCAACTCCCTTGTATACCTGGATGTGGAAGCGGACCGTCTGACGCACAACATCACGCTGGCCGGCTCAAAATTCAGCCTATTTAAAGGCGTCTCAGTCTATTTTGACAAATTCCCCGAGAACATCGGCATGGACCTAAGCGTCACGCCGGACGGCGCGATAAACGACCCCCAGCGCCTGCTGGAGGGACACGACCTTACTTCAGGCTCCGGGAAACCGGTCCTTCGCATCAGCGACGCGAAGGAGATCAATATCTACAGCGAGGAGTAAGAAGCTGAAATCACAGCTGAAAATGACAGATGAGCGAGGGATTTCTTCGCCGCTGCGCGGCTCAGGCACAGACGCCAGATTGCGGCCATTGGCCGCAATCTGGCTCAGCTTGTAGAAAACCCACTGGGTTTTTCGACAAGCTGAGCGGAGGGACCACCGTCCCTCCGCTCGTTTTGCTCATGTCCCCGCCCCACTGGCCATATATTTGTGTATGTTCAGTCCGGGGAGGTCGATTAGAATGAAAAAGCGCCTGCTGGCGTTAGTAATCGCCGTCTTCGCCCTGCTGCTGCTGTGGCGGCCGGAGGCGGCGGAGGAGGCGGTGCGGGGCGGTATGGCCCTGTGCTTTCAGACGGTGGTACCGTCGCTGTTCCCCTTCTTCGTGGTGGTTTCGCTGCTGTTGCAGCTGGGGCTGGGCCGGTGGCTGGGACGCCTCTGCGCCCCCCTGATGGGCCCCCTGTTCCACCTCAGCGGCGCGGCGGTAACCCCTCTTATTGCCGGTCTTATCGGCGGCTACCCCTCCGGGGCCCGGACGGCGGCGGAGCTCTACCGGGAGGGCACCCTCTCCCGGGAGGAGGCGGAGCGGTGCCTCGCCTTCGTCAACAACTGCGGCCCCGCCTTCGCCCTGTCCTTCCTGGGCACGGCGGTATTTCGCAGCGAGGGGGCGGGTCTGGCGCTGTACCTCATCCACGTCCTCTCCGCCCTTGTCACCGGTCTCCTCCTCTGCCGCCGGGGCCGGAGCGCCCGCCGCTCCCTGCCCCTGCCGCCCCGCCGTCCTCTGCCCCGGCGAACCTTTTCGGAGATGTTCACCTCCGCGGTAACCTCCTCCTTCGCCGCCACGCTGAACATCTGCGCCTTCGTGGCGCTGTTCCGCGCGGCGGTGGGCGTCCTGCCGGCCCACTTCCCTCCGGCGGTCCTGGGCTTCTTTGAGCTGGTCACCGGCGCGGCCTCCCTCCAGCCGGACCGGGCAGGTTTTGTCACCGCCGCCGCTCTCCTCAGCTGGGGCGGTCTGTCGGTCCACTGTCAGACCCTGTCGGTAATCGGCGAGCTGAGCCCCCGCCGCCACTGGGCGGGCAAGGCGCTCCAGGCGGTCCTGTCCGCAGTCATCGCCCTGCTCATATGGCCCCACATATAAGCCTCCCACCCCCGCACCTGCACACATGCAGGATATGGAGAGGAGACCGTCAGATCTGTAAAACTCTGTCCCGGGCCAACAGCACTCTCCTCTACAGAGGGAGCGGTACACAGCCGCAAGATACCAGAGGGATCTACACAGTATGCAAACTGCCGATCCGCGGTGAAAATTAGAGGTTGACATGAGGTGGAGAATTTGGTATACTATCACCGTTCCGCGGGCGTAGCTCATCTGGTAGAGCGCCACCTTGCCAAGGTGGAGGTAGCGGGTTCGAGCCCCGTCGCCCGCTCCATAAAAAAAGACAGACCAAGAAACTGGTCTGTCTTATTTTTTAGTTGGATATGGGGCGCCAAAGAATCAGTATCCGTATAGACATTCCAAGGAAAGACAGCTTAGAAACGGTTTCATTCTTATCTGGTTGGATGGCAATGCCAAACGGAAAGCTTAAACTGAATACGCCATATGGGGAAAGATAAAATAAAAGCATTTGACTGTGTAGAAGTTATCGTTGAAAAACCAAAATACGCAAAGGAAGGTGTCCACAAAGGCATGCATGGGGTCATCTGGGAAGAGGAGTGTAAAGATGGCTGCTGGGTAGTTCTTTTCCCTCAATACGGAGAGAAAGAAGATATTGCGGATATCTATATTCAAGAAGAGGATATGAAATTGATCCCCGTTATGGATGTGAAGATCAATGAAAAGATCAAGGAGCAGTTTGACCGTTTGAATCAGAAAACAGCCCCGATTTCTGATGAGGACAATTCATGCTATTTAGCTTGATCTGCCACAAAAGCAAATATGGCATGCGGGCATGCGCTCCAGGCGCAACAGGACATCCGAGCACGGATGTCCTGTTTTTTGGCAAAAAGCAGACCGACTGCTGCCACCTGCACCGCAGGCGTTTGACACCGTCTGCTGAAAGAGAAAACGACGGCATTGGGAAAGCCCTGCGGCAAAGGGTTGTCCGAAACTGCAAAAGGTGCTATCATAAAGGTGGCCGCCGTATCCTTTGCGCCGCCGGAGAGGACTGTGAAAACTATGAATGACACAGATATGAAATCAGGAGAGATCATCGCCTTTGTATTTGACAGCGGGAAAATTGAAGATTGCTTTTACGGAAACGTAGTATTTACATGCATGTTCAGCGGCAAAGAAGTTGCCAAAAACCCGAGAAAAACGGTTGTTTCCCACGGTGATATTGCCGATTTCCGCATTTTTGACGACATAACGCCCTACCTGATCCGAAATGAGCTGTGCACCATAAAAAGGAGCCGGGAACCGTTTAAGGACAACCTTTTCGTCATGCTTCTTGAAGATATTGACGCCGATATTGCCAGAAGTATCGACACCCGTCTACAGGAAGAGCTTGCGGCATATGTTGGAATGACGCCAATCGATCCGGAATCCACCGACGAGCGCAAGCAGTCCTGGAAATCCTTAATACGCTGTTTCAGCATTGAGCACAACTCTGTCACGGCGTTCGGCATGGCCAAGGAGGAGGCGCCATAACAGACTACCTGTTTACTTCGCTGTACCAGGCCTCCCAGGGGATGGAGCGGCTGCTGAAGGTGATACTTGAGCTGTACGCATACGATAAAACAGACAGCGCGGAAAAAAAGAGGATCAACAACCTGCTGTTCAGCCATAATCATCTGGCAATGGTTGATTTTCTCTCTGAGAACAGCGGCTTAAAACTCAAACCGGCCTGCAAAAAGCTGCTAAGTGCGCTTACAGCTTTCTATGCAAAGGCGCGATACAGCAGATACAGCTACAGCAGCAACCGCGCGCTCGAATTGACCATACTGCGGGATTTTGGCGCTGATATTGACAGCAGAAATTTTGACGACGCCGTTAAGCATCTGTACGGCAGAGCAATGGCCCAGGCATCGCACGCGCTCTATAAATTCATCACGAAGTTGTCCCACAAACTGAACATATTTGTCTATGAATTGAACAGCGATTCGACTGCACAGCTCTCCCTAAACAGCTATTACGGGGATGATCTGTACGACTTGCTGAAAAGGATTCAGCAGTCAAAAAAAGAGCTGATCTGGTATCTCATGCAGGAGGGCCGTAAACTGCCCGCAGCGGAGTTTGCCGGCGATCTGCCGGCGCTCCCCTTTGAGTCATGCGACATACCGGAGCTGCTGAACGATTTGATTACCAACCGGCACTCGTGCACAAGGCTCTACGAATTTGTCTCAGACGCTTACGATGAACTTGTGGAGGAGGATAAAGCCGCATGGAAAAGCCGCATTGAGGCGATTGATCTGCTCGTCGGGAACACAAATGTATATTTTGAAAGATTTGATGATACCTATGATAGCGGCACAGATGCCGATGTGTGATCTTCAGCTTGTTGAAAACCCCGACGGGTTTTTCGACAAGCTGAGGCAAATTGCGGCTTCTATCCCTGCGTTTCATTTGACAGCGGGACCGATAAAAAGGTATAATAGCCGCAGAGTGACCATTATACCACAACGCCTGATGGAAAGGACCTCTCCCCATGGACCTGCAAACCTTTTTCGCTCAGCATCCCCGAACAGCTCTGGCCTTCTCCGGGGGGACCGACTCCGCCTACCTGCTCTGCGCCGCGCTGGCCAGCGGGGCGCAGGTGCGGCCCTATTTCGTCAGAACCCGCTTTCAGCCCGCCTTTGAGCTCGCCGACGCCTGTCGGCTCTGCGCGGAGCTGGGGGTAAAGTTGACAGTGCTGGAGGCGGACGTTCTGGCCTGCCGGGAAATTGCCGCCAATTCCCCCGACCGGTGTTGGCACTGCAAGCGCCTCCTCTTCACCCGTCTGTGTGAGCAGGCGGCGGCGGACGGCTTCCCCACCGTCATAGACGGTACCAACGCCTCCGACGACGCCGGGGACCGGCCGGGGATGCGGGCTCTCCGGGAGCTGGGGATACTCTCCCCCCTCCGGGAGTGCGGCATCACCAAGGGGGAGGTCCGGCGGCGGTCCCGTCAGGCGGGGCTCTTCACCGCGGACAAGCCCTCCTACGCCTGCCTGGCCACCCGGATTCCCGCCGGGGAGCCCATTACGGCGGCTCTTCTGCAAAAGATCGAGGCCGCAGAGGAACGGGTATCCAATCTGGGCTTCACCGGTTTTCGCGTCCGGATCTTCCACAGCTGCGCCCGCCTTCAGCTCACCACAGGGCAGATGCCCCTGGCCGTGGAGCTGCGGGAAGAGCTGCAAAAGGCCCTCCGCCCGGACTTTGACGGGGTGCTGCTGGACCTTGCCCCCCGGCCGGACGTCCGGGAGGAGGAGCGGAACGGCTGATAGCCGTGCTTTACTGCTCTCATCAATTTGATATTGCTTCCCCAAAGAAAGGAGCCAACTATGGATTTGGAACAGACCCGGGCGCTGCTTACCGCAGTGTCCCAGGGGAGTGTGGATGTGGAGACAGCCCTGGGCCGGCTGAGGCAGGCGCCCTTTGCGGATCTGGGATTTGCCAAGGTGGACCTCCACCGCTCCCTGCGTCAGGGGGCCGCGGAGGTAATCTACGGCGCGGGGAAGACCGCGGAGCAGATGGTGGACATTGTGGCCGCCCTCCGCGCCCACGGCCAGGAGACGGTACTGATTACCCGCCTCTCGCCGGAGTCGGCGGAGAAAATCGCCGCCGTCCATCCCCTCACCTACCACCAGATGGGCCGGGTGGGCATCGTGGGCCCCATGCCGGCGCCCACGGGGATCGGTGACATCGTGGTGGCCACCGGCGGAACCAGCGACATGCCGGTGGCCGAGGAGGCCGCCCTCACCGCCGAGGCCCTGGGAAACCGGGTGACACGGCTCTACGACATCGGCGTAGCGGGTCTCCACCGGATGCTCAGCCACACCGAGGAGCTGATGAGCGCCCGGGTGATCGTCGCCGTAGCGGGGATGGAGGGGGCATTGACCAGCGTCATCGGGGGGCTTGTGAGCTGCCCGGTGATCGGCGTCCCCACCAGCGTGGGCTACGGCGCGGCCTTCGGCGGCGTGGCGGCGCTTCTTGCCATGCTGAACTCCTGTGCCAGCGGGGTCAGTGTGGTAAACATCGACAACGGCTTTGGCGCGGGCTTCCTGGCCAGCCGCATCAACCATATGGAGGGCAGGGCATGAGAATACTGTACTTAGACTGCTCCATGGGGGCCGCCGGCGATATGCTGATGGCGGCCCTGCTGGAGCTCCACCCCCAGCCGGAGGATTTTCTCCGCCGCATGAACGCACTGGGCCTGCCCGGGGTGGAGCTCACCGCCCAAAAGGCCGTCAAGTGCGGCATCCAGGGCACCCACGTGTCCGTTCTGGTCCGCGGCGAGGAGGAGGACGACGCTCTATCCCATGGACATGCGCATCCCCATGCCCACGACCACCCGCATATCCACGGCCACCCCCATACGCACGAACAAGACCATGAGCACTCCCATGACCACCCCCACGCCCCCCACAGCCACGTCACCGCGGCGGAGATCGCCCATCGGATTGACCACCTGCCCCTGCCGGAGGCGGTACGTGCCGACGCCAAGGCGGTGTACCAGCTGATTGCCCAGGCGGAGAGCGCCGTCCACGGGCGCCCGGCAGAACAGATCCACTTCCACGAGGTGGGCACCCTGGACGCGGTGGCCGACGTGGTGGGGGTGTGTCTCCTGCTCCATGAGCTGGCCCCGGATTCCATCATCGCCTCCCCGGTCCATGTGGGCAGCGGTCAGGTCCGCTGCGCCCACGGCCTCCTGCCAGTGCCCGCCCCGGCCACCGCCCTGCTGCTCCAGGGAATACCCGTCTACGGCGGCAGTATAGAGGGGGAGCTGTGCACCCCCACCGGCGTGGCGCTCTTAAAGCACTTCGTCCAGTCCTACGGCCCCCTGCCGGCCATGACGCCCATCGCCTCGGGCTACGGCATGGGCACCCGGGACTTCCCCGCCGCCAACTGCCTCCGGGCCACCCTGGGCGAGAGCGGCACTGACAGCGGCGAGGTGGCGGAGCTCTGCTGCAACCTGGACGACATGACTGGGGAGGCGGTGGCCTTCGCCTGCGAGGAGCTGATGTCCGCCGGCGCTCTGGACGTATGGACTGCCCCCATCACCATGAAAAAGGGCCGTCCCGGGGTGCTCCTCACCTGTCTCTGTCCCGCTACCGAGGCGGATCGGATGACTGCGGCCATCCTCCGCCACACCACCACCTTAGGCGTCCGCCGCCGCCTCTGCGCCCGGACCACGCTCTCCCGGCGGGAGGAGACTATGGAGACCGCCTTTGGTCCCCTGCGTCGGAAGATCTCCCAGGGGGCGGAAGTCCGCCGGGTGAAGTGGGAGTACGAGGACCTGGCCGCCGCCGCCCGAGAACGAGGAATATCCCTCCAGGAGGTGCTGGCAGCACTGAAGGAGCTATAACCCCCAGTTTTTGACGATTTTTGCGCAGATATTACCGGCAAAATCAATCATAATGGGAGATCGCAGATGGAACAGCCGCCGTATGCGCGGACATCCGTGAGGCGGTCGGAGCGCTGCGCCAACGGGAGCCGGCGGCAGGCGGAAATTTTTTCCGCCTGCAAGCTGAAAGCTCTCCGTCAACCAACCACGGGAACGGCTATCTGCTCTGAGCAGCAGGAATCGAGTCCGCTGTTTTTAATGGAAGTTTATGGAAAGGCGAACTTCTTAAAAAATGCCGTGCGCCTCCTCCGGAATATATGGCCGATAGTATATGAAAGAGCCGGCGTCCACAGGGCTGTGGACGCCGGCTCCGGTTCTCTCTGTTGTGCTTCTTAGTACATCCCGCCCATGTCGGGGGCAGCGGGAGCGGGGGCGGGAGGCTCGGGCTTGTCGGCCACCAGGGACTCGGTGGTCAGCACCATGGCGCTGACGCTGGCGGCGTTCTCCAGAGCGCTACGGGTAACCTTGGCCGGATCCACAATGCCCGCAGGGATCATGTCACAGTAGACCTCCTTGTAGGCGTCGAAGCCGTAGCCGGTCTTCTCGCTGCTCTTGATCCTCTCCAGCACCACGCTGCCGTCCACGCCGGCGTTGACGGCGATCTGACGGACAGGCTCGGCCAGAGCGGCGGCCACGATGCGCACGCCGGTCTTCTCATCGCCGTCCAGGTCGGGGATCAGCTTCTCCACCGCGGCGATGGCGTTGACGTAGGCCACGCCGCCGCCGGCCACGATGCCCTCCTCAACGGCGGCCTTGGTGGCGTTCAGGGCGTCCTCGATGCGGAGCTTCTTCTCCTTCATCTCGGTCTCCGTGGCGGCGCCCACCTTGATGACGGCCACGCCGCCGGCCAGCTTGGCCAGGCGCTCCTGGAGCTTCTCCTTGTCGTAGTCGGAGGTGGTCACCTCGATCTGGCTCTTGATCTGACCCACCCGGGCCTGGATGGCGGCGTTGTCGCCGGCGCCGCCCACGATGACGGTGTTCTCCTTGGTAACCTTCACCTGGCGGGCACGGCCCAGCATAGAAATGTCGGCGCTCTTGAGCTCATAGCCCAGCTCCTCGCTGATGACCTGGCCGCCGGTGAGGATGGCGATATCCTGGAGCATCTCCTTGCGGCGGTCACCAAAGCCGGGGGCCTTGACGCAGACCACGTTCAGGGTGCCGCGGAGACGGTTGACAATCAGGGTGCTGAGAGCCTCGCCCTCCACGTCCTCGGCGATAATCATCAGCTTCTTGCCGGACTGAACCAGCTGCTCCAGCAGGGGCAGGATGTCGGCGATGACGGAGATCTTCTTGTCGGTGATGAGGATATAGGCGTCATCCACCACAGCCTCCATCTTCTCCATATCGGTGGCCATATAGGGGGTGATGTAGCCCCTATCAAACATCATGCCCTCGACGACCTCGCTGTAGGTCTCGGCGGTCTTGGACTCCTCGATGGTGATGACGCCGTCGTGGCCCACCTTCTCCATGGCCTCGGCAATCAGCTTGCCGATCATCTCGTCGCCGGAGGACACGGTGCCCACGCGGGCGATGTCGTCGGAGCCGTTGACCTTCTGACTGTTGGCGCGCATGGCGGCCACGGCGGCCTCCACGGCCTTGGCCATCCCCTTCTTCATCACGATGGGATTGGCCCCGGCGGCCAGATTCTTCAGGCCCTCCCGGATCATGGACTGGGCCAGCAGGGTGGCGGTGGTGGTGCCGTCGCCGGCCACGTCGTTGGTCTTGGTGGAGACCTCCTTCACCAGCTGGGCGCCCATGTTCTCAAACGGGTCCTCCAGCTCGATCTCCTTGGCGATGGTCACGCCGTCGTTGGTGATGAGGGGAGCGCCGAACTTCTTGTCCAGCACCACATTGCGGCCCTTGGGCCCCAGGGTGACCTTGACGGTATCCGCCAACTGATTGACCCCATTCTCCAGAGCCTTCCGCGCCTCATCCCCGCGCATAATCAACTTAGCCATATCGCATTACCTCCGTAATTTTAATGTAGTAGCCCCCGCCCCGCAGGGCGCAGGGGTATCCAAGGGGGGCGCAGCCCCCGTGGTTTGTTCGCCCCAAGGCGAACAAATAAATTGAAATCATTTTTCCGGAAACCGCGCTTTTCGGAAAAATACCCCGACCCGCGCGCCCTGGGCGCGCACACCAGTGACCGACGTCACTGGTGGGGGGAATCTAAAGGGGGGACGCAGTCCCCTCTTTAATTACTCTACAATAGCGATGATTTCACTCTGCCGGACAACCAGGTACTCCTCGCCGTCCACCTTTACCGTGGAGCCGCCGTACTTCTCGGTGAGCACCTTGTCGCCGGGCTTCACGCTCATGGTGACCTCCTTGCCGTCCACCATGCCGCCGGGGCCCACAGACACCACCTCGGCCACGTCGGGCTTCTCCTTGGCGCTGCCCACCAGAATGAAGCCGCTCTTGGTGGTCTCCTCCGCCTCCATCTTCTTCAGCACAACGCGGTCTGCCAGAGGGATCAGTTTCATGTTTCATGCCTCCATATATGTTTTATTTTTTGATAAACTTGTTTGCAGTGTTAGCACTCATTTTGTCGGAGTGCTAACACTGTGGGTATCATACCCCGAAACAGCTGTTTTGTAAAGGGGAAATTTTGAAAAAACCGTCTGTTTTACAAAATGTTCACAAACGGGCTCTGCCCGTTTGTGAACCCGATTTCGCCGTAGGCGAAATCGGTCGCCTGCGGGCGGGCGATTGCACGCGAAAGGGGGCTTCACCCCCTTTCACACTATCCCCCGCGTACAGAGAGGTTCTATAAAACTGCTCTGTGTACCGGGACGCAGTTCTATGTGGCCGCGCCACCTGGAACGTGGGCTGTGGCATTGGGGGTACAGCCCGAGGGACCGAAGAAATTCACCCGCTTGCCGCTCAGACGCAGGACCACCGAGGGAGCGGTAATAATCTCCCCGTCCAGGCAGGTGACCACATCGGCATCCAAGCCCTCGATGCGCACCTCCCGGGCGGTGACCACCCGGGCGATACCCGGGGCCTTGTGGTAGTCCCCCACCGAGTAGGGGCCCACGAAGCGGAGAAAGTCCCCCCGGCTGGCCCTTGTAACGATCATGGTGTGGAGCACGCCGTCGTCCATCCGGGCCTGGGGCACCGGCAGGAAGCCCCCGCCGTAGTACCGCCCGTTGCAGGCGGCGATGAGCACGTACTCCCCCGCCCCCTGCTCCTCCCCATCTAAAAATACCCGCCATCGCTGGCACAGGGGGCGCAGGAGGAAGTTCACCGCCAGGGAGGCCACATAGCTGCTCTTTCCCGGCAGCAGACGGCTGTTGCCGTAGGTGTGGACGTCCCGGGCCACCCGGGCGTCGAAGCCGGCGCAGGCGATGGTGAGAGCCAGACGGCCGTTGCAGTCGATGGCGTCCAGGGGGAAGGCGGGGCCGCTCCAGAGCTGTTCCAGCTCCCGGAAGCGCGGGGCCATCTCCGGCCCGAAGTTCTTGAGGAAGTCGTTGCCGGTACCCGTGGGGACGCAGGTCATGGCCGCGTTGGGGAGGCCGGCGATGGCGTTGGCCACCTCGTTTACTGTGCCGTCGCCGCCGCAGGCGTAGAACCGCACCGAGGCGCCGCTGGCGGCCAGGGAGCGGCAGGTCTCCAGGGCGTGGCCGGGCCGCTGGGTGAGGATACAGGTACAGTCCAGGCCGTGCCGGACTCTAAGGCCCTTGGCCATCTCCATCAGGGCGGTGGTGCTGTTTCGCTTGCCGGCGTTGGGGTTGATAATCAGGATGTGCCGCATGGATCCGCTCCCCCTTCCATCAGCTTCTGTCTACACTATACCGCTTCTCGACAAAAAAAGGAAGATCCAATTCTGTTTTTTGCAAAAAGAGCTCCCGGATACAGATCCAGGAGCTCTCAGCTTGCCAAAAAACCAGGCGGGTTTTTTGGCAAGCTGAGGCAAATTGTGGCCATCGGCCACAATTTGTCGCTGCGGCGGGTTGATTTAACGCGAAAGGAACCCCTCTTGGGTTCCTTTCACACTATCCTCCTTACCGCCGTTGAAACTCTATTGTCTTTTTTGACAGACGGAGAGCTCTCGGATACAGATCCGGGAGCTCTCCGTCTGTCAGCGGTCCACCGTTCCGGTGCCCGCGCAGCGGTCGCACTGGCCGCCGTCGTTGGGGTCGTATCCGGTTCCGCCGCAGTCCGGACAATCTTTTTCATTCGGCTCATCGGTTGTGTAGGTGTACCTGAAAATTTCCATGGCAGCTGCGTATGGAGAAGGGTGTTTCTGCCAGGGATATGAGCCTGTCCATCGGGCAGAACAAGAGCTATATCAACAAAATCGTGAACGGAAAGGCGCTGCTGGACGCCGACAGTATTTCGCATCTGCGGGGGCTGATTGAAAAGCTCTCCCGGCTACAGGGACAGTGAAAAGAGCAGAAACTGTACCGGCAGTCGGATCATAACCGCGGCTGCCAGTACAGCTCTCAGACGCCTGCCGTCCCGCAATCGTCCGGGACGGCAGATATTTTATCGCTGGAAGATGTGCAGATCACACTTTATCATGCCGTTGTAGAGCTTGCGCTTTTTGTCCGAGCGCCGGCCGAAGCACTTCTCAAACGCCGGATGACTGGAGAGGATCAGCACCCGCCACTTTGGGGGGACGGTACGGTAGACCTCCCCGAAGGCCCGGTAGAGGGCCTCCGCCTCCTCCTTCTCCAGGAGCCGCTGGCCGTAGGGCGGGTTGGTGACAATCTGCCCGTACTCCCCGGAGACCCGGAGGGCCCTGGCGTCGGCCTGGTCGAAGCGGACGACGTCCTCCACCCCGGCCTTCCGGGCGTTCTCCCGGGCGATGGCTACAGCCCTGGGGCTGATGTCCCCGCCCCAGATGTCGTATGGCCCCTCAAATTCCCGGTCCATGGCCTCCTCCGCGGCGGCAAGCCAGGCGCTCTGGGGCACCGCGGCCCAGCGCTGGGCGTCGAAGCGCCGGTCCAGGCCGGGGGCGCGGTTTTTAGCGATGAGGGCCGCCTCGATGGGGATGGTACCGCTTCCGCAGAAGGGGTCCCGGAGGGGGTCCTTCCCCCGGAAGCGGGCTATGGTCACCATAGCCGCGGCCAGCGTCTCCCGCAGCGGGGCCTCCACCCCCACCGCCCGGTAGCCCCGCTTGTGGAGGCCGGGACCGGAGGTGTCCAGGCAGAGCGTCACCTCGTCGCCCATGATGGCAAACTGGATCTGGTACTTCTCCCCGGTCTCCGGCAGGGTCCGGAGGCCGTATTTTGTCCCCAGGCGCTCCGCGGCGGCCTTCTTCACAATGCTCTGACAGGCGGGGACGGAGTGGAGCTGGGAGTTCAGGCTGTGCCCCTTCACCGGGAACTGGCCCTCCCGGGGGATGTAGTCCTCCCAGGGGACGGACCTCGCCCCCTCGAAGAGGCTGTCGAAGTCCCGGGCGGTGAAGCGGGCCAGCTGAAGGAGTACCCGCTCGCCGCAGCGGAGGTTGATATTCAGCCGGGGAAGATCCGCGATCCCGCCCCGGCAGAGAACCTTTCCGTTCTCCACCTGCACGTCCTCCGGCCCCAGCCGGCGGATCTCGTCTCCCACCAGGCCCTCCAGGCCGAAGAGACAGGGGATGACATAAGTTACCATATCTGGCCCTCCTGTCGTGTTTGTCTATGGCGATAGAATACCATAGATTTGCCGCTGCCGCAACAGCCGGCGCCTGCGGAGCACGCTGATTTTTCCGGACGCGGGGAGAGACTCCCGGGAATACCGCGCGCCAAAAGGTTCCTTGGCAGCGCCGGCCCGCCGGTACGGGATCCGGACGCCGCGTCACTCTGACGGACCGCCGGCAGGCAGAAAAACAGGGAGACGAAAGCATACCTTTCGTCTCCCCGCCCGGATTCGTTAGATTTTATTCAGCTTAATGGTCATGGCGCTCTTCTTGTGGGCGGCATTGTTCTTGTGCAGCACGCCCTTGCGCACGCTCTGATCGACCATCTTTACTGCGGCTTTGTAAGCGCCCTCGGCCTCGGTGCGCTTGCCTTCCGCGGCAGCAGCCTCAAACTTCTTGATCGCGGTCTTCAGCGCGCTGCGGTTGGCTTTGTTGCGGGCATTGCGGGCCTGCGCCACCAGAACGCGCTTCTTAGCAGACTTGATATTCGGCAAACCAAACACCTCCTCCAATGGGAAATTCACGGGAGGACGCTGCTCCTCCACGCAGAATGGTATTTTAGCATGGTTTCCCTCTTTTTGCAAGTCTTTTTTCAAGATTCCTCCGCTTTTTTCGCATAAATTTTCTCCCCCCGCGAAAAATAGTCCCGGCACACTACATCTTGTAGCCAAAAGGGAGGCGCGTCACAAGTGACACAGCAGCGCAGGACAGATTTAGCGGTGGAGGCCCGGGAGCTCTACCGGGAGCGGGCGGGGGAGACAACAAAGCTCCGGGGCGTCCGGGCCCGGGAGCGGCAGCGGCGGGGCTTCCCGGTCACCCGGGTGGACATTCTGGATCCGGAGGGAGCCCAGGCCCTGGGAAAGCCGGTGGGCTCCTACCGGACGGTGGATCTCTCCCCCTACTTCGCCCACCGCTCCGGGCAGTTTCTGCCGGCGGTAAAGGCTCTGTCGGAGGAGCTGGGGGAGCTGCTGCCGGAGGATGGGCCGGTGTTTGTGGCGGGCCTGGGAAACCGGGCCATGACCCCGGACGCAGTGGGTCCTCTGGCCGTGGATCACCTTTTAATCACCCGGCATCTGAAGGAGGTGCTGCCGGACTTCCGCCCCACCTCGGCGGCGGCGGCAGGGGTTCTGGGCACCACGGGTCTGGAGTCCGCGGAGTGGGTCCGGGGGCTGGCCCAGGCGTCGGAGTGCGCGGCGGTGGTGGTGATCGACGCCCTGGCCGCCCGCAGCCTCCACCGCCTCTGCACCACCATCCAGCTGAGCAACACGGGGATTATCCCCGGCAGCGGCGTGGGAAACCGCCGGCTGGCATTGAACGAGGATCTCCTGGGCGTGCCGGTGATCTCCATCGGCGTGCCCACGGTGGTGGACGCGGCGACGCTGGCGTTGGACCTGTTGGGGGACAGGGAGGGAACGGAACCGCCAGAGGATCTGGGGGAGCGTGGGACGTCGCTGTTTGTGACGCCCAAGGATGTGGACGCGCAGGTGGCAGAGATCGCCAAAATTTTGGGCTATGGGATAAGTCTGGCGCTTCAGCCGGGGCTTGCGGTGGAAGATCTGACCGCGCTGCTGGAGTGAACGGCAGGCTGTGGATACAGGAGCCTCTTTCGGCGGTGCGGCGCACTGCCGAAAGAGGCTTCAAACGCAGCGGCGGAAAAATTTTGTGTACAAACCGATTCTTTTGTGCTATACTATCCACAGCCGCCGGACATTCCGGCTAAAGAACGTTTGTTTCGCAGAGGCGTTGTGGGCGCCCCCGCGACAAAAATAGATACATATAGAGGAGAAGGGAAAGCACCGGCAGGGAGGAGCCCTCATCGCCGCCGCGCACGAATCGGGGTGCGCGGCCAGGGATGGCCTTCCTGTGTTGGCGCGCGGTTTTTGTGCGCCTCTCAAGGCCGCTTCGGCGGCTCCACTCTTTCCCTACATAATCTGAAATGGAAAAAAGGAGTGAAACTGTTTGGCAGAAAAAATGAAAATTATCCCCTTGGGCGGACTGGACGAGATCGGCAAGAACATGACCGTGTACGAGTACGGCGGGGAGCTGATCGTGGTGGACTGCGGCATGGGCTTCCCCGGGGACGACATGTACGGCGTGGATCTGGTGATCCCCGACGTGACGTACCTGGTGAAGCAGAGAAACCGCATCCGGGGTCTCTTCATCACCCACGGTCACGAGGACCACATCGGCTCCATCCCCTATATCCTCAAGCAGGTCAACATGCCCATCTACTGCACCCGCCTCACCGCGGGGCTCATCAAGCTGAAGCTGGAGGAGCACGGCCTTACAAAGCAGACCAAGCTCATCACCGTGGAGGCCGGGGAGATGATCCGGGTGGGGAAGTTCTACGTGGAGTTCATCCATGTGAACCACTCCATCGCCGACTCCGTATCCTTCGCCATCCACACCGACATGGGCGTTATCGTCCACACCGGCGACTTCAAGATCGACTCCACCCCCATCGACGGGGATGTGATCGACCTGGGCCGCTTCGGCGAGCTGGGCCGGGAGGGGGTGCTGGCGCTGCTGGCGGACTCTACCAACGTGGAGCGGCCGGGGTACACCATGAGCGAGCGGACCGTGGGCAAGACCTTCGACCGGCTCTTCACCGGGTGCAGGCAGCGGATCATCGTCACCACCTTCGCCTCCAACATTCACCGGATTCAGCAGGTCATCGACGCCGCCGCCGCCAACAAGCGGAAGGTGGCTGTCACCGGCCGGAGCATGGAGAACAT
>CANDEH010000033.1 GCA_947383645.1 uncultured Clostridia bacterium | reverse complement strand
GGTCGGCGGGACGGCAGGTGATGACCTCCTCCGGCTTGATGCCGGCCTTGGCCCGAACCTCCTCGTTGACCTTGCCGGGGAGGGCGCCGTACTCGCCTCTCAGCACCGCCCGGGACTCCTTGGTGAAGGTCTTGTACCGCTCGCCCATGATGATGTTCATCACGGCCTGGGTGCCCACGATCTGACTGGAGGGGGTCACCAGCGGGGGATAGCCGTAGTCCTCGCGGACCCGGGGAATCTCCGCCAGCACGTCGTAGTACTTATCCTCCTTGCCCGCCTGCTTGAGCTGGCTGATGAGGTTACTGAGCATCCCGCCAGGCACCTGATAGAGCAGGGTGTTGGTGTCCACGTTGAGCACCTTGGGATCGAGGGCCCCGGTGTCCTTCAGCCGCTGGGCCACCTTGCGGAAGTGGACGGCGGCGTCGCTCATCTTGTTGAGGTCCAGCCCGGTATCCCGGACGGTGCCCTTCAGCGTAGCCACCAGGGACTCGGTGGAGGGCTGGGCGGTGCCGTTGGCCAGGGGGCTGAGGGCGGTGTCCACGATGTCCACGCCGGCGTAGGCGGCCATGAGGTACACCATGTCGCCGGTACCGGTGGTGTTGTGGGTGTGGAGGTGGATGGGCATATCCACGCTCTCCTTCAGCCGCTTAACCAGGGAGTAGGCGTCCATGGGCAGCAGGAGGTTGGCCATGTCCTTGATGCAGAGGGTGTCGGCGCCCATCTGCTCCAGCTCCTTGGCCATCTTCACGAAGTAGTCCTCGCTGTGGATGGGGGAAATGGTGTAGGAGAGGGTGGCCTCCACCATGCCGCCGTACTTCTTGGTGGACTTGATAGCCTGCTCCAGATTCCGGACATCATTCAGCGCGTCAAAAATCCGGATGATGTCGATGCCGTTCTCAATAGACTTGCGGCAGAAGGCGTCCACCACATCGTCGGCGTAGTGCTTGTAGCCCAGGATGTTCTGCCCGCGGAACAGCATCTGCAATTTGGTGTTGGGCAGCGCCTTGCGCAGCGTCCGCAGCCGCTCCCAGGGGTCCTCATTGAGGAAGCGCATGCACACGTCAAAGGTAGCGCCGCCCCAGCACTCCAGGGAGTAGTACCCGATAGAGTCCAGCACCTCACAGGCGGGCAGCATATCCTCAATGGTCATCCGAGTCGCCGCCTGAGACTGGTGGGCGTCACGGAGAATGGTATCGGTAATCAGCAGGGGCTTTTTGGACAAAAATTCCATAGTTTCCATAAAAATTCCTCCTTTCAAAAGGTAATAGTAGCGTCAGCGCGAAGCGCCTGACGCGCAAGCGCATCAAAGCCTCGCAGAGTTTCGCGGCCCCGCCGCGAAAAAAACTAAAATCGTTTTTCCGGAAACCGCGTTTTCGGAAAAACACTTTACGGGCCGCGCTCGGCCCGGACCTTTTTCCGTGGAATCGGCCAAAGGCCGCTTCCACGGAAAAAGCCTCCCGTCAATCAAATCCTCGTTTGAAATCCAAGGATTTCAAACGAAACCGAATCCCCCTCGATTGAAAGCCAGCGACAGCGGGTTTCAATCGACGGCGTTAGCCGAATAGCGCCATCAGCACGCCCGCCGCAATAGCGGACCCGATCACGCCGGCCACGTTGGGGCCCATGGCGTGCATCAGCAGGAAGTTGGAGGGATTGGCCTTCTGGCCCTCCACCTGGGACACCCGGGCGGCCATGGGCACGGCGGAGACGCCGGCGGAGCCGATGAGGGGATTGATCTTCTCCTTGAGGAACAGGTTCATCACCTTGGCCAGCAGCACGCCGCCGGCGGTGCCGAAGCCGAAGGCCACCACGCCCATGCACATGATCTTGATGGTCTGCCAGGAGAGGAAGGTGGTGCCGGTGGCGGTGGCGCCCACGGAGACGCCCAGGAAGATGGTGACGATGTTCATCAGCTCGTTCTGGGCGGTCTTGCTGAGACGATCCACCACGCCGCACTCCTTAAAGAGGTTGCCCAGCATCAAACAGGCGATCAGGGGGCCGGCGGAGGGCACCAGCATGGCCACGAACACGGTGACCACGATGGGGAAGATGATCTTCTCCCGCTTGCTGACCTCACGCAGGGGCCGCATGACAATGGACCGCTCGGCCTTGGTGGTCAGCGCCCGCATGATGGGGGGCTGAATCACGGGTACCAGGGCCATGTAGCTGTAGGCGGCCACGGCGATGGGCCCCAGCAGCTCCGGGGCCAGCTTGCTGGTGACGAAGATGGCGGTGGGGCCGTCGGCGCCGCCGATGATGCCGATGGAGCTGGCCTGCTTCTGGGTGAAGTCCATCAGGCGGCAGCCCACGAAGGTCATAAAGATGCCGATCTGGGCCGCGGCGCCCAGGAGCAGGCTCTTGGGGTTGGCAATCAGGGGGCCGAAGTCGGTCATAGCGCCCACGCCCATGAAGATGAGGCAGGGGTAGATGCCCAGCTTGACGCCCAGATACAGCACATCCAGAAGGCCCACCGTGATGGTGACGGGCTCCGTCGCCGTCTGCACCGCCTGGTACCAGGGGGCCAGCACGTTCTCGGCCACCTTCAGGTCGTTGGCCAGGTGGTCCAGGAATTCCACGGTGATCTCGCCGCCGCCGAAGACGCCCCAGTTCACGTGGCCGCCGGCGAAGAGCAGCTCGTGGTACATCTCCGCCCCGGGCAGGTTGGTCATCAGCATGCCGAAGGCGATGGGGACCAGCAGCAGGGGCTCAAACTTCTTCACGATGGCCAGGTACAGCAGGACGAAGGAGATGAGGAGCATCACCAACGCCTGCCAGTTGCCGCTGGCAATCTGATAGAAGCCTGTGTCCCGCACAAAATTCATAATAGCTTCCATATGTTTTTACCCTCCCAGAGACGGCGCGGTCAGGCGATCACGCACAGCAGAGCGCCGGAGTCCACAGCCGCGCCCTTGCTGGCGCTGAGGCTGGCCACAGTCCCGTCGCAGGGGGCCATGATCTCGTTCTCCATCTTCATGGCCTCCAGGATGAAGAGGATGTCGCCCTTCTTCACGGCGGCGCCATTGGCCACCTTCACGTCCAGAATGGTGCCGGGCATGGGGGCGCAGACCTTCTCGCCGCCGGCGGGGGCCGCGGCAGCGGGGGCGGCGGCAGGAGCGGGGGCGGCGGCGGGGGCCGCGCCGTCCATCAGCTCGATGGCGACCTCATAGGCGGTGCCGTTCACATTAACCTTGTACTTTTTCATGATTTCATACCTCTCCTTGCTTATTTTTTTACAGTTGTTTGACAGACAGGATGCGGATGCCGGAGACGTCGGCGCCCTCCTCCTCCGCGATGACGGCGGCGATAGCGGCGATCATGGCCTGACGGTTGGGGATGGCCGCGGGAGCCGCGCTGGCGGCGGCCGGGGCGCTCTCCGTCTTCTTCTCCGTGCTGCGGCAGATGGCGCTCATGATGTAGCTGAGCGCGATCAGGCAGATCAGCCCGAAAAAGACGGTGCCGATGCCCATCAGGACGACGAACCCTAAGTTCATAGCATTTCCCTCCTTCTACTGGTGGTGTTGTCGGAAGCTCCCGAACGGCGCCGGAAATTTCCGCTGCCTGCCGGAGGGAAGCCAGAGCGTCCCGCCGGCGCAAATATGTTGCTATTATATCAAAGGCAATCGAATAATTCAATAGCCATTCCGGTTTTTCCCCATGTTTTTGACAGGGGCTTTACGCCCCGGGGTCAGATGTGGTATAATAGACAACAAGTCATACTTTTGGCGCTTTTTCCGCACTTTTTCCCCGGCGGGAGAAGAAAAGGGAGAAGACGCCGGGGAGCTTTGCAGCCGGCGGAGGGGCGGATGCGCCCCGCCGCCCGATCCTCGGCCCGGAGGGTGGGACAGTGCATTTTTATACAGGCGGCGGTTCTCCGCCGGCGGGAGGGAGAGGTGGAAAAATGGAGTATCAGCAGGTGGTGAGAGGGAGATTTCTGGCCCGTCCCAACCGCTTTATCGCCCACGTGGAGGTGGAGGGGGCCGTGGAGGTGTGCCACGTAAAAAACACCGGCCGGTGCCGGGAACTGCTGGTGCCCGGAGCGGCGGTGTACCTCTGCGCCGGGTTGAACCCGGCAAGAAAGACCAGGTACGACCTCATCGCCGTGGAGAAGGGGGACCGGCTCATCAACATGGACGCCGCCGCCCCCAATCGGGTGTTTGGCGAGTGGGCCGCCGCCGGGGGCCTGGGGACGGTGCCGGAGGAGATACGCCCCGAGGTGGTCTTTGAGGACTCCCGCTTCGACTTCCGCCTTACGGCGGCGGGCCGCGTCCGCTTCGTGGAGGTGAAGGGGGTGACGCTGGAGGAGGACGGGGAGGTCCGCTTCCCCGACGCCCCCACGGAGCGGGGGGTGAAGCACTTGAAGGGCCTCCGGCGGGCGGTGGAGTGCGGGTACGGGGCTGCGGTGTTCTTCGTGGTGCAGATGGAGGGCGTGGACTGCTTCCGGCCCAACGACCTGACCTATCCCGCCTTTGGCCAGGCCCTCCGGGAGGCGGCGGCCCACGGCGTGGAGGTCCTGGCCTACGACTGCCGCGTGACGCCGGGGAGCCTGGCGATCCGCAGTCCCGTGCAGGTCGTCCTGTAGCGGCGGCGCTTCGGACTCGCTTTTGCGCTGACGCGCTCGTTTGAAATCCGGGGATTTAAGGAAGGAGTGATTAGGTCTTGTTTGATAAATGACAGAATGCCCAACGGCAAGAGATTTTTCGCCAATCAAGGCGATTTGACGCCGCCATACTTTGACGCCGCCATACTCTGTGTATGGCAAGGAAAATCAACGCAGAGTGGCGGGAAAAGATCCGCTGCTTGGGTATTTTGACATTTATCAAACCAGGCCTAAATCGGCAAGAGCGATTCGCGAGAGATTTTTCGCCACAATAAGACGGGATTTTGCAGGAATAATTGTGCTTATTTCAAGAAATCGCAACGCAGTTGTGGCGAAAAAGATCCGCAGAGCGCCGCAGGTGCATTTAATCAGTGCATCCTTAAATAGAGAGGATTGCGCGGCGCTCTGCGTCTCGGACTTTGCCTCTCTGGGACAGAGCTCTGCGGCGCACGCTTCGCGGGAAATGTTTTTCCCGGAGATGTGGTTTTTGAAAAAACAACTTTCATTTATTTTCGGCCTGCGGGCCGCAAACCCTGCCGGGGGCTTTTGGCAGTTTGGAAGCTCCCGGCTTCGTCGTTTTGACGAAGATACGGGGTGCTTTTTAGGACCCTCTCAGAACAGCGAAATTTTCTCGTATTTTGCGGCGAAAAGGTCATATTCCCCCTGTTTGGACATACCCTGTTGCATACGAAATGACAGCGGGGAGAGAAGGGGGAGGGCCTTTGGTGAAAATGCTGACACTGACGGCGGGGGTGGCCCTGTTTCTCCTGGGTACCGGCCTTTTGGGGGAGAGCCTGGAGGGCCGGTGCGGCGCCCTCCTCACCCGCCGTCTGCTCCAGAGCCCCCGGCGGGGATTTCTCACGGGGCTGCTGGCCACGGCGGCGCTCCAGTCCTCCTCGGCGGTGACGGTGCTCCTCTCCGCCCTGGGCCGGCCTTTGGCGGAGAGCTTCCCGGTTATCATGGGGGCCAACGTGGGCACCACGGTGACCGCCTGGCTCATGTGGGCGGACATGTCCCTGCCGGGGCTGGGGGCCTGGCTGCCGGTGGGACTGCTGCTGTCGGTGCTGGGCTATCTCCTCAAGGGATGGAAGGGGCCGGCGGGGTTCTGCCTGCTCCTCACGGGGATGGAGACCATGACCGGCTCCGCCGCCGCTCTGGGGGAGAGCGGGGTGTTTCGGGAACTCCTGCTGCTGGCGGAGAGCCCCTGGCGGGGGCTCCTGATCGGGGCGGCGGCCACGGCGGTGCTCCAGTCCTCCGGGGCGGCCATCGGGATCTTGCAGGCCCTCTGCGCCGCCGGGCGGATAGGGGCCGGGGCGGCGGCGCCCATCCTCATGGGACAGAACGTCGGCACCTGCGCCACGGCCCTGCTGGCCTCCCTGGCCGGGGGACGGGGGGCCCGGAGGGTGGCTCTGGCGCACCTGGGGTTCAACCTGGTGGGGACGGCGGTATGTCTGCCGGTGTGGCTGCTGATCCGGGGGCGGTTTACCGCCATGACGCCCCTGGGGATCGCGCTGTTTCACACCGGGTTTAACCTTTTGACCTGCGGTGTGTTCTGGTTGGCAGGGTGGGTGAAGAGGGCCCTGACGCGGCGGTAGACTGGGCGGCGCAACCGGCGGTTGCGGAAAATTCCAGTCTGGAATGGTGGATTGCAACCGGTTTTTCTGCTATCGTTGACAGTACCAAATACATAGGAAAAGAGGATGCGGAGAATGAAACTGGGCGAAAAAATTGCGTACTATCGCAGGGTGAGCAAGCTGTCCCAGGAGGAGCTGGCGGCCCGGATTGGGGTCAGCCGGCAGGCGGTGAGCAAATGGGAGCTGGGCGAGACCTCGCCGGATGTGGACAGGCTGCTGGGGCTGGCCGGGGTCTTCGGCGTCACTACAGACCACCTGCTGTCCGAGGAGGATCCGGCAAAGACGGCGGAGAGACCGACGCCTCAGGTCCGGGAGGAGATCCCGGAAGAGACGGAAAAGGCCGGGCCGGGGGAGGATCTGCCGGGCTTTTTAGGGCGGATGGTCCGCCGCTGGGGGTGGCTGGCCGGCGTCTATCTGGCCCTTCACGGGGCGGGAATTGCACTGGTGGGCGTCCTGGCCCGGTGGGGATTCGGGAGTATGTTCGCCGCCTCCGGAGAGATGATGGGGCAGATGGGGGATCTGAGCGGCTGGAGCTACAGCGGTCCGCCGGAGCTGGAGAGCGCCATTATGGGGGAGTTGGGTGCGCAGGCCGCGCCCCTGTCCGGGCTTCAGGGGTTCTTTTTGGGGTTCGCCACAGTGGTGATCGTGGTCGGCGTGATTGTGATGATCGCCGGGGTGGTGCTGACGGTGGTCCTGCGGCGGCGGGGGAGAAAATAGAACTGATACCCGGAGGAGACGCACATTCTGTGCGTCTCCTCCGGGTGGTCAGACTGTCAAAAAAGACGGCAGAGCAGGATGGCGGTAAGGAGGATAGTGTGAAAGGAACCCAGGAGGGGTTCCTTTCGCGTGCAATCATCCGCCCGCAGGCGACAAATTGCGGCCAATGGCGGGCCCTCTCTTTTTACGCTTTAAGGAAGGACGGATTCCATTTCTTGTCGCGGCAGCAGCCCCTTCGCGAACTCCACTCCGCACTGCCAGCAGAGCCCCCGCCCGGCATCGATAATCTCCCGCCGCAATTTCAGGTACGCGGCGCACTGGGCGGCAGCCTCCCCCGCAAACTGATTGGCAAACGCCCCGCAGACCTCCTCCAGCCGCGCCGCCGCCTCCGCGAGGCCGGGGACCTCTATCCGCTCCGGGTCCACATCCCCCACCCGGTGCCCAATGGTCTGGAGAATGGCCTGTGCAATCAGGTAGTTCTCCAGGGCTTCCTGGTAGTCGATGAAAGCGGGCGCAACGACATTGTCGTACCCCTTTAAAAACCGCCCGTCGAGCCGCGCCAAAGTCTCATTCCAGGCCCTGCGCTGCTTCAGAAAGGCCACATATTCGGGCGTTTCACAGCGAGCCTCGTAGACCTCATTGGAGAGCTTCAACAGAAAATCGGTAATGAAATCCTCCGCCAAAATCGGTTCATTATAATTGTCTGACATGGTTTGCTTCTCCTCTTTCTATACTATTCATTGGATCACCAGGGGGGGCGGGTAATACCCACTCCTACAAGTTCTATCCTATCAGAATTTTCTTAATTACGCAAGTGCGTATACGTGTTTGCGCACAATATTTTATCATCTACAGTAGGGGTGATGTATTGTGCGGGTTAAGGAAGCAATCGTTCTCCGGTTTCAGCAACTCTGCCGGGAGCGGAAGATCAAATACAACGAGTTAGCCACCCTCGCCGGCGTTACGCCCTCCACCGTGTACAGCATGATGAGCGAGAGCCGAAAGGACCTCTCTATAATCACAGTAAAAAAGCTGTGCGACGGCCTTGAAATCTCCCTTTCTGACTTTTTTGAGGACCCCATCTTTCACCGTTTGGAACAGGAAATACGGTAGCCTTTTTATGCTAAAAGCCCCCGGAAATCGTAAGTATGGAGCAAAAAATCAGACGAGACCGAAACATGGGCGGCAACTTGAAGCGGCTTCGGGAGGCCCACAAACTCTCCCAGGAAAAGCTGTGCGCCATGCTTCAACTGCGCGGGTGTGATATCGGCAGAACCACCTACGCCAAATATGAGGCGGGCCAGCTGAATATCCGCGCCAGTGTCCTCATCGCATTGAAGCACATCTATGAATGTACCTACGACGAATTCTTTGCAGGACTGGACCAGGAAGATATATGAAGGCCCGGAAATCTTACGATTTCCGGGCTTGGCTTGTCGAAAAACCCCTTGGGTTTTTCGACAAGCCGAGGCAAATTGGGGCCAATGGCCCCAATTTGTCGCCTGCGGGCGGGTGATTTGACGTGAAAGGAACCCTTCTTGGGTTCCTTTCACACTATCCTCCTTACCGCCAGCCTGCTCTGCCGACTTTTCGACAGCCTGGGCCCGGAAATCTTACGATTTCCGGGCTCTCCTGGTTATTTGATTTCCGTGCCCCCGAAGGCAATGGCGTCTGTGCCGAATTTGCCACGGATGGCGTCCACCGTCCGCTCAATCCTCTCCTGCCGCTCGCTGCTCTGCTCCTCCCCGCCCTCGAACAGGTTGGCCTGCTCGAAGGTCTCCGCCTCATCTGTGAGGTGGATGGCGGTGACGTTCAAAAGGCGGATGGGGGCGGGGTACTTCCAAGCTGCGTCGATGAGCTCCATGGCGGCGGCAGAGATATCCCGCATCAGGTGGGTGCTGCGCCTGAGCTGCTTCTGACGGGAGATACTTTTAAACTGGGGGTCCTTAATCCCCACCTGTACGCCGCCGCAGTAGAGCCCGTGGCGGCGCAGGCGCATGGCCACGCTGTCGCTGAGCAGGGCGATGGCGGCGCGGACCTCCTCCCGGGTGGTGAGGTTGCGGGCGTAGGTGGTGGAGTTGCCCACGCTCTTGATGGGTTCCGCCTGGTGGTAGGGCCGCACCGGGGCGCGGTCCAGGCCGTTGGCGTACTGGTGGAGCTGGCGCCCCTGCTTCCCCAGGGCCGCCTCCAAAGCCGCCGGGTCTGCGGCGGCCAGATCGCCGATGGTGCGGATGTTCATCCGCGCCATCACCGCCGCCGCCGCCCGGCCCACAAACAGCAGGTCCGTCACCGGCAGGGGGTAAAGAATGTCCCGCCAGTTCTCTGGGGAGATGACGGTGGTGGCGTCGGGTTTTTTATAGTCGCTGCCCAGCTTGGCGAAAATCTTGTTGAAGCTGACCCCCACCGACAGCGTGAGCCCCAGCTCCCGCTTCACCCTGGCCCGGATCTCATTGGCAATGGCGGCCGCGTCGCCGCCGAACAGGTGCTTGCTGCCGGTGATGTCCAGCCAGCTCTCGTCAATGCCGAAGGGCTCCACCAGGTCGGTGTAGCGGAGGTAGATCTCGTTGACCAGCTTGGAGTAGTCGGCGTAGCGCCTGTGGTGGGGCGGGATGCAGATCAGTTCCGGACACTTGCGCCTGGCCTGGTAGATGGTCTCCGCCGTCTTGACGCCATAGGACTTGGCGATCTCGTTCTTGGCCAGCACAATGCCGTGGCGGCTCTCCGGATCGCCGCAGACCGCCACCGGCAGGCGGCGCAGCTGCGGCAGCGTCAAAAGCTCCACAGAGGCGTAGAAGCAGTTTAAGTCACAGTGCAGAATGCTCCGTTCCACAGGCTATCCCTCCTCCGGATGAATGTGTCTGTTGACAAAATCGCGCCGGATGGATGGCGCAGAAGAGTTTTCGTCAGTCTGTTGAAAAACCGCAGGAAATACTGGATGTATTCCCGAGGATTTTGAGGCAAAATGGCGGAAAATCAGCAAGCCAGACGCCGGCAGACGACTTTGTCAACAGACCCGAATGTCCAGAAAGGGGACGCCCCGGGACATGGCGTACGCCAGCGTCTGCCGGGTGCCCCCGGCCCGCCCGTCGTACACGGCGATCAGCAGGGCGCTGTGGTCCACCATGTACCGGTTCCGCCGCTGCATACAGCCGGGGGAGTAGTGATCCTGAACCACCGTCTCATAGTCGCACCGGTCCAGAATGCGCCGGTACCGCCGCCGGTCCGCCGGAGGCCAGCCGTCGGCCTGGGTGGGACACGGGACAGCCGCCTCCAGACTCACGTCGGGGCGCCGCTCCCGAAGACGCAGGACAATCTCGGCAAAGTACAGGTCGCACCCCAGCGCCATACCGGTGATGAAGTGGCGGAATCCCTCGGCGTAGGCGGCCTCCACCGCGTCGGTAAGCCTGCGCTTCAGAGCGGTGCAGCGGGGGTCGTCCTCGTCTGTGCCCCAGGGCAGTTTGGACGGCCGATGGCCGGTAAAACAGCAGGTGATCGGTCTTCCGCACATGGCCGCGCCTCCCCTCTCTCGGTTCTCTGAATCTATTATAGACCGTTTGTTCTATAATGTAAAGGATAAATTTTGGAAAATTTGAAATGAGGCGGCACTCAGGCGGTCAAAAATCCCTGCCATTTGACAAACTCTCAGAAAAGGCGCATACTAATCATAATGAAAGCGGAGAGGAGGGGAAGCGATGGCCGGAGAAAGCGGGCGTATCCAACGGCACAGCCGGAAAATGGCGGTCTGCGGGCTGATGGCGGCCCTGGGCGCGGTGTTCCTGACGGCGGGGGCGCTGCCCTTCGCCGCCTACTGCGCTCCGGTGCTGGCGATGCTGACCCTGCTGCCGGTGCAGGACGCCTGCGGCCACCGGTGGGCCCTGGGGGTCTACGCGGTAATCAGCCTGCTGGGGCTGCTGCTGTCGCCGGAGACGGAGGCGGCGGTGGTGTTCCTGATTTTAGGCTACTACCCCATACTGCGCCACCGCCTGAACCGCCTGCCGGGCCCCCTGCGCCTGGCAGCGAAGCTGGCGGTGTTCAACGGCGCTGTGGCCCTGGCCTGCGCTGCGGCGATCATTCTGTTCCGCCTGCCCCTGGCAGCGGAGGCGGAGGCGGGCGGGGCCGTCCCGCTGCTGCCGGCAATGGCCCTGCTGGGCAACGCCACCTTCCTGCTGCTGGACCGGGCCTTGGGCCCGCTGGAGGCGGCCTACCGCAGGCGGTGGAAGAAGCTGCTGTTTCAGTAGTGCGGGGCACTTTGGAGAAGAAGAGTTGTCCGCCGCATTTATCGCAGAATAACTTGAAAAACGGTAAAGAAGCGCCCGGAAATTTTTCTATTTCCGGGCGCCAGACTGTCTAATTCCTGATCTCCCTAACTCCTGATCTCCTCTAAATCCTCCGCTGTGATCGTCAAAATCTCCTCATCCGTAGGTTCCGCAATTTCCGCCACCCGGTCGGCCTGTTTCGCCACGATCCGCTCAAACAGGTTCCGCACGTCCCGGGCATTGCCGAAGTTGTCGTCCCGAAACTCATAGAGATCCTCCAGGTACGACTTCACCTCCTCCGCGGCCTCGCTGTCGATGCGGTAGTCGCTGCGCTCCACCCGGCCCATAAAGATCTCGTACAGCGCCTCTCCGTCGTAGTCGTCAAAGGTGATGTACTTGTTAAACCGGGACTTCAGCCCCGGGTTGGAATCAATGAACCGGGGCATCAGACTCTCATACCCGGCCACGATCACCACGAAGTCGTCCCGGTGGTCCTCCATGGCCTTGAGGATGGTGTCAATGGCCTCCTGTCCGAAGTCCTTGTCCGCGTTGGCCGGAGCCAGGGAGTATGCCTCGTCAATGAACAGCACGCCCCCCAGCGCCTTCTGGATCACCTCCTGGGTCTTGATGGCCGTCTGACCCACGTACCCCGCCACCAGGCCGCTGCGGTCCACCTCCACCAGGTGTCCCTTGCTGAGAATGCCCAGAGCCCGGTAAATCTTCCCCACAATCCGGGCTACCGTGGTCTTGCCGGTGCCGGGGTTGCCGGAGAACACCAGGTGAAAGGACATGTCCGGGCACTTCATCCCCCGCTCCTTCCGCAGGTTGCGGACCTTTACCAGGTTCATCAGGCTCTCCACATCCCGCTTCACCGCCTCCAGACCCACCAGGGCGCGGAGCTCCGCCATGGCGTCCTCCAGGGATACCGGCGGCTCCTCCTGCTCCTTCTGAACGGCCTCCGCCGCCGCGTCCCGGGAGAGCTGGGCGGGGGCCTCCGGCTCCGCCGGCTGTTCCGCGGCGGCGGGGACCTTCGGCGCAGCGCCCCAGAAGTCGCTGAAGAGGTCGGATCGCCTTCCAAGCTGCCGCTCCATATCGGCCAGCAGACCGCTGAGCGTCTGCTCCTCCCGCCGCCCCAGATAGGACGAGGGGCCCGGCGTCACAGACACCGGCGGTACCCGGTTCTCGTCACAGAGGGCCGTCAGCCGCTGGTAGAGCCGGGTAATCTCCTGGCTCTCGGCAAAGGAGAAGTCCCCGTCGCCGGCGGCGAAAAGCATCAGCAGATTCTTCTGAATCTCCGCGAAGGTACGGCTGTAGCAGCTGCCATGGCGCTTGTCGTAGCCCACCAGCTTCACGAAGAAGTCCGGCATGGGCGTCCCGGCGTGCATGTCCCCCCGGTAGTAGGCGATGGCATTTTGAAACTGCTGGTCGGTAAAGGCGACGCTCCTATCGGTATAGATCTGGTTGATCCCCGCCGCGCCGCCGCCGTCTCCAGGGCTTCTGGCCCAGACGGACAGCGTACAGGATCGAAAATAGGCGTCCACGTCGCTGGTCTGCACGGTGAGGCCGTCAGGCAGGCCGGCGCAGAAATGGCCGATACTGTCGGCGTAGTCCTGGTGGTAGCTGCGCGCACTCATGAGGATACCTCCATCGGTATGTTTTTGCCTATTGTAGCACAAACGGCAGGGGAAGAAAACCTCCATTTCCTCTTTTTCTTCCGGAGGCCGCTTGCGCCTGATCCCTCCGCCCCGCCGGCGACGAATAATGTTTACAAATTCTCCCTTGACGAAATCCGCTTCATTCAGTAGGATAGTTCCATTGACCAAAAGGGAGTGTACGACCATGCAAACAGACCGTTCCGCCATGCGCCGTCTGATGGCGCTGATTGCCTTTACCATTCTGCTGCTCGCCCTGCTGCTGCGCTTCGACCGGTTTCTTGCCGGCCTCCGGTTTCTTGCCGGCATTCTCTCCCCCTTCCTGATCGGCGGGGCAATGGCCTTTATCCTCAATGTCCTCATGCGCTTTATTGAGGAGCGGCTTCTGGCCCCCCTGTTCAGGAAAAAGCGCCCCGGATACCTGCGGGCGCTGAGCCTGCTTTTGACGATCACAGTAATCATCGCGCTGCTCCTGCTGCTGCTCCTGGTGGTACTGCCGCAGCTTACGGCTACTGTGGCCGGCCTGGGCTCCACGATCTCCGCCGGCGTGAACCGCCTGGTCCGCTGGGCGGAGGACCAGTTCGCCAGCAATCCGCAGATTCTCCAGTGGCTGGAGAATCTGGAGTTTGACTGGCAGAAAATTCTGGACAGCGTGATCGCCTTCCTGCGCAGCGGGGCGGGCAGCATGCTCAGCTCCACCATCACCGCCGCCAAGTCGGTATTCAACGGTCTGGTGAACTTCTTTGTAGCCTTCGTCTTCGCCATCTACCTTCTGACCCAGAAGGAGAAGCTGGGCCTCCAGTGCCGCAAGGCCCTGTACGCCCTCCTGCCCCGGAAGGCCGCCGACCGCACGGTGGAGATCGCCCGCCTCGCCTGCCGGGTGTTCATGAGCTTCATTACCGGTCAGTGCATGGAGGCGGTGATCTTAGGGGCCATGTTCTTTGTCTCCATGACCCTCTTCCGGATGCCCTACGCCCTGCTGGTCAGCTGCCTCATCGCCGTCACCGCCCTGATCCCCATTGTGGGGGCCTTCATCGGCTGCGGCGTGGGCGTGTTTCTGCTGCTGCTGATCTCGCCGGTGAAGGCGCTGACATTTCTGGTGATGTTCCTGGTCCTCCAGCAGATTGAGGGCAACCTGATCTATCCCCACGTGGTGGGCAGCTCTGTGGGCCTGCCCTCCATCTGGGTTCTGGTGGCCGTCAGCGTGGGCGGAAGTCTTCTGGGCGTGGCGGGAATGCTGGTGTTTATCCCCCTGACGTCGGTAGCCTACACGCTGTTCCGGGAGTTCGTGTATCAGCGGCTGAAGGAGCGGAAGCTGCGGGTCCGGTAGAAGAACAAAACGCGCCTGCCGGTGCGGGTCAGATACCCCAGGAAGGCGTAACCGGACGGTCGTGCGGCGGAACCCGTCCCCTCCCCCTTGACAGGGATAGTACACTTGCTGTACAATGATAGCAGTCATAGTACAGCCTTTCTTTCCTGTGCGGAGAAAGAGTCAGAGTAAGGAGACGCGCCCCATGACAGAGAAAGCCGGTAAAAACAGGAGCGACTATAAACGCGTCAATCGGGGGCTGGTGCTGAAGATGGTCGCCACCGGTCAGTGCGTCACGCGGCTGGATCTGGTGCGCAGCACCGGACTGAGCAAGATGGCCATCTCCAACATCGTCACAGAGCTGATAAGCCAAAATCTGCTGGTGGAGACGGAGACCGCCCGCAGTGAGGAGCCGGGCCGCCGGCCCGTGGGCCTGGACCTCTCCCCCGCCTCCCCCAAGGTGGTGGGCCTCTCCATTAACCGGGACCGGTGCGAGGCCGTGCTCTGCGACCTGAAGCTCCAGGTGCTCCAGCGGGAGCGCGGCACCATGGAGAATATGGACGAGCAGAAGCTGATCCACCTGATCTATCAGCTCCTGGACACCATCCTCCAGGGCCGCAGCGACGTGATCGCCATCGGTCTCTCCTGCGTGGGCCCCATCAGTGTGGCGGACGGCATGATTCTCAAGCCCTTCTATTTTTTCGGCATCCAAAACGTCAAAATTGCCGATATTATTGCCCAGCGGTACCATCTGCCGGTGTTCTTTGACCACGACAACCAGAGCGCCGTTCTGGCGGAGAGCCTCTATGGAAACGGGCGGGGATACCGGGATATCCTGTTTGTGGGCGTGGCCGACGGCGTGGGCTGCGGCATTTTAGCCGACGGGCAGCTCTACTGCAACCGCAGGGGCCTGCCCCCGGAGCTGGGCCACGTCAGCGTGGATATCAAGGGCCGTCCCTGCGAGTGCGGCAACCGGGGCTGCGTGGAGACCTACATACGCACGCCGGAGATGCTGAAAAAGCTCCGCTACCACACCGGGAAGTTCTACACCTATGAGACCTTCAGCGCCATGACCGAGGACCCCATGGTAAAGAGCATCTTCGTGGACGCGGTGAACAAGCTGGCCACCGCCATCGTCAGCACCGTCAACATCCTCAACAGCGAGCTGATCCTCCTGGGCAACAGCAGCGCCTACTGGCACGACGAGTACCTCTCCCTGCTGGAGGACCTGGTGAACCAGCGCCGGTTCGTGGACTGGGATACCCGAATTTTAGTAAAGAGAGCGTACTTTCTCCAGGACGCCTCTCTGATGGGCGCGGCCTGCAACGCGGCGGCCTCCATCTTCGCCGGAAATCTGATTTTTTAGGCATATAGGTATGATCTGTGGAGTACTCCTATGGTTTTTGGGGAAAATGTGCGGAAATGGGAGCCGCGATTCCATACAGCGGGGAGGGCTGAGGCCCTCCCCTTTTGCTCGCCTGTTTGGAAAGTGAATGTATAAATTCTATATATTGCACAAGCAGTCATTGTTAATTTTGAGATTAACAGGGGAATCCTGCGAAAAATCGGACAAAACGCAGGGGAAAGCGGTGGTTTTACTGCGTACAAATCCTGCGCTTTTTTCACAATACTTTGATAAATCCGGCAATTCGGTACAAATTCTCTGTTGACAGTGAACCACCTTCTGTGCTATTGTAACAGCAGAATTAGTAAATTGAGTGTCCGAAAGGAGCCGCAACCTATGGATCTGTACAGCATCGGTGAGATGGTCATCGACTTTACCCCCGGCAGCGAGCCCTTCAGCTACATAAGAAACGCCGGCGGCGCGCCGGCCAACGTGGCCTTCGCCGTGGTGAAAAACGGCCTGGAGGCGGGGATGTGCTGCTCCGTGGGGGACGACGACTTCGGCCGCTTCCTCTACGACACCATCCGGGAAAACGGCGTGCGCTGCATCCGGGAGGGGCTGTGCGGCGAGGCGGTGACCACCATGGCCTTTGTGACGCTCTTCCCCGACGGGGACCGGCGCTTCACCTTCGCCCGGAAGCCCGGGGCGGACATGTTCCTCCGGGAGAGCGACGTCCGGGAGAGCGACATTCAGGAGAGCGTCATCGTCCACGCCGGGTCCTGCTCCCTCTCCGCCTCCCCGGCGGCGGAGGCCACCGCCAAGGCCCTGCGCCTGGGGCACGAGATGGGGAAGATCGTCAGCTTTGACGTGAACTACCGGGATGTGATGTGGGGCGGCGACGCCGCCGCCTGCGCTGGGAAGGTCTTTGAGGTGCTTCCCTATGTGGACTTTCTGAAAATCTCCGACGAGGAGGTGGAGATGATGGGCGGCGAGGCCCACATCCCCTCCCTGATGGAGAACTTCGGATTGACGGTGGTGGTGCAGACCCTGGGGCCCGACGGCGCCCGGTGCTACTACAGCGGCCGGACCTTCGACAGCCCCGCCGAGAAGTGCGTCTGCGTGGACGCCACCGCCGCCGGGGACGCCTTCTGGGGCGGCTTCCTCTCCAGCCTCCGCCTCCAGGGGGTGGAGAAGCCGGGGGATGTCACCGAGGAGAAGATCCGGAGGGCCCTCCTCTACGGCAACGCCGCCGGCGGGCTCTGCGTGCAGAAGAAGGGCGCCATCGCCGCCCTGCCCACCAGGGAGCAGGTGGAGGCGAAGCTCTCCGCCGCCGTACTTTAAAGAATGAGGAATTAGGAGTTAGGAATTAGGAATTTGGGATAATGAAAGATTTCGGTTCTTTTGTGATACACATTAACATATTTGGAGTTTGAAAGGAAAGGATTGGAGAGTATGAAGCGTTCGGAGATCAATGCCATCATCAAAGAGTTTGAGGCCATGCTGAAGGAGTACAAGTTTGCCCTGCCCCCCTTCCTCAGCTTTACGCCGGAGGAGTGGGAGACCAAGGGCCACGAGTACGACGAGATCCGGGACAACGCCCTGGGCTGGGACATCACCGACTACGGCGAGGGGCACTTCGACACCCTGGGCCTGGCGCTGATTACCATCCGCAACGGCAACACCCACAACAGCAAGTACACCAAGACCTACGCCGAGAAGATCATGTACCTGCGGCCCGGCCAGGTGTCCCCCAACCACTTCCACTGGAATAAGATGGAGGACATCATCAACCGGGGCGGCGGCCGGATCATCTTTAAGCTCTGGAACGCCACCAAGGACGAGGGGCTGGCCGACACCGACGTGGAGATCTGCCGGGACGGCCGGCGCTACATGGTCCCCGCCGGCAGCGAGATCGTGCTGGAGCCCGGCGAGTCTCTGAGCCTGTACCCCTACTACTACCACGAGTTCGACGTCCAGCCGGGCACCGGCTACGCCATCATCGGCGAGGTGTCCATGTGCAACGACGACAACACCGACAACCGCTTCTATCAGCCCCTGGGCCGCTTCCCCACCATCGAGGAGGACGAGCCGCCCTACCGCCTGCTCTGCAACGAGTACCCCGCGGCGAAAGACTAAGCGGGCAGGACAATTAAAAATCATCATGCCCCGGGGCATGTCCGCTTCCCTTCGCGGGAAGCGGGCGCGGGGCCGTCCGCGGCGGCGGAAATAACAGAAAGGGGTCAAAACATGAGCGAATATGCTGTTGTCATGGAACACGTGACCAAGACCTTCCCCGGCGTGAAGGCCCTGGACGACGTACAGCTCCATCTGAGAACAGGCGAGGTCATGGCGCTGCTGGGAGAGAACGGCGCCGGCAAGTCCACCCTGATGAAGATCCTCTCCGGCGTGTACACCCGGGACTCCGGCGACATCACCATCTTCGGGCACAAGGTGGAGGGCGATCTGAACACCAAGCAGGCCCAGGAGCTGGGCGTGGCCATCATCCACCAGGAGCTGAACATGTGCCAGCACCTGACGGTGGCCAACAACATGTTCCTCGGCCGGGAGATCGTCAAGGGCGGACGTCTGGACACCGCCGAGATGAACCGGCAGGCGGTGGAGCAGCTGGCCAAGCTGGGCATCCACGATCTGGACCCGGACACCATCGTGGGGGACCTCCCCGTGGGCCGGCAGCAGATGGTGGAGATCGCCAAGGCCCTCCTCATCAACGCCAAGGTGCTGGTGATGGATGAGCCCTCCTCCGCCCTCTCCAACGCGGAGATCGAGGAGATGTTCCGCATCGTCAAGGAGCTGCGCAGCCAGGGCTGCGCCATCGTGTACATCAGCCACCGTCTCCAGGAGCTGCACCACATCGTGGACAGCGTCACCATCATGCGGGACGGCCACTACATCACCGAGGGCAAGTTCACCGACTTCACCATGGAGCAGATTATCGCCAACATGGTGGGCCGCGAGATCACCAACCAGTTCCCCCGCGACACCGTGGAGCGGGGCAGGAAGGTGCTGGAGGTGAAGCACCTGAAGGCCGGCCGTATGGTCAAGGACGTGAGCTTCGAGGCCTATGAGGGCGAGGTGCTGGGCTTCTCGGGCCTGGTGGGCGCGGGGCGCACCGAGACCATGCGGGCCATCTTCGGCGCCGACTTCAAGGACAGCGGCGAGGTGGTTCTGGACGGCAAATCCCTCACCATCAACTCCCCCGCCGACGCCATCCGCCAGGGCATCGTGCTGGCCCCGGAGGACCGGAAGAAGGACGGGCTGTGCACCAAGCTGACCATCCGGGACAACATCGCCCTGCCCAACCTGGATCTGATCTGCAACCAGATCGGCACGGTGCTCCGCAACAAGGAGAACACCATGATCGAGAAGGGCAAGTCCTCCCTCACCATCAAGATGTCCAGCGCCGACGTGGAGGCGGGCAGCCTCTCCGGCGGCAACCAGCAGAAGGTGGTCGTGGCCAAGTGGCTGGCCCGGAACTCCCGGGTGGTGATCTTTGACGAGCCCACCCGCGGCATCGACGTGGCCGCCAAGGTGGAGATCTACCAGATCATCAACCAGCTGAAGAAGTCGGGCATCGTGGTCATCATCGTCTCCAGCGAGCTGCCCGAGGTCATGGGTATCTCCGACCGCATCCTGGTCATGTGCAACGGGCGGATCACCGGCGAGGTGGACCCCCGGCAGACCACCGAGCAGGAGATCATGACCTACGCCACCCAGTTCGGCTCCAACGAGTAAGCGTTCTGGCGCGTTTGATTGAATTGAATAGAAGGAGTATAGGAGTATGAATACGAAAAAGATCCGCATCAGCCAGAGCGTGGCGTCGGTCATTACCGCTTTCGTGGGCGTGGTAATCCTGATGATCGTCTTCTCCATCATGAACCCCAACTTCATCAAGGGCGACTCCATCATGGCCCTGCTGCGCTCCATCGTGCCCTTCCTGCTGGTGGGTATCGGCCAGGCCTACGTCTGCATCACCGGCAACATCGACCTGTCCATCGGCTCGGTCCTGGGCATGAGCGCCATGATCTCCGCCACCATGATGTGCAAGGGCTCCCACCCCGTGGTGGCCGTCCTGGTGAGCTTCGTCGCCTGCATGGCCATCGGCTTTATCAACGGCGTGCTGGTGGGCAAGTTCAAGCTGCCCCCCTTCATCGGCACCCTGGGCACCATGACCATCGGCCGCGGCATCGCCCAGCTGGCCAACAACAACTACAACACCGACAACATCGGCTCCGAGGGCGCCGCCCAGGCCTTTAAGGACCTGTTCTACTACGGCAAGTTCTTAGGGCTGTACAACGGCGTGTGGATCGCCCTGATCGTCTGGGCTCTGTTCTTCTACATCCTCAGCTTCACCCGCTCCGGCCGCCACATCTACGCCATCGGCTCCAACGTGGACGCCGCCCGCCTCTCCGGCGTGGACGTGTTTGCCACCACCACCAAGGCCTATATGGTCTCCTCCTTCTGCGCCTTCCTCACCGGCCTTGTCACCATGGCGCAGTCCGGCATGGGCTCCATGGACGCCGGCATGAGCTATGAGATGTACGCCGTGGCCGCGGCGGTCATCGGCGGCGTGTCCACCCTGGGCGGCAGCGGTCTGCTGGTGGGCGTCATCGCCGGCGCGGCGGTGTGGGCCATCCTCCAGTCCGGCCTGACCTTCGCCCATGTGCCTGTGGCCTTCCGGAACATCGTCATCGGCCTGATCGTGGTCATCTGCGTGCTCTTCGACGTGCTCCGCCGCAGCGGCAAGAAGACCAGCAAGAAGAACAGCTCCGAGAAACCCGCCGCCGAGAAGGCCGGGGCCGCCAAGTGACTTTTTCTTGAAAGAAAAAGTCACCAAAAAGAACTTTAATTTCGCTACCAACTGTGTTGTTATCCAGCTTTTCCGCACGGTAACGAAGCCCCTATGAAGGGCGAGAGACACAAAACGGCCTACATTTCCCGGTTGTTACAGGGGGGCGGTCCCCCTGAGCAATAAATCATCAAAAAAGGAGAACGAAACATGAAGAAGTTATTAGCACTTGTCCTTGCACTGGCTATGGCCTTCGCCCTGGTTGCCTGCGGCAACAGCAACAACGGCGGTAATGCCGGCAACAGCGGCGGCAATGCCGGCGGCAGCACCGGCGGCGACTCCGGCAATGCCGGCGGCGAGGAGATGCGCATCACCCTCATCACCATGGACCAGATGGACGTGCACTGGGTGAAGCTGGCCAAGGCCGCTCAGGCCAAGGTTGACGAGCTGAAGGGCCAGGGCAAGAACATCGTCTACAACTGGACTGCCCCCGAGAAGAAGGACAACGCCCAGCAGATCGCCATGATCGAGGCCGCTGTCAACGATGGCTCTGACGTGATCGTCATCGCCGTCAACGACTCCACCGCCTGCAACGACGCCCTTCAGGCCGCTCTGAACAAGGGCATCAAGCTCATCTACGTGGACGCCACCTCCACCCTGGAGGCCTCCGCCACCTTCGCCACCGACAACTACGCCGCCGGCGCCGAGGCCGGTAAGGCCATGCTGGGCTACCTGGCTGACAAGGGCCTGAGCGAGGGCACCATCGGTCTGGTATCCGCCCAGGCCGGCGTGCAGTCCTGCATCGACCGCGTGGACGGCTTCGTCTCCGCCTTCGAGGGCAGCAAGTTCACCATGAGCGAGGTCCAGTACTCCGACGGCGACGCTGTGAAGGCCCAGGAGCTGACCAACGCCCTGATTAACGACGGTGTCATCGGCGTGTACGGCGCCAACGACGGCGCCACCAACGGCGCTGCCAACGCGGTGAAGGAGGCCAATGCCGGCGGCAAGGACATCCTCTGCGTGGGCTTCGACAACTCCTCCTCCAACCGCGCCCACGTCCGCGACGGCGAGCTGCTGGCTTTCATGGCCCAGAACCCCAACGTCATGGGCGAGAAGGCCATCGAGGCCGCTGTGACCCTGCTGGAGGGCGGCACCCTCAGCGAGACCCAGGTGGACACCGGCGTCAGCGTGGTCACTCCCGACAACGTGGACCAGTTCGAGGACTAATCCAAAAACGGTCGTACATCTGAGCAATGGATCAAGCGCCCCGCCGGAAACCGGCGGGGCGCTCCAAGCTATCGAAAAGCCGACAGAGCCCGCTGGCGGTAAGGAGGATAGTGTGAAAGGAACCCAAGAGGGGTTCCTTTCGCGTCCAATCACCCGCCCGCAGGCGACAAATTTCGGCCATAGGCCAAAATTTGCTCCAAGCTATCGAAAAGCCGGCAGAGCCCGCTGGCGGTAAGGAGGATAGTGTGAAAGGAACCCAAGAGGGGTTCCT
>CANDEH010000032.1 GCA_947383645.1 uncultured Clostridia bacterium | reverse complement strand
TCATGGCTTTTTTTGTATGCCTTTACCAGCAGATTCCTCGCTTCGTTGTGCTGCATCCGGGGAAAGCGGACAAGGTAAAAAACCTGCTGGCCGATACTACTCACATACAGCAGCCCCAAAAAGCCGCGCCGGGGGGCAGAACTTGCGTTTTCCGCGCTCCTGGCCGGGATCGGCCCGGCTGTACCGGATCAAGCGGCGGGAGGCGGCGGTCAACTGTCCGAGAGGAATTGGCCCCGGTACTGGTTGAAGGTGACGCCGGTCACGTCGTTGAACTTCTGGTAAAAATACTTGGCTGACTGGTAGCCCACCAGATCTCCCACCTCGTATCCCTTCAGATAGGGCTGTGCAGCGATGATCTGCTTGGCGTTCTCTATGCGCACCTTGTGGATATAGTCCACAAAGCGGATTCCCATGACCTGGTGAAACTGGGTGCTGAGATAGGCCGGGGAAACTCCCACGTGGGCGGCCACCTCGCCGAGGGTCAGCTCCTGGCGGTAACAGCTTTTTACATATCTGGCGGCGGCGGAGAGAAATGCGCTGGAGGCGCTCTGTCCCCGCAGGCGGAGATTGATCTGCCGGCACAGCTCCTTCAGGTAAAACTCCAGCGCGTCGCTGTACGCCTCCCCCTCTGCCGCCGCTGCGGGCGGCGGTACGTCCCCGATCTCCATTTGAAAGTCGGCAATCAGCCGGCACAGCTCCACGTAGAGGATGGCATAGCAGTCGACAGCCGCGCCGGGGAGAGCGTTATTCTCCCGCACCGAGTGGATGAAGTCCTCCATGGTTTTGTCGATCCGGGGCGGATCCCCGTCGAAGCGCAGAAGATCCAGCAGCATCTTCTCCTGTTCAAAGGGGTAGGTCAGGGGGGATTTCATGCGCTGGGCGATGGATAGATTCTGGGGCGCCGGGGACGGGTCGCTCTGCAGGGCGGGCAGCAGACGCAGCAGCTCCAGATGCTTGGCTGCCTTGTACACGGCATTGCATACGTCGGCCGGCAGAAACGGCTTGAGCAGATAGTCCTCCACCTCCAGGCGCAGAGCATCCCTGGCGTAGGAGAACTCCTGATAGCTGCTGATGATGATAAACACCGCCGGGAGGGCCTCTTTCTTCACCCGCTTGATGACGTCGAGCCCGGAGAGCCCCGGCATGGCAATGTCGATCAGAACGATGTCCGGGCGCAGTGTACAGATCTGCTGGTAGGCCTCGTACCCGTCGGAGGCGGTCCCCACCACGGTAAACCCGTTTTGCAGCTTATCAATACAGCGGACGGTCTTGTCCCGGGCGTCCTTTTCATCGTCGGCGATGAGCAAGCGAAGCATATCCTGTTCTCCTTATATCCTCTCCGCCGCCGGAAGGGAGGCGGGGAGGTCGATGACAATATCGGTTCCAATATGGGGCGTGCTGTCGATATGAAACACATAGTCGCTGCCGTAGTAGAGCTGAAGACGTCTGCTGATATTTCGCAGCGCAAAGTGGGAGGAGGGGCCCTCCGGGTTCTTGGGAAGCCGGTCGGGGAGCAGCGCCAGGATCTTCGGGGGGATGCCCACACCGTCGTCGCTCACCTCGATATGGATGCGCCCCGTCTCCGACCGGGTGACGTTGACGGTGATATGGACGCGGGAGCGGGCGTCGGCCGCGCCGTGGACGCTGGCATTTTCCACCAGCGGCTGGATCAGCAGCTTGGGAATTTTGACGGACAGGAGTTCCGGCGCGAAATTCAGCGTATAGGAGAGCCGGTCCTCAAATCGCTTTTCCTGTAGAGAGAGATAGAAGTACAGCAGCTCCTGCTCGGCGGCCACGGTGACAAATTCCTGGCCGCCGCTGAGACTCAGGCGGAACACCTGCCCCACCGAGTAGGCCATCTCCGCAATTTCCGGCTCGTCCCTGTCAATGGCCGTCCACTGGATGGCGTTGATGGTGTTGTAGATGAAGTGGGGGTTGATCTGCGCCTGTAGCTTGGCCAGCTCCGCCTCCTGCGTGCGGATTGTCAGCAGATAGGACTCCTCGATCAGGCGCTTGTTCTCCTGAACCATCTCGTTGAAGATCTTTCCCAGCTGCCCGATCTCGTCGTGTCCCCGGAAGTGGACCTGTGTGGTCAGATCACCCTCCGAAAACTGCTCCATAGACTCCGCCAGCTGGCGGAGGGGGCCGGTGAGGAAGCGGGTGACCAGAAGAAGAATCGGCAGGATGGATACGCAGAGCAGACAGACCCCCGCCAGGGCCGCCGTAAAGAAGGCGTTGATATTGTCGGGCAGCAGGCGGTCCTCGATCAGGGCGAAGCTGACCAGGGTGGTGGAGCGGAGCCTGGAGTAGGCCGCGAAATACGCCCGCCCGTTGATGTGGACGGGGAATCCTCCCGTGTTCCGGTAGGGCTTGATGCTGCCGATCAGATGGTTGATCTCTTTCATCGTCATATTCTGGGCCAGCTCTGTCCGGCCGAAGACCTGCCGCTTCTGGGTGTCGAGGATGAGAAGATTGTCGTTGAGGTCAAGGGTCTGGTACTGGTCGGGGAGCAGCTTGCGGGAGTCCACGGTGATGGCAATGGCGCCGATGGGCTTCTGCGGCCCGTTGTCCCGAACCACATACCAGAGGCAGAGCTTGGGGGAGCGGTCGTGGGTCATATAGACGGTGTCGCCCTTGGGAATATACTCCCACAGGTAGGAGGATTTTCCCTCCATCAGCTGGCTGATGGGGCGGCTTGGGTCATCCACATTCTGGTTGACGGCCCCGTAGGACCCGTCAATGGAGAAGTAGTCAATGACCTGGCCCCGTCCGTTATAGAAGGCGAGGCTGAGGACATAGCTCTGCCGCTGGCTGAGATCGAGCACCGCCTGGGGCAGCGACCCCCTGGTGTTGTGCTCGTTGCTGTCGCCAATGAGCTGCTGCACCTCCTCGGTGATCGCATAGTAGGAGGCGATGCCGTACAGGTACTGCTGCTCCTTCTCTATAATCAGGTTGCTGTAGGAGGCCGATTTTGCCACGGAGTTCAGGGCGTCCTGTTCGGCGTTCCGCCGGGCGATGCAAAGCAGCGTCGCCGCAAGGAGGAGAAAGAGGATCAACAGGACTGTGTATAACGTGAGCACATATTTTGCACGGATGCTCAGGTTGCAAAAGCCCTCTCGAATCTTGGAAACCATGACAGAAACCCCTAATACCTAAAAATCGCGGGAGAAACCGAAATATCCTCGGTTTACGAACCGTGCATAATTTTTTATTATATTATCATAAAACCGGCTGGTATACAAGAGCATTCACCCGACGCCCGCACAGATTCTGGGAAATTTATCCAGATACGTGCCGGCCCGCCGCTCAGATAAGGAGAGAGTTGCCTATGTGGAGATACATCGCAAAACGGCTGTTGATGCTGATTCCTGTCCTTCTCGGTGTTATTTTTATTATCTTCACTCTGAATGAGATCACGCCGGGGGATCCTGCCCGGGAGCTGGCCGGCGACAACGCCACCGAGGCCGACATTGCGGCGCTGCGGGAGGAGATGGGGCTGAACCGGCCCTTCCTCGTCCGCTTTGGAAGTTACGTGTTTGATCTGGTGACCAAGGGCGATCTGGGAACCTCCTACTCGACCAAGCAGCCTGTGCTAAGCGAGGTGATGGACCGCCTGCCCACCACGCTGCTCCTCACCGCCCTGAGCACCGCTTTTATGGTGATCGTCGGCGTGCCGCTGGGGGTCGTCTCCGCCACGCGGCAGTATTCTTTCCTGGACAATATCTGCAATGCCGTGGGTCTGATCGGCGTGTCCATGCCCACCTTCTGGCAGGGGCTGATGAGCATTCTGCTCTTCTCGGTCTACTGGAAGCTGCTCCCCGGCTCCGGCTTTTACGGGCCGCTGTACTGGATTTTGCCGACCTTCACCATCGGCACGGCAAATGCCGCGCAGATTATGCGTATGACCCGCTCCAGTATGCTGGACGTGATCCACCAGGACTACATCCAGTCCGCCCGGGCCAAGGGCCTCTCCGAGGGAACCATTATCCGCAAGCACGCGCTGAAAAACGCCCTGATTCCCATCCTGACGGTGATCGGCATGAATGTGGGGCTGCTCCTGGGCGGCGCGGCGGTCACCGAGTCGGTGTTTGCCATCCCCGGGCTGGGGAAATACCTGCTGGACGCCATCACCGCCCGGAACTACCCGGTGGTGCAGGGCGGTGTACTGGTGATGGCCTTCATGTTCTGCTTTGTGACCATCCTGACGGATATTCTGTACGCCTTTGTGGACCCGCGGGTGAAGGCCATGTACAGCGGCGGCCGGACGAAGCGGGAGAAGCGGGGGAAGGAGGTGGAGAGCAATGGCTAAAATGCAGACGCCGGCGATGGAAAAGCTACAGAGGCAGCGGAAAAAGCGCCCCAGAAAAACCGGCCCCTGGAGCGAAGCCTGGTACCGGATGCGGCGAAACAAGGCGGCCATGTTTGGGCTAATCATTGTGGCGGCGCTCCTGGTCCTGGCCCTATTCCCCCAGTATATCGCCCCCTATGGGGAGGATGAGCAGATCTATGAGGACGCCTTTATTTTTCCCTGCGCGGAGCATCCTATGGGGACGGACAACTACGGCCGGGACATCCTCAGCCGCATTATCTACGGGGCAAGGACCTCTCTGCTCATCGGCACGCTCTCCGTGGTGATGTCCGTTGTCATCGGCGGCGCCAGCGGACTGGCCGCGGCCTACTACGGCGGGAAGATTGACGAGACCATCATGCGCATTATGGATATTTTCTATGCCCTGCCCAGTTTTCTGCTGGCCATCGCCATCGCCTCGGCGCTGGGGACGGGGCTGTTCAATCTGGCCATCGCCATCGCCATCAGTCAGGTGCCCGGCTACGCCCGGGTGGTCCGGGCCGCGGCGCTGACTGTGCGCAACCAGGAGTACATGGAGGCCATCCGGGCCATCGGCGGCAGCCCCATGCGCCAGATGCTGCGGCACATGCTGCCCAACGCCATCGCCCCGATTATTGTGCAGGCCACCTTTGGCATGGCCAGCGCCATCATCTCCGGCGCGGCGCTGAGCTTCATCGGCGTCGGTGTTACGCCGCCCACGGCGGAGTGGGGCTATATGCTCAATGCTGGGCGGCAGTACATCCGCAAATACTGGTACATTGTCACCTTCCCGGGGCTGATGATTATGATTACGGTGTTTGGGCTCAACCTTCTGGGCGACGGCCTGCGGGACGCCATGGACCCGAAGCTGAAGAGATAAGGAGAGACGCGAATGGCTCTTTTACAAGTAAAGGATCTGATCATCCACTACGAGACGGAGGAGAGCGTGGTGGAGGCGGTCAACGGCATCTCCTTTACCGTGGATGAGGGGGAGACCCTCGGTCTGGTGGGGGAGACCGGCGCGGGCAAGACCACCACGGCGCTGGGCCTGCTGGGTCTGATCCCCTCCCCGCCGGGCCGCATCATACAGGGGGAGGTGGAGTTCGAGGGGCGGAATCTCCTCGCACTTCCCGCGGCGGAGATGCGCAGGATCCGCGGCAACAAGATCTCCATGATCTTCCAGGACCCCATGACGGCGCTGAACCCGTCGCTGACCGTGGGGGAGCAGGTCTCCGAGGTAATCCGCCTCCACCAGAAGCTCAGCCGGCAGGATGCCATGACAAGGGCCTGCGAGATGCTGGAGATGGTGGGGATCACAGCGGAGCGGTACTACGACTACCCCCACCAGTTCTCCGGCGGGATGAAGCAGCGGGTGGTCATTGCCACGGCGCTGGCCTGCAACCCCAGGCTCCTCATCGCCGACGAGCCCACCACCGCGCTGGATGTCACCATTCAGGCCCAGGTTCTTGACATGATCCGCAGCCTGCAGGCCCGGATGCACACCGCCATGATTCTCATCACCCACGACCTCGGCGTGGTGGCGGAGGTCTGCAGCAAGGTGGCGGTGATCTACGCCGGACAGATTGTGGAGTACGGCTCCCTGAACCAGATCTTTTTCCGGGCCCGCCACCCCTATACCCTGGGGCTGTTCGGCTCTCTGCCCAGTCTGACGGAGTCTGTGCGCCGGCTGCGCTCCATCAAGGGACTGGTCCCCAATCCTGCGGACCTGCCGCCCTATTGCTCCTTCTATGACCGCTGCGACCACTGCGGCGGCCGGTGTAAGGAGGGGGAGCCGGGCCTTACAGAGGTGGAGTCGGGACATTTCGTCCGCTGCCGGCAGTTTGAGGAGGGAGGTGTGGGGATATGAGCGCCGCACTGTTGGATGTCAGGCACTTGAAAAAGTTCTTTAAGACGCCCAGAGGACAGCTCCACGCGGTGGACGATGTCAGCTTTTCCATCCAGGCGGGCAGGACCCTCGGCGTTGTGGGGGAGTCCGGCTGCGGGAAGAGCACACTGGGCCGGACGATCCTGCACCTGATCCCACCCACAGAGGGGGAGATCTTCTTTGAGGGAGAGGACATCTCCCATATGGACTCCAAGGCCTTCAAAAACAGCCGCCAGCAGATGCAGATTATCTTTCAGGACCCCTACTCCTCCCTGAACCCCCGCATGACCGTGGAGGATATTATCACCGAGCCCCTGCTGATCTTCCATACCCACCCGGACCCGGCGGAGCGAAAGAGGTATGTGGAGCAGCTGATGGACGCGGTTGGACTGGCCTCCCGCCTCGCCCGCAGCTATCCCCACGAGCTGGACGGCGGCCGCCGCCAGCGCATCGGCGTGGCCCGGGCGCTGGCGCTGAGGCCGAAGTTCATCGTCTGCGATGAGCCGGTCTCCGCCCTGGATGTGTCCATTCAGGCCCAAATTCTCAACCTGATGCAGGATTTGCAGGAGGAGATGGGGCTGACATACCTGTTCATCACCCACGATTTGTCCGTGGTCAAGCATGTCTCCGACGATATCTGCGTGATGTATCTGGGCAAGATGGTGGAGAAGTGCTCCACAGAGGAGCTCTTCCGCAGCACCTGCCACCCCTACACCCAGGCCCTGCTCTCCGCCATCCCCATCCCCACGCCCCACGCCGCCGAGGGGCGGATTCTCCTCAAAGGAGAGCTGTCCTCCCCCATCGACCCCAAGCCGGGCTGCCGCTTTGCCCCCCGCTGTCCCAGAGCCTGTCCCGCCTGCTTCGAAACCTCTCCAGAGCTTCGGGAGGTGGCGCCGGGTCATGTGGTGGCCTGCCACCTCTGCGGAGAAATCCCTTCATGAACTGCGCATATGCGTAAATATTAAGAGAAAAGAGGGAATTATGATGACAAGAAAGCTTTTTGCACTGCTTCTTGCCGGCGCAATGCTGGTATCCCTGCTGGCCGGCTGCGGTTCCAAGGACAGTCCCGGCACCGGCGGAGAGGGCGGCGGGCAGCATGGAGCCATCACCAATTATCCCGCCTACGGCGCCGATGTGACGGTCTACGCCTCCGAACCCCCAGCGGGCTTTTCCGAGACCGCCACGCCCGATACGCTGACTGTGGCCATGGGCGGAGAGCCCAACACCCTCTATCCCGCCGATGGGAACCGCCTTCCCACCATCATCGCCTGCCGCCCGATCTATGAGACGCTCATCAACTACAACGCCTTTACCGGCGAGTATGAGCCGGCTCTGGCGGAGAGCTGGGAGATGCTGGACGATACCACCATCCGTCTCCACCTGCGCCAGGGGGTCCGGTGTCACGCCGGCTACGAGATCACGGCCGACGACGTGCTCTGGTGCGTGGAGTACGGCAGTACCCGGCCCATTGCCGAGTTCCTCTGGAGGGTTTTCGACGTCAGCCGCTGCAAGGCGGTGGACGCGTATACCGTGGACCTTGCCACCTATCACCCCCTGGGTGCCCTGTTGGACCACCTGTCCAACCCCAACGTGGGCTATATCCTCAGCCGCCAGGCCTATGAGGAGCAGGGCCCCGAGGATTACGCCCGGAATCCCACCGGCGGCACCGGCCCCTACAAGCTGGTGGAGTGGGTGGCCGGCGACCACCTCTCCTACGTCCCCAACGAGGACTACTGGGGGGAGATGCCCTACTATCCCAACCTTCTGATCCGCAACATCTCCGACGATGTGACCCGGGCGCTGAGCCTGGAGTCCGGGGAGGTGGATGTGATCTTTGACGTGGACACCTCCAGCTTCCAGTCCCTTATTGACGCCCCCACCAGCAGCCTTGTCGCCTTCCCCAGCTTCCAGCTGATCCACATGTCCCTGAACAACAAGGTCAAACCCTTCGACGACCCGCGGGTGCGCAAGGCCATGCTCTATGCGCTGGACCTGGAGAGTATGGTGGATCTGGCCTTCTCCGGCACCGCGCTGGTGGCGGACTCCTGCTGGCCCAACAGCCTCAGCGTCTACTCCGCTCCCCAGGGGGACGAGGCCTACAGCTATGATGTGGAAAAGGCCAAGGCCCTTTTAAAGGAGGCCGGCTATGAGGACGGCTTCACCTTTGAACTGCTGTGCGTCGACACCGCCGCCTGGATGCAGATGGCCGAGATGACCGCCAATGCGCTGGCCAAGGTGGGGATCACCGCCAATGTCCGTGTGATGGACGCCAACTCCGTCTACGCCAAGACCGACGCGGGGGACTACACCGCCTATGTGGGCCGCTACTCCTCCTCCAGCGGCGACGCCTTCTGGTGGCACGACCGGCTGGACTCCTCCCTGAACTACTACAACAACGACTGCCAGTATAAGAACGAGCGGGTGGATGAGCTGCTGGCGCTGGCCGCCACCTCCACCGACCAGGAGCAGCGCAGTGCCTACTATGCGGAGATTCAAAGTCTCTGGCGCCAGGACGTCCCCTGGATCTCCTTCGCCTGCCCCCAGATGGTCTACGGCATCCGCTCCACCCTCACCGGCATTGAGCCCCACGCATACGGCATTGGGGACCTGCGCTATATCCATCCCATCAGCGCGGAGTAACCGGCCTTTCTACCCCTCTCTGCACCCGCGGGCAGGCATTCCCTGTCCGCGGGCAATCTAAGGAAGCACTGAATCAATCTCCGCACGCCGACTGAATCAGTCCTTCCACAAAAAAGGAGCGTGATGCACCGTGATTAAAGGCAGTCTGAAGGCAAAGGTAAGGGATGGGAGGATCCACGTCCGCTTTATGCAGCGGGGCGATTTGGGCGCCGAGGCAAACCTGCCGGTCAAGGTCTACCGCAGGTGTGCGGATGAGATCAACTTCAGCACCGGCATGTGCGGAGATTCCCCGGGGTTCTGGACGGAGTACATCGAGAACCAGCGTATGGACGACCCCCGGGTCCAGGAGGTTTTTGCGGGGACACTGCCGCTGGTCCACTCCTTCTGCGAATATGTGGACCAGACGGCAAAGGTAGGGCATATCTACCTCTACTGGGTGACCCAGGAGGTGGACGGACGGCTGACAAAAATCGGCCCCGTCGCCTGCAAGCTCCGGGACAGCGAGGTCTGGTGGAGCTATGAGCGCTTCTGTGATGAGATGCGCCGCCTGGCCGCGGACTACCCCGCGCTGGTCTCAGTGGAGGACTTCGGCGAGAGCACGCGCCACCGGCGGATGCTGGGCCTGAAGATCGGCAGTCAGGAGCGGACCATCCTTCTGGCCGGGGCGATCCACGCCAGCGAGCCGGGGCCGGAGCTGCTGCTCAAAGCGCTGCGCTTTATGCTGGAGACCCGTCCGGAGCTTCTGGAGCAGGTGGGCCTCGCCGTGCTTCCCGCTGTCAATGTGGATGTGCGGGAGGAGACTGTGGAGGGCGAGCCCTTTTATCTGCGCAAGAACCCCAACGGGGTGGATCTCAACCGCAACTTTGACTTCAACTGGGCCACAGAGTACGTCTACGGCTACAGCAGCGGCGATCCTGACGCCAGCACCTACCACGGCCCCTACCCCGCCAGCGAGAACGAGACCCGGGCCGCGGTGAGCTTTGTGCGCAGCGTGAAGCACCCGCTGGCGCTGTTTGACTACGACTCCTGCTCTGTTGTTACAGAGGACTGGCTTCTGCTGGACACCTCTCCGGACGATGTGAACTGGGCAAGTCACAACCGGCTGGCCAATCTCTACTCCCGGGCCTTCCGCGCCAGCCATCCGGGCTGCGGTACCTTTACCGCGCCGCCCATTGAGTACCCCATGCCGCTGATGGACTGCTTTGCGGACACCGGTATGCCCCACGGGACCTTTGAGGGGTGGGTGCTGTCCACCTTCGGCATCCCGGCCTTCTCCCTCCAGTCGGCCGGCTCGGAGGAGGGACGGTGCAACGACAACGACCAGGTCCCGCTGGAGCGCCTTGAGCAGTGGGCCCGCCGCCATGCCCATGCGCTCATCGCGGTACTGGAGGACTTCATCCGCGGCGGCGGGGATTAACGGACACAAAAAGAAGAAAGGAAGGCAAAAAAATGGATCAGAAGCTGCGCACTATGGCAGACAAGTACTTCATGGCCTACTGGTGCGAGGACAACCCGGAACTTCGGGAAACCGCCCTCGCCTGGAACGCCGCCATCTCCGCGGAGGCGAAGAAGCTCCACCAGGAGTGCATCATTATCGACATGTGCTCCTTCTTTGCGGAGACCTACAACTGGCAGCTTGAGGCAGGGCGGCCCACCGCCCTGAATATCACCGTTCCCCAGACCTACGACCCCTCCTACAGCGGCGTGGTGGAGAAGCTCATTGAGATGAACTACGTCCCCCTTGCCGATCCGGAGCACTTTATGAACATCCTCACCACCGGGGACATCCTGGAGGCCAAGCGCACCGGGAAGGTGGGACTGATCTTCGGCGCACAGAGCTGCGACTTCGTGCGGGGTCTCGACCTCAACTCCTCTGTGGAGATCTTCGCGCGGATGGGCCTGCGGGTGATGCAGATCGCCTACCACTCCCGCTCCTTTGCCGCCGACGGCTGCGACACCGGTACGGACTGTGGCCTGTCCGCGCAGGGCAGGGCGCTGATCCGGGCCATGGAGCGCAGTCACGTCACAGTGGATCTGAGCCACGTGGGCTGCCGCTCCACCCTGGAGGCCCTGGACATGGCCCAGAAGCCCATGATTTTCAGCCACTCCAACCCCAAAGCGATGTTCAACAACCTGCGCAACATCACCGACGAGCAGGCGAAAAAATGCGCCGCCACCAACGGCGTGGTGGGCGTGGTAGGATTTGCCCCGCTGCTGTGCGACGACAAGCAGGGGCCGTCCATTCAGCGCTTTGTGGATACCATCGCCTACTACGCCGACCTTCTGGGCATCGACCATGTGGGCTTCGGCCTGGATTCCAACGCCGAACCGGGGGCCTATAAGCACAGCGACGCCCGGGAGATGGCGGAGTACTACTTTAACCCGGACAACTTCAGCCCCGGCTGCATAGAGTATTTCCACGACCGGGTGGAGGAGGCGCTGGCCGCCGGCAGGGGGCGCCTCTCCGTGCTGACAGAGGGCCTCCACGGCATCGCCAACTACCCCAACATTGTCGACGCGCTCCTCAAGAGGGGATTCAGCCGCGAGGATGTCAAGAAGGTAATGGGCGGAAACTTCCTGCGTGTATTCAGGGATACCTGGGCGCAGTAATACAGCGAAGTCTGCCGCAGATACGAAGCGGCACAATGAAAAGCTCCTGATGAAAGGGCCTGCCATCTGGCAGGCCCTTTCATCTGACCGGGCGGCGGTTCATCCCGGCCCCAGCCCGTCAAAACTCCTGCTCGCATTGTGCCTGCTGGTCGATTATACTGGGGTGCATAGAGACCTCATCACTTGTGAAAGAATGCCGCATCATGATTAGAGCAAATCTCAAAATAAGTAATACCCAGCACAACGGAACCAGCCAACGCAGTTCTGGATAGAAATCAAACCAAGGACAAAGGGGATAGCAGCAGCAAGCGCGGCAGCGGTACGGACATGAGGCTTTCTCAAAACAGCTTTGACCTTAGACCAGAGTTTTTCAATAGGATTCAAGTCCGGGCTGTACGGGGGCAGATACAGCACCTGCGCTCCGGCATCATGCAACAGCTCCGCCACAGCCTGGATATGGTGGGTCCGAAGGTTATCCATCACAACGACATCGCCGGAGCGAAGGGTTGGGAGCAGGATATCTTTCAGATAGGTCAGAAACCGGGTACCTGTGGTTCCGCCCTGAAAGGTCGTAAAAGCCAGGTCTCCATCCGGACGGATCGAGGACAGGATGGTCGTAGATTTCGGTTTGCTCAGCGGTACGCCGGCCGCCCCTTCCACGCCCGTAACGCCACATTCACACCGCTTTCATCCAGGAATACCAGGTGTTTCGCGTCTGCTGTCTTTGCAAACCCATTCCATTGCTCTCTCTTTGCGCGAACATCGGGGACGCTCCTGTTCTGAAGCGCGAATCATCTTTTTTTCCCATGGCCAGGACCGCCCGCCGCACCGTCTCAATCCCCACATGCAGTCCCAGCTTTTCGATGATTTCAGATAGAGTGATATTCGGCTGTGTCTCTATCACCTGTGCGATTTGTTCCAGCTCCTTACTGCTCAGTATTCGTTTGCGCCCCCTTTGACTGACACGAAGAACTACGCTTCCCGTCTTCGCCTTCTGTTCAGACAGTCGCTACACCGTTGAAACCGATTGCGTCATGGCTTTTTTTGTATGCCTTTACCAGCAGATTCCTCGCTTCGTTGTGCTGCACCTCGCTTGCTATTTTAGCACATCTATCATTCTATTGTTATTTTTTAGAATTTCTACAGACACCATGAACAGCATCCTCCACCGATTCTATCTCTGAACGCTCCACGCACCTTCACCGCGAAAATACGCGGCAGCAAACTGCACCTTGAAAATGGAACATCAGTATAGGCCATGGTGCCCCTCCCCGGCTCTCCCCCGCCACTGCCCCTACAGATCCGAGCGACCGGAGCAGCTGGCCTTGCTAAAGGGGCACCCATGGCCGTCCCTCCCGCCGGCTGAACGCGGGGATACTGTGGGATTGGTCTGGGTAGCTTCGTCACCTGCCGCCGCCGTCTGTCGGTACCACAGGTGACAGTATACTTCCCATCGTGCCGGGGGTGAGCCAGTAAGGCGGTCCTGCCGCCTGAAAATACGGCACAGCTACATAGCTGCGATAGAAAAACACGGTATTACAACATACCCATAATGGCTTTTATAGGAGGCAACAATCTATGGTTCACACTCGAGCTATTCGAGAAGCCGCTGCATATTTTCGGGAATCTGATCCAGACACGTGCCTGACAGAACCCGCTATACGTACATTATTGCGTACAGGAGTTGTTCCTTGCGCCCGTGTAGGGCGGAAGTGGAATCATTGGAGCGATACCTTGAATACGGCTCATCTGAAATCAATCGAAAAACTACGTCAAAGTCAAAACCTCTAAGTATATGTTGAATCTGCATATACTCCCTGCCATTGTGAACTATCGCCTCCGGGATATTTCACCTATGCAGATTCAGGCAATCATGGCCAGCCTTTCTGGCAAGAGCCATTCTCTGCAATCCAAGGCCCTAAGCAATTTGCGGAGTATTTTTAATGTGGCACAGGAGAATGGTTTGGTGGGCGAAGTCCCCCGTAAGCCAGATGTTGAAGCCGACTGGTAAAAAGGCCCAGGAAAAGAAGCCTTTGACGCCGCAGGAAAGCCAGTTGCTGTTGGAGCGGGTACAGAATGCCAGGGCCAAAATATGGCTGGCAGCACAAAGAAAGATTTCACACGAAATATGTGATCGCTATGAAAGATCACAAGCCCTTGAGCAAATCTGCCTACCAGAGTATGTGGAGGTTAGTGGATCGGGAGCTACCAGACCATTATGCTACCGCGCATATACTGCGCCATACTTATATCACCCGTCTATTCGAGGCGGGACTGGATATCAAAGAGGTACCATAGTACCGTAGAAATGACCCTGCGGGTCTATCCCCACTATGGTCGGCGTTCTCGGGCAGACAAAACTGCGGAGAAGGTGCGCGAGGCATTAAAAATGCTGCATGAGCATCTGCCTGTTGCGGCACAATAGTTAAACGGATTTCTGAAATTTGCAGCACTTTTGCAGCACGGAAGCCCGAAATTACGCAAAAACGCCCGAAATTATGGGATAAATCACAACGCAGAATTTCCAGATGCAGGAAGCAAAAAATCCCTCAAAGCCTTACGGCTTCAAGGGATTTCATGGTGGACGCTAACGGACTTGAACCGCTGACCCCCTGCACGTCAAGCAGGTGCTCTAGCCAGCTGAGCTAAGCGTCCATGGCGGAACATTCATATGATACCCTCTTCTTGCTGGTTTGTCAAGTGAAATATCAAATTTTCATGGTGCTTTTTCTTCCCGCTGCCACTTGCCAGGGGCGGGAGAACTTGCTATACTACTCCCTGGTGATAACAATGATTTACATTTGTGACAACTGCCGCTTCCTCTTCAGCCGGGCCGCGGAGCCGGAGCAGTGCCCCGACTGCGGCAAGTACACGGTGCGCAGGGCCAGCCGGGGGGAACAGCAGGAGTATCAGGCCCGGCTTCGCGGAGACGCCAGCGGGCCGACGGCCAGGGAAAACCCCTACGACGATCCGGCCTTCTTTATCAAGTACGCCCAGATGGACCGCTCCCGGCAGGGTCTCCCGGCCGCCGGAGAGTGGCACGTTCTTGAGCCCCTGCTGCCCCCCTTCGGCGGACAGCGTGTGCTGGATCTGGGCTGCGGCTACGGCTGGCACTGCCGCTATGCCGCCGACCACGGCGCTGCTCAAGTGATCGGCACAGATATCTCCCGGCGGATGCTCCAGACGGCCCAGGAGCGGAACGCCGCGCCGGTGATTGAGTACCGCTGCGCCGCCATGGAGGATCTGATTTTTCCCGACAGCAGCTTTGATGTGGTGCTCAGCTCTCTGGCCCTGCACTATGTCTGCGACTTCGCCGCTCTGGCGGAGCGGATCAGCCGCTGGCTGCGGCCGGGAGGCACCTTCCTCTTCTCAGTAGAACATCCGGTGTTTACTGCCCACGGCTCCCAGGAATGGGTCTATGACGACCAGGGACAGATCCTCCACTTTCCCGTGGACCGCTACTACAGTGAGGGCAGCCGGGAGGCGGTGTTTTTGGGGGAGAAGGTGACCAAATACCACCGGACGCTGACCACCTATCTGGAAACCCTGCTGCGCTGCGGCTTCACACTGCGCCATGTGGTAGAACCCCAGCCGGCGGCGGACATGCTGGATATCCCCGGTATGCGCGACGAGCTGCGCCGGCCCATGATGCTGATCGTCTCCGCTGTGCGGGAGCGGGCGGACGGCGGCGCTTCAGCGGCGGTCGGAAGGAACGTGTGAAAGCAGCCTGGGAGGGTTTTCTTACCTGTCAAATCAACCCGCCCGTACCCCAGGAGATTTCCTCGCCGCTGACACGGATCAGGCGCAGCGGCAGATTTCGGCCCGCGGCCGAGAATCCGGCACCCCCGGCAACAGCGTTGCCGGGGGTGTCTAAGCGGGAATTCTTCCACGCCTAATTAATTCGCCGCTTCCGGCGGCCTTTGCAGCCCCTCCGCGGTGGCTACGCCGCCGGCGATCAGAAAGCGGCCAATGGCCTCGCCCTCGGCGTTGTAGAGGGGGATGTAGTAGGACATCCTGATGGCCTCCATAAATACCATATACGACCGGGCATCCTCGCAGGTGTGGATGTCAAAGCGGTTTTCCCACCGGTCGCGCTCCCGGATATAGCCGTGGGTTCCATCCTGCCCGACAGCAGAGACCAGGTCGGGGTGGGTACCGGTGACGCGGTACAGCGCGTCGGGACCGTAGCTCTCGCCGCGGCTGTTTCGGGGCCAGTCGCCGTCTATTAGATGCTTCGCCGCCAGCTCCGCCAGCCAGGTGGCATCCCGGTAGATCTCCACAATTTCGCTGCCGTCTTCGCCGTTGATGTGGATGATAAAGTCCTGCTGTGTAAGGCCGTAGTCCCCGCACAGCTGCGCAATCAGCGCCTCCCGCTGAGCGGGACTGTCCACCGGATACTGTGTGCCGTCCGCCGGCGCGTCCGGCGTGGGGCTCTGCTCTGCCGGAAGGGGCGGTTCGGGCGCCGCCGTGTCCTCCGCCCCGGACTGTGCGGTGCTCTGGGGCGATTCCGGGTCCACCGGCGGCTCCGCCGCGGCGACGGTCTGTGCGCCGCTCTGCCCCTCCCGGGGGGCGGGGAGCTTCTCCGGCGCAGCGGGGGGAGCTGCCTGATCCGCCGCGCCGGCCCTCGCGGGGGCTGCCGCTCCTGTGCTCTGCTGGCTCCGGACCGGGGGCGCCTCCTCCGGCGCGGGGCGGTAGGCGCCCATTGCCGCCAGGCTTCCCCCTGCGATCAATACTGCCATCGTCAGCGCCGCGGCGACGTGGGCGCTCTTTTTCATCTCTTTCCACTCAAACATCCGCTTCAGCCTCCACTTCATTGTCTCGGGGGCGGCCAGCGTCGCGGCCCACTCCCCGGCGTTCCCGGCGTTTTGCAGCGCCGCCTGTAGGATAACCCGGCCGTAGACGCGCCGGCCCTCCCGGTCCATGGGAGCCGTCACCGCCTCGTCGCAGGCCAGCTCGCTCCACGCCGCCGTCTGCCGGCTCAGCCGCCAGACCAGCGGGTTGAACCAGTACAGCGTCCGCACCCACAGCGCCAGCGCGCGCACCCACAGATCCCGCCGCCGGATATGGAGCATCTCGTGGAGCAGAATGCACCGCAGCTTCTCCTCTCCGATCTCCCCTCCGGGGAGGACAATGACCGGATGAACAAGTCCCGTCACAAAGGGGGAGCAGGGCAGGGGGCTCACCGCCAGCCGCGGGAGACGGCGCAGGCCCGTTTGACGGCGGCAGAGCGCCGCCGCTTGCAGGCTCTCCCCATCCTCCACCGGCAGGCAGAGGGGAAGAAACTCCCGGCGAAACCGCGCCCGCCGGAAAATTTCCCGTCCCCCCAGGACGGCCGCGCCGAGGAACCACAGCGCCGTCAGCGCCGGGAGGACAGCGTCGCGCCAGTTTGGAGATGCGGCCCTCCCGCTCTTCTGCGGAGGCAGCGCCGCAGCGGCCTCCGCCGAGCGGGTGTCCACCGGATCAACAGGGGATGGCGGCGCAGGGGCCGTCAGACCCGGCGGTATGTCCGAAGGATCCGGGACGCCGGACGCCGGTGCGGGGAGGGCCAGCCCTAAAGAAGCGCCCAGCAGCCCCACGGGGAGGAGGAAAAAAGCCAGCACTGTCTTCAAAAAGCCGTACTGCCACCGGGCGCTGAACCGCTCCCGTGTCAGGGGCAGCAGCGCCCGCCAGAGCAGGTACGCCCCGCTGCCGGCGAGGGCCATGGCAATCAGGCACTCAGTCATGGCCGCACACCTCCTCAAACCAGGCGCGGAGCTCCTCGACCTCCCTCCGCTCCAGCCCCTGCCCGCCGCTGAGGGCGCTGAGGAAAGCGGAGAGGGAGCCGTCATACAGCTGCTCCACCACCTGCCGGGCCGCCAGACGGCGGTACTCCGCCTCGCTGACAGCGGGGACATAGAGATTCCCCCGGCCCTGGCGCCGGCTGTGAAGGATACCCTTCTCCACCAGGCGGCTGAGGAAGGTGGACATAGTCTGCGCCTTCCACCCTCTGTGGGCGAAAGCCTCCAGAAGATCCCCGACGGTCACCGGAGCGCCGCGGGACCAGATCACCCGCATGATCTCCATCTCGGACCCGGACATGGTTGAAAATGTACCCATAGGCGCACCTCTCAGAGAATTATACTACGCGCGTGTAGTATAATCATATTACTACAACTTTGTAGTAATTGTCAAGAGGAACATTTCGATCCGCCGCTCACTGCGCCTTCAGGCGTGCGGCGGGGCGAAAAAGTACCGCTTGCTGCCTCCGCATAATTTTCCCGTAACCCCCGGGGGAAACAAGCAGCAGAAAGACTTTCCACATTTTCCACAGAGTTTTCCACATCGTTATGTAAACACCCACTTTTCCCAAAAGTGCGAAAACGGGAGCGGAGGGAATATCTCCCCTCTCCGCTCCCCGTTCTTTTTCCTTTCGTTACATGGCGCTTAGAGCCAGCAGGACCACGCCGTACACCGCGCTGGCCAGCGTACCGAACACAATCACCGGTCCCGCCACCTGGAACATCTTCGCCGCCATGCCGGTGACAAAGCCCTCGCTGCGAAAGTCAATTGCCGGTGATACCACAGCGTTGGCGAAGCCTGTCACCGGAACCAGGGTTCCCGCGCCGCCATGGCGGGCAATCTTGCTGTAGAGGTTCAGCCCCGTCAGAAGCGCCGAGAGGCCCACCAGCGCGATGGTGGTCACCGTTCCCGCGTCGTTTTTGGGCAGGCCCGCGGCCATGGCCGCAGACATAATTCCCTGTCCGATGACACAGATCAGCCCGCCGATGGCAAAGGCTTTGAGCATATCCAGCGCCAGAGGCGACTTGGCCGCCTTGCCCTCCACATAGTCCTGATACTCCTTGTTGGACATATCCATTCCTCGCTCACGCTCCTTTGACGCGTAGTATTTCCCGCATCCATGGAAATATGCCTTGTCAAACAGGAAAAATGCGGTACAATAAGGGGTGGTTCCACACCCGATATTTTCCACAGCGGAAGCGCTCCGCGTAAAAAAGGATGGTTCGCTATGAAACAGAGCAAAACGCCTCTGGGCATCTATGTCCACATCCCCTTCTGCCGCAGCAAGTGCCTCTACTGCGATTTCTACTCCCTGCCCCAGGCGGAGGACCGCATCAAGCGGTACGTGAAGGCCCTCTGCGCCAATATCTCCCAGATCGCCCAATACACCGGCGGCTATCAGGTGGATACGGTATACTTTGGCGGCGGTACCCCCACGCTGCTGTCGGAGCGGTACCTGACAGACATTTTGGAGCGGATTGCCCAGCGGTTTCACATGGGCCGGGACGCGGAGATCACCATTGAGGCCAATCCGGAGAGCGCCCAGAACTGGCGCGCCCTCCGCCGCCTCCGCCGGGGCGGATTCAACCGCCTGTCCCTGGGCGTCCAGGCCGCGGACGACGCCCTGCTGCGCGCGGTGGGCCGAATCCACACCTTTGCCGACGTGGAGCGCTCTGTGGAGGCTCTGCGCCGGGCGGGCTTCCGAAACTTCTCCGCCGATCTGATCTACGGCCTCCCCGGCCAGAGCCAGGCCGCCTGGATGGACAGTCTGGAGCGGACCCTTGCCCTCGGCCCGGAACACCTGTCCTGCTACGGCCTGAAAGTGGAGGAGGGGACGCCGCTGCACCGCCGTCAGAAGGAGCTTTCCCTCCCTGACGACGACACGCAGGCGGATATGTACCTCTCCGCTGTCCAGATGCTGACGTCGGGGGGCTATGAGCACTATGAGATCTCCAACTTCGCCCGCCCCGGCTTTGCCTCCCGGCACAACCTGAAGTATTGGACCTTGCAGGAGTACGCGGGCTTTGGCCCCGGGGCCCACTCGGACTTGGGAGAGATGCGCTACGCCTACGCCCGGGATCTGGAGGGCTACATGGCGGGAGCTCTGGCGGGGACGCTGGAGACGGATCAGGCGGAGCGCCTGCCGGAGCGGGAGCGGGACACAGAGTATATTATGCTCTCCCTGCGCACGTCCGCGGGAATTTCCAAGGCAGTATTTGAGCACCGCTACCGCCGGCGGTTTGCACCGCTGGAGGCGGTGCTGCGGCGGTACGAGCAGCTGGGCTGCGCCCAGCCCACGGAGGAGGGGTGGCGTCTGACAGCGAAGGGGTTCCTGCTCTCCAACACCATTATTACAGATCTGTGGGAGGCCCACGGGCAGGAGAAGCTGCGGCGGGAGGCCGCTGCGGCCAGCGGGGACTTTCGCGTGGAGCTGTAGATCTCCGACAGAGTAAAAAAGATTTCGGCAGTGCTCCGCACTGCCGAAATCTTTCCCGGGAAACTGTATATCCTCCCAACCAGCGCAGTTTTTTGCTGCCCAAGGGAAGAAATTGCGCAAGCCGCCGCGGATCAGAGCAGGCGGTAGTGGACGATAATATCCTCGTAATGGCCGTCCTTCATCCGGAAGCCGCCGGGGATGGTGCCCAGTCGGGTGAATCCCAATTTCTCGTAAAGGCGGAGGGCCGGGGTGTTACTGGCCACCACGGCGTTGAACTGGAGGATGCGAAAGCCCAGATCCCGCCCTTTCCGGAGGCAGTGTCGCACCAGAGCCTCCCCCACGCCCCGGCCCCGGGCGTCGGCGCGGACGGTATAGCTGGCGTTGCAGATGTGCCCGCAGCGGCCCTCGTTGTTGGGGTGGAGAATGTAGAGGCCCAGCACCTCTCCGGTATCGTCCAGGGCCACGGCGGTGAAGGACTGCCGGGCGAAAAATGTCCGCCCGCCCTCCTCCGTCAGCGGCTCCAGCTGGGGGAAGGCCACACCGTCGTCCACCACCCGGTTCCAAATCGCCACCGCGGCAGGCAGGTCCTGTTCCTCCAATGCTCTGATCTGGATGCTCACGAATACATCCTCCCCTCACTAAAAGTCCGCCCTAAAAGCGTCTATACACGCAACACAGCCACAATATCTCCGGGCGCCCGCGCCTTTAACGCAGGGCGCGATTCGCCCTCGGCAGAGTTTGCGGCGCGCACGCCGCAAATCAATTGAAATCATTTTTGCCGGAAACCGCGTTTTCGGCAAAAATACTCCTCGTCCTGCGCAGTGTGCGAGTCCTCCGCGTGAGCGGAGGGCGAGTGCGCGGAGCAGGGCGCAATCCCCTCGCCGGAAAGCCCAGCGAAGCGGGTTTCCGGCGAAATAAGCCGAGCGGTCTTCAAACGAGCACAGCAAAAAGTAAACGGCTCTCGCCGTTTACTTTTTGCTGTGCAATGCCTTCATTCTCTTCTCATGGTCCAGAATGCTCTTGCGGATGCGGAGGTTCTTGGGGGTGACCTCCAGGAGCTCGTCGTCGGCCAGGAACTCCAGGCACTGCTCTAAGCTGAGCTGGCGGGGGGGCACCAGGCGGAGGGCGTCGTCGCTGCCGCTGGCCCGCATGTTGGTGAGCTGCTTCTTCTTGCACACATTCACGGTGATGTCGTCGCTCTTGGGGCTGACGCCCACCACCATGCCGCCGTAGACCGGGACGCCGGCGCCGATGAACAGCGCGCCCCGCTCCTGGGCGTTGTAGAGGCCGTAGGTCACCGAGTCGCCGGTCTCAAAGGAGACCAGAGAGCCGGTGCTCCGGCGGCTCAGATCCCCCTTGAAGGGGGCGTAGCTGTCGAACACCGAGGCCATGATGCCCTCGCCCCGGGTGTCGGTCAAAAACTCGTTGCGGTAGCCGAAGAGGCCCCGGGCGGGGACCAAAAACTCAATCTTCATCCGCTCGCCCACGGGGGTCATCTCCACCAGGTCCCCCTTGCGGCTGCCGATCTTCTCGATGACGGCCCCCACGCTGTCGGCGGGCACGTCCACCACCAGACGCTCGATGGGCTCGCACTTCTTCCCGTCGATCTCCTGGTAGAGCACCCGGGGCGGGGAGACCTGGAACTCGTAGCCCTCCCGGCGCATGGTCTCGATGAGGATGGAGATGTGCATCTCGCCCCGGCCCGCCACGTTGAAGGCGTCCATGGCCCCCTCAATCTCCGTGACCCGGAGAGACACGTCTTTTAAGGTCTCCCGGAAGAGGCGATCCCGGAGCTGGCGGGAGGTGACAAACTTGCCCTCCCGGCCGGCGAAGGGGGAGTCGTTAATGGAGAAGGTCATCTCCATAGTGGGGGCGGAGATCTTCACAAAGGGCAGGGGCTCCACCGCCTCCGGGGCGCAGATGGTGTCGCCGATGGTGATGTCGCCGATGCCGCTCATGCAGATGATGCTGCCGGCAGCCGCTTCGGTCACCGGCTTGCGGGCCAGGCCCTCGAACTCATAGATGGCGGTGGCCTTGGCCTTCTTGGGGGCGGCCTCTACGTCGTGGTAGTTGCAGACGGAGATCTCCTGGTTCTGCTTCACGGCGCCCCGCTCAATGCGGCCGATGGCGATGCGGCCCAC
>CANDEH010000031.1 GCA_947383645.1 uncultured Clostridia bacterium | reverse complement strand
AGGGAGCGGATCTGGGTGCGCTGGCTGGGGGTCTTGATGTGCATGGCCTGGATGGCCCAGTCCGTGTCGTCCTTCATCTTCTTGTCGCTGAGGCAGATGCCGCTGAGCAGATAGCTCTTCAGGTTGGAGATGACGGTGTTCTCCTTGATATCCCGGATGCCGAAGATGCCGGTGGCCCGGCGCTCCTCGGTAAGCAGGGCGAAGCCGTTTTTGATGGCGTCCTTGGGGGAGCGGTTCTGAATCTCCTTCCCGTGGAGAGTAATGGTGCCGCCGCCCCGGGTCATGGCGCCGAAGAGGTTCTCCAGCACCTCCGTGCGGCCGGAGCCGTCCAGGCCGGCGATGCCCAGGATCTCGCCTTTTTTCAGCTCAAAGGTGGCGTCCTTCAATCGGGTGTATTTTCCGGCCATGTGCTCCACGCTGAGGATCACCTCGGCGGGCTTGTTGGTCTTGGGCGGGAAGCGGTTGGTGAGCTCCCGGCCCACCATCAGGCGGATGATCTCGTCCATGGTCAGCTCCTTGGCCGGCCGGGTGGCCACCCACTGGCCGTCCCGCATGATGGTCACATCGTCGCTGATGCGGAGGATCTCCTCCATCTTGTGGCTGATATAGATGATGCCGCAGCCCTTGTCCCGGAGCATGTTGATGATGCGGAACAGGTGCTCCACCTCCGTCTCGGTGAGGGACGAGGTGGGCTCGTCAAAGACGATGACCTTGGCGTCGTAGCTCACCGCCTTGGCGATCTCCACCATCTGCCGCTGGCTGACGGGCAGGGTGGACATGACAGCGGAGGGGTCCACGGTGACCTCCAGCTCGTCGAAGATCTCCCGGGTGCGCTGGTCCATGATGCGCTCGCTGACGATGAAGCCGCCCACCTTGGGGTAGCGGCCCAGCCACAGGTTGTCCTTCACCGTGCGGGTGAGGGCCTGGTTCAGCTCCTGATGCACCATGGCCACGCCGTTCTCCAGCGCCTCCTTGGAGCTTTTGAACTCCACCTCTTTGCCGTCCAGGGTGACGGTTCCGGCGTCCCGGCGGTAGATGCCGAACAGGCACTTCATCAGGGTGGACTTGCCCGCGCCGTTCTCCCCCATGAGGGCGTGGACGGTGCCGGGCCGGACGGTGAGGTTCACATTGTCCAGGGCCTTGACGCCGGGAAATTCCTTGGAAATGCCGCGCATCTCAAGCAGTGCCGGCTGCTCCATATGATTCCTCCTCTCATTCAAAGGAAGCCGCTGATAAAAAGCGCCGCCGCGCGCGCCAGACGCATTTTATCAGCGGCTCCAAAGCAAGCGGGGCCACCCACCGGCAGCCCCGCTTGTCTGTGGGTCAGTTTACGGTTCCTTCGCTGAAAATTCGCAGATTAGTCCTCGCTGTTGGCATCGTACACACCGTAGGGCACGCGGATCTTGGCCACGCCCTCGTCCACGGTGTAATTGGAGGTGTTGTCCATCAGGGCGGCGCCGCTCTTCACGTTCTGCACCAGGGTCAGGATGGTGGAGGCCATGCCCACCGCGTCCTGCTTGATGGAGCCGGTCATGTTGCCCTGCTTGATGAGGGCCTTGGCGTCGTCGGTGGCGTCCACGCCGAAGACGGGAATGATGGTGGTACCCTCGCCGTTGTTGTAGCCAACGTTCTGCAGGGCGGAGATGGCGCCGGTGGCCATGCCGTCGTTGTTGCAGATAATCAGCTCAATCATGTTGTTGTTGTCCTTGTTGTAGGAGCCCAGCAGGGTGACCATATAGTCGTTGGCGGCCTGGGCGGACCACTTGCCGGCGGTGTCCACCAGGTACTTGGTGGCGGCGCTGGCGTCGTAGTACTCCAGGGCGGGCTTGCCGGCGGCGGTGAGGACCTTGTCAGCGTCCTCCTGGCCGAACTGGGTGCGGGCCTCGGCCTCGGCGTTGGCCTCCTGGCCCTTGAACATGACATAGGAGATCTTGCCGTCGCCGTTGAGATCGACCTTGTCGTAGTTGGCCAGCAGGTAGTTGCCGATCATCTCGCCCTGCATGTGGCCGGCGTCGGGGGCATTGGTGCCCACGAAGGCGCACTTGTCGTAGCTGTTGATGACGTCGTTGTCGGCCACCTCGCGGTTAAAGAAGATCACGGGGATGTCGGCCTTGCGGGCGGCTTCCACGATGTCCTTGGCGGGGTCGGAGGTGGAGGTCTCCACGATGTTGACGATCAGGAGCTTGGAGCCGGCGGTGATGGCGGTGTTCACCTGGTCGGTCTGGGTGGGCTGGCTGCCGGCGGCGTCCCAGTTGTTGGGCTCGATGCCCAGATCCTTGAGCTGCTGGTCCAGGGAGGCGCGGACGGTGGAGATGTAGACGTCGGAGAAGTCGTAGTAGAACACGTCTACGCGCAGATCGTCGGTGGTGGCCGCGCCGCCGCCGACATCGCCGGTACCGGGCTGATCGCCGCCGGTGGCGTTGCCGCCGTTGTTCTTGTTGCCGCAGCCGATCAGGGCGCTGAGGCACATCACAAGGGCGAGGGCAAGAGCAAGTGTCTTCTTCATTCTGTTTTTCCTCCTTCAAATTCATCCGGGGAAGGTTTCCGGCGTCATCCGCGCCGAAACCTCCGTCGATCCTGCCGGGAGAAAGCTCCCCCGGTCATGCGGTTATTGTAGCTGAATTTTTGGGGAAAAACGATAGAAAATTCTATGCAGTTCCATGAAAAAACTTTGCTGATGTATAACTGCGGTGGCATTATCATCTGTAGATGGAATAAAAATGTCGGATAATGGTATCTTTCTCCCGACGGACCGTTGCCGGATTGATGCGGAAACGCGGGGGCTCCGAGGGAATCGGAGACTACCATGGGGGACATCCGGATCTGCTGGCAAAGCCGCGCCGGGCGGATGACGCAGAAGATTTTTTGCCAGCCTGCCAAAAAACCGTAGGGAACACCTGGTGTATCCCCGGGGATTTGGGGGTAAAATCGCAAAAATCTTCCGTTCAGCCGGCGGCAGAGGTCCTTGGCAGCAGCTCCGCACTTGAGCAAAATCGGAGAGCAGGTGATTTCCATGGCAGTTTCCCCCTGCGGCGCAGGCCGCGGTTTTGTGACGGCGCCGAAGGTCCTCCTTGCGCTCTGGCTGGCTCTCCTTCTGTGGGGCGCGGCGGCTGTCTCGCCGCTCCGCCCGGCGGAACCGGCGGGCGGGGCGGGCGCTCCGCCGGAGAGCGCCTCGCCGCTGCGGGCCCTTGTCGGGCCGGGAGAGCGGGATCCCTCCGGCCAGGCGGCCCCGGACAGGGCGCGGCTGCTGGAGGCGCTGGAGGCCGGGGTGGAACACTACGCCACGCCCCTCCAGCTGCTGGGAACGGCCCCCTACTACAGCAGCAGGGACGCGCTGGCGGCGGTGCTGGCCTACGACGCCGCGGTAACTGCGGCGGCGGAGCGGTACGGCGTTGAGAAGGCCATGGTTCAGGCGGTGCTCTTCCAGGAGATCCGGTTTTTGAACCTGCTGGACGAGGTGGACCACTTCGTGGCCGCCGCCCATACATATTTACAGATAAGAGAGGACTGGGGACAGTCCTCCCCACAGCAGCGGCTGCCAGCCCTCCCCCCGGCGTTCCGGACAGACTCCTCCACCGGTCTGGGACAGATCTTCGCCGCCACCGCCATTCGGGCCGTCAACTGGCGGGAGGGCCGAACCGTCTATGACGCAGAAGACTGGCACGATCTTCAGGCCGTGTGGGACACACTGCGAAACGACAACCTCTACAACATCGATATGACGGCTCTGGTGCTGGCCTATGAGCGAAGCGTCCTGCGGGAAAAGAACGGGACGGAGCCCCCGGCGGCGGATATCATGCAGGCCTACAACGGCTCCGGCCCGCTCTCCCTGCGCTACCGGGAGGCGGTCAGCGAGTACTACGCGGCCTTTCAGGCGTATCACGGCAGCTGAATTGAAACCGCCGGATGTGCCGGTGGTTCAGACTGTCAAAAAGTCGGCAGAGCAGGATAGCGGTAAGGAGGATAGTGTGAAAGGAACCCAAGAGGGGTTCCTTTCGCGTGCAATCGCCCGCCCGCAGGCGACAAATTTCGGCCTGCGGCCGAAATTTGCCTCAGCTTGCCGAAAAACCCAACGGGTTTTTCGGCAAGCTAAAACCATCGGCACAGCCGGCGGCCCCCTTTTACAGGAACAGCAAGGACGCGGCGTTTTCTCAGAGGGAGCGCCGCGTCCCCGCCCTTTTATAGCCAACATTTTCCACATCCTGACAGAAAACCGCTGGAGAAAATAGAATTTCCGTATTGACGGATGGCGTGAAATGCACTATCATGGTAGCATGTGGGAAAGTCCTCCGGCGGGACTGCGCCGCCGCGGGATACAGGGAGAAACCTGCCTCTCCAACGGACGGAACCGGAGGGCGGCGCCGCTGCTGCAACATTGACAGGTGGAAGGTGATTTGGGTGGCGAAGGCTAAGAAGGAGAAAAAGGAAAAGAAGGAAAAGGCTTCGAAAAAGCGCAAAAAGGGGGCCCAGGACGGGACTGCCGAGCAGGCTGCGGTGCAGAAGGCGCCCAAGGTGGGCGGCGGCTTCCTGGTCGCCGTTCTGCGGCTTCTCATCGTGCTGCTGTCCCTGGTGGAGATCTGTCTGGTCCTCTTTATCGGGCTTCGCTATGTCCAGGCCAACATACTGGGCGGCGCGGCCCAGGCGGACAGCGCGGTCACCCCGCCGGCGGTGCAGACCCAGGTGGAGGGCAAGGCCAGCTACATCGGGCCCGGTCTGTATATCAAGGACGGCGTGGTGATCTACGACTATGCCGGCATCACCGGCACTGCCATTCCCGGCGCGCAGGGATAATCGGGCGGCGGCGGGAGCCAACCGGAGTGCTTTTATGAAGAGATTTGTCCTGTCCGTCCTGCTGTTTTTGACCGTCTTTGCACTCTCCTATATCGGGTTAAGCTATCTTGTCCCCGTCTGGAGACTCAAGCTGGAGGCGGACGCGGCAACTTACTTTCTGATGAATCTGCGCCACAAGGCGCTTTTGAAGGGCATCATTTCTTTTTTCATCGCCTCCCTGTTTTTTGGAGGACCCCTTATGATCGTGACGCCGGCGCAGGGACCGGCGGCGCGGACGCCAGAAAATCGGCAAGAGAGCGCCCGGGGCGGAAGGGCCTCCCCCGGAGCGGCCTACCAAAGCGGGGGCGCCCCCTCCGGGGCCGGGCGGGAGGCGTTCCAGACGTCCCAGACGGACAACAGCGGCGTTCTTGCGGCCATCCTGCGGATCTTGTTTGTTCTGCTGGCCCTGCTGGAGATTGCTCTGCTCCTCTTTATCGGCCTCCGCTATCTCAGGGCCGGCGCGCCGGCGGACCAGGCGGTTACGCCGCCGGCGGTCCAAGCCCCGGCAGGGGGACGGACCAGCTACATCGGGCCCGGCCTGTACATCAAGGACGGCGTGGTGATCTACGACTACGCCGGTATCACCGGTACCGCCGTCCCCGGCGGCCAGGGCTGAAAAGAGGGATTTCCTCCTCTTGACAGGGGCGGGGCGGGATGCTATACTGGGGACAGTAAAACTTTGTTGTGGATTTTTCTGGCTCTTGCTATTTTCGCCACACGACTGCGCTTTTGCGCCGCCGTGTGGCTTTTTTGTCGGCCTGAATCCAGACAAAACCACATCAAGCTACACAAAGGAGGTCCCTATGAGCGACACTTTCATGAAGGAGCGGTCGGTGTTTCCCCTGCTTTTGTCCATGGCGCTGCCCATGGCCGTGTCCATGCTGGTCAACTCCCTGTACAACATCGTGGACGCCTACTACGTGGCCAGAATCAGCGACGACGCCATGACCGCCCTGTCCCTGGTATTTCCGGTGCAGAATCTCATCAACGCGGTGGCCATCGGCTTTGGCATCGGCCTCAACGCGGTGGTCTCCCGCCGTCTGGGGGAGGGGGAGCGGGAGCGGAGCGCCGCCGCGGCCAGCTGGGGGGTGGCGCTGTCCCTGGTCCACGGCGTCCTCATGGCGGCGCTGTGCCTCGCGCTGATGCCGGCCTTCCTCCGGATGTTTCCCTCCGGGGAGGACGTCCGGGCGCTGGCCCTGCGCTACGCCCGGATCGTGTTTCTCTTCGCCCCGGTGATGTCCGTCTCCATGGCCTATGAGAAGATCTTTCAGGCCATGGGCCGGATGAAGGCCACCATGCTCTGTATGCTCTCCGGCTGCGTCACCAATATCCTGCTGGACCCGGTGCTGATCTTCGGCCTGGGCCCCTTCCCCGCCCTGGGCATCGAGGGGGCCGCCATCGCCACGGTGATCGGGGAGGCCCTGCCGGTGGCCGCCTACCAGATCATCGGCCGACGCATCCCCCTGAGCGTGGAGGTGGGCCTGGGGCACCTGAAGGAGCGGTCGGACATCGGGCGGCTCTACGCCGTGGGCGTCCCCGCCACGCTGAACCTGGCCCTGCCCTCCCTGCTGATCTCCGCGCTGAACGCCATCCTGGGGACCTTCGGCGAGGGCTACGTGCTGGTGCTGGGGGCCTACTACAAGCTCCAGACCTTCCTCTATCTCACCGCCAACGGCATCGTCCAGGGGATGCGTCCCATCATCGGCTACAACCGGGGGGCCGGGGAGTTCGGCCGGGTAAGCCAGATCTACCGGACGGCCCTCGGGATGAGCGGAGCCATCATGGCCGCGGGAACGGTGATCTGCCTTTTGATCCCGGAGCAGCTCATGGGGCTGTTCTCCTCCAGCCCGGAGACGGTGAGCGCCGGGGGCGCGGCACTGCGGATCATCTGCGCGGGGTTCCTCTGCTCCTCGGTGTCCGTCACCTCCTGCGGCGCGCTGGAGGGGCTGGGCTGCGGCGTGCCGTCCCTGGTGATCTCCCTGTGCCGGTACGCGGCGGTGATCCTGCCCGCCGCCTGGGTACTCAGCCGCACCCTGGGGCCGGCGGGGGTGTGGCACGCCTTCTGGGTGACGGAGGCGGTCACCGCCGCAGTGGCCTTCGCCGTGTACCGCCGGCAGGTTCGCCTGTGCATGGCAGAGGACCTGGAAACCGTCTAACCCAGACAGAACCGCCGCCGAAGGAACCCCCAAATTCCTAACTCCTCATTCCTAATTCCTAATTTCTTCAATCTGCCCGTACAAACACTCCAGGGCATCGGACAACGTGCCCACCCGGTCGATGAGCCCCAGCTCCACCGCCTTCTCGCCGTAGAGGACGCTGCCCACGTCGGCGGCCATCTCGTCGGTGCGCAGCATCAGGCGCTGGAAGTCCTCCGCGGTGATGTGGCTGTGCTTGGTGACGAAGCTGACGATGCCCTCCTGAACCTTCTCGAAGTAGCGGAAGGTCTGGGGGGCGGCGATCACCGTGCCGGTGGTGCGCACCGGGTGGACCACCATGGAGGCCGAGGGCACGATCATACTCACCTTGGGGGCCACCGCCAGCGGCACGCCGATGGAGTGGCCGCCCCCCAGGACCAGGGACACCGTGGGCTTTCGCATCCCGGCGATGAGCTCCGCGATGGCCAGGCCCGCCTCGATGTCGCCGCCCACGGTGTTCAGCAGCAGGAGGATGCCGTCGATCTCCCTGTTCTGCTCCAGATTGGCCAGCAGGGGCATCACGTGCTCGTACTTGGTGGTCTTGGTGTTCTCGCTGAGGGCCATGTGGCCCTCGATCTGGCCGATGATGGTCAGGGTGTAGACAGTGCCCCGGTCCGTGCGGCTCACCGCTGCGCCGAAGTCGATGAGCTGCTGGCTCATCCCCTTCTCCTCCGGGGTCTCGTTCTCGCCGGTGTCCTTCTGGGGCTTGGTCTCGTTGTTCATGGTACCTCCCTCCGGTCCCCCGCCGGGCGGCGGAAAAAAGACCGCTCTTTGCCGGTAGTATCGGCAAAAGGAGCGGTCTTTATGCGCAAAGGGCTTTCCCTACAAAAACGCCTTGCCGCAGGCCTCGGCCAGCTGCTCTAAGGTGCTGCAGCAGAGCATGGTGCAGTGCTCCCGCAGGGCGGTGACGCAGGGGCTCAGGGGCCACTGGCCCTCGGCAATGGGGTTGAGCCACAGAATCTGCCCCGTGAGGCGGCGGGCCCGGGAGAGCATGGCGGCGGCGGTGGGCGGGTCCACGCTCTTGCCGTCGCTGACGATCAAAAGCAGGGTGTTGCTGCTCAGTACCGGGGGGCGGCGGTCCATCAGGGCGCGGAGGGCCCCCGCCAGGTCCGTGCCCCGGCCCAGAAGGCCGCTCCCCTTCACGTGGCGGCGGAAGCGGTCCATGTCCGCCATCTGGTGGGGGCTCATGGCCGCCAGACCCTCGGAGAACAGGAAGGTGTCGCAGCCGGCGGCGCTGCGCTGGAGGGCCTGGATGAAGCGCAGGGCGAACTCGGAGAACTGGAGCATGGACCCGGACACGTCGCACAGCAGCACCAACCGCCGCCGCTGGGGCGGCCGGCGGCGAAAGCGCAGGTGGACCAACGCCCCGCCGGTGCGCAGGCCGTCCCCGATGGTCCGCTTGAAGTCCAGGGCGCCGTGGGCGGACCGCTGCTTGCGGCGGCGATTCAGCTGCCGGTTCAGCTTCCGGGTGAGCTGGGCGATCAGGTCGATGGCCCGGGGGATGTCCCGCTCCTCAAACCGGGAGATGTCCCGGTGGAGCAGATCGTCCGCGTCATTTTGGACGCCCAGGGCCGCGTCCTCCATCAGAAGCTGCTGCTCGATCATGTGGTGGATATAGCTGCGGTAGAGGGCGGGCATCCGTTTCGTGTTTTCGGAGAAGGTATCGATATACCGGCGGATCTTGTCCTTGTCCGCCTCGGACATCTGGATGTAGACGTCCTTCAAATCCTCCCGGATGGGGATGGGGCGGTCGTCGTAGCGGAGGTCCCGCTCCGCCTCTTTCAGCTGCTGCTGGCGAAGCTGCTCCGCGTTCCACGCCTCGATCTCCCGCCGCCTGGCCTCCGCCAGGGAGACAAAGTGGCGGTCAAACTGGGCGGAGAAGGACTGCTGCTGCTCTAAATTCTTGGCCAGGAGGGACCGGAGACCGATCTTCAGGGTATCCCGGTCGTCGAAGCCCAGGGTCTCCATCACCGTCAAAGCGTCCCGGACCTCGCTGACGCCGATGCTCAGGCCCTCCCCCCGCAACGCCCGGAGGAAGGTCACAAGGCTCTCAGTGTAGGAGGTCATTGTCCCGGACCTCCCGGATATCCTGCTCGTTTTTCAGCACGAAGCCCATGGTGGCCTCCAGCGTCCCCCGGTCCAGCTCTCTGGCCCCCAGGGCCTCCAAGGCGGCGGCCCAGTCCAGGGTCTCGGCGATGGAGGGTTTTTTAATCAGCTGCTCCTGGCTGCGGAGCTTCTGCACCACCTCCGCCACGGCCAGGCGCAGCTGGTCCTCCAGGTTGGGCCGCTTGGCCCGGAGGATGTCCAGCTCCTTCTCCAGGGTGGGGTAGGGGATATAGAGGTAGGCGCAGCGGCGGCGCAGGGCCTCGGACAGGGGGCGGGTGTTGTTGCTGGTGAGGACCACAAAGGGCTGGCTGGCGGCCCGGACGGTGCCCAGCTCCGGGATGGAGACCTGCATCTCCGAGAGGAGCTCTAAGAGGAACGCCTCGAACTCCTCGTCGGACTTGTCGATCTCGTCGATCAGCAGTACCACCGGCTCCCTGGCACGGATGGAGCGGAGGAGGGGACGCTCTAAAAGGTACTCCTGGGAGAAGAGCTCCGAGAGGTTCTGCTCCCGCTTCTCCATCTGGATGGCCAGAAGCTGCTTCTGGTAGTTCCACTCGTACAGGGCCTTGCTCTCGTCCAGGCCCTCGTAGCACTGGAGGCGGATCAGCTCCCGGTCCAGGGCTTTCGCCAGGACTTTCGCCACCTCGGTCTTGCCCACGCCGGCGGCGCCCTCGATCAGGAGAGGCCGGCCCAGGACCAGAGCCACGTAGAGAACGGTGAGGAGATCGTCCTCGAAGATATAGTTCTGCTCCTTTAGACGCTGGGAGAGTTCTTCTTTCGTAACCATGGAAACGCTCCTTTTCGTTGGTTGGGGTAATTATACCATGAAAGCAAAGCTGAAATGGTATACTGAGCCACCTTTTCCGGCTGCCCCGCAAGGGGCGAGGAAAAAGACTTTAATCAAAGCAGAATAGCCATTTCACGGCTATTCTATCACAGGAATCGTATCTGCGCAAGGTGCGCAAGGGGTGGTTTGTCTGCGGAAACCGGTTGAAGCAGCAGGGGCGGTATGGTATGATGCTCCATATCAGAAAATCGCAGGAGGTGCTTATGGCGAAAAAACGCAAGACACTGCCCAAGGAGATGCGGGATCTTTTGCAGGCCGGGGATCTGGAGGCTCTGCGGGAGGCCTTCCAGCGGTGCGAGCCCAACGCCGTCACCGGCAAATACGGCTCCAACATCTTCTCCCTGACGCCCCTGCCCCGGGCGTTCGCTCTCTGGGCCAGGGAACAGGGGGCCGACTTGAATTTTCGGGACTACTACGGCACCACCCCCATCTTCAACCACGCCTCCGCCTGGAACGGGGACGTGCCGCTTTTGATCGAGCTGGGAGCGGACGTCCGGGCGAAAAAGGCCCGCAGCGACACCACGCCCCTCCACCTGGCCGCCACCTACGGGCGCGTGGAGGCCATGGAGGCCCTGCTGAACGCCGGGGCGGAGGTGGACGCGCAGACGGCGGCGCTGTACGAGGACCGCCTCACACCCCTGGAGATGGCCCTTGAGCAGAGCCGCCTGCCCTTCCCGCTGATGCTGGAGGTCTGTACCGTCCTGCTGAGCCACGGGGCCCGAATGACGGACCGGGCGCGGCAGTTCGTGGAGCGGATGGGGGAGCGGTTCCAGCGCGGCAAACGGGGACTTCAGAACACGGGGTTCCTGCAATCCCAGTCGGAGGGGCTGGCAGGGCTGGAGAAGCTCTTCGGCGTGGAGCGCTCGGCGGAGGTCCCCCTCCACGACGGGGTATCCCCCATTGTGATTACAGAGGTGGGTTTTCAGGCCCAGTTCAAGAAGCTCTGGGACTATCTGGTGCCCCCCAGCGGCCGGGCGCGGACCGCCCAGGGGGAGGCCGTCCGTATCGCCGGCCGGGTGGATGACGAGATTACGCGCAACGGCGGCGCCAACTGGGACGGGGACTACCGGCGGATGCTGAAGGCGTTTCCGGCGTACCTGCGCCTGGGTACGCCGCTGCCGGAGACGGACCTGGCGGAGGCGGAGCGGATCGCCGCTCTCCTCCGGGACGGGCAGGACGACGGGACGCTGTCCACGGCGCTGTGCGCCTACGCGGTAGCCTGGGTGCTGCAAAATCCGGAGGTAATCCCTCCGCTGGCGGCAGACTACCGGCGGTAATCGTCGCGCCTACAGAAAACAGGCAGCTGTACAGCTGCCTGTTTCCCGATATAACTCATACAGTATCCAAAGCGATACGCCGCATCTCTCTCAGGGGCCGGCCTCTATGTCGCGGACCAGGGGCGGGATCTGGGAGATCATGTTGTCCATGTCCTCGAACATGGCGCTCTTGGTGGTGCCCAGACGGCTGGCCCGGTCGATGTGCTTGACCACCTCCTGGTACTGGTCCATAATCTGCTGGAAAAACTGGCGGATGGACTGGAGCTCCTGCTGCGCGGTGAGTATCACGCCGGAGATCTCCGACTGGACGGAGACGGCCCCCTCGGCGGCGGCGGTGACCTGCTGGAAGCTCTCCCCGGTCTGGGACACAGTGGCCGTCACCTGCCCCAGGGTCTCCCGGGAGGAGAGGATGCTCCGATTCAGCTCCCCCGCCCGGTCCTCCACGTCCCCCACACCGCTGTTCACCTCGGCGGAGAGGGACTTGATCTCCTCGGCCAGCTGCTTGACCTGGGCGGCCACCACAGCGAAGCCCTTGCCCGCCTCCCCGGCCCGGGCCGCCTCAATGGAGGCGTTGATGGCCAGGATGTTGGTCTGGTCGGCGATTGACACGATCTTGCCCATGCACTGCTGGATCTCCCGGATAGCGGTCTGAAGCTGGGAGAAGGTCCCCGCCATGGTGTCGTAGGACTGCTGCACCTGGGCGGAGGTCTGCCCCAGGGCCTCCATCTGTCCCTCCGCCTCGGACACCGTCCGGGCGATCTCGCCCCGGACCTGGCCAAACTGCTCCGCCGTCTCGTCGATATTGGAGAAGGAGCAGCCCAGATCCCGAAGCCGGGACTGGAAGTGGTCCGCCTCCTTGAGGACGCCGGAGAAGGAGGAACCCACCATGCTCAGCTCGGAGAGGGAGGCCACCTCCTTCTGCACCAGCTCCTTCCGGTACTCCTTCAGGCTGTCCGCCACGTGGAGGACCGGATAGAGACTCTTTTTCTCCTGCGCCTGTGCCGGCCCGCGCCGTTTTTTTCCGGAAAATAACATTGCCTGTTCCCTCCTTACTCAAAGACCACGCAGGTCATGGACTGGTTGACAAACCGGTTGTTGTAGTGCTCGCCGTAGCCCACAAGGCCCGCGTGGCTGCCCAGGGCCGCCATCTCGCGGAGGTAGGTCTGCATATAGCCCCGCTCGGAGAAGAGCTTGTAGCGGAAGAGGCAGTTCACCGAGAAGATGGCCGAGCGGCGGGGGAACTCCTGACAGATCTGCGCGATAGTGCCCCTTGTGATGGCCTGATAGTCCCCCAGCTCCAGCAGGATCAGCACGTCGGAGTCGTTAACCTGGCGGAAGCAGGCCAGAGCGCTGCCCTGGACCTCCTTGATGGAGATAATGCAGGTGTCGTCCCCGTTGAGCTTTCCAAAGGGGTTTTGGAACGTCCGGGTAAGGATCTCCTGATCGGTAACATGAAGGATGCTCTGGTAGACCTGCTTGGCGGGCTTCCCGTTGAGGGAGCCCAGCACGTAGTTGGCCCGGTCGGTATTGGAGGCGATAAAGCGGTAATTCCCCATCTGGTGGTAGATGTTCTCCTTGTAGGTCTTCACCCGGCCGCCCTGATTGCGCACCATGGCATAGGCCACCGCGTCCTGATAGACCCGGCCGTTGGCGCTGACCCGGCCCTCACCGCCGGTGCCCCCCACCAGGGAGATCCCCCGGCGCTGGAGGACGGTGTACATGGTGGTCAGCACGCAGGCGTCATTGCCGGTGCAGAAGTCGATGCACACCGTGTCGCCGCTGGAGGCGTTCACCGCCTGCATATCCCGCTCCAGCCTCTGTATGTACTTCACCGGCATGGTGGACACCTCTTCCAGCGCCCCCGCCGCCGCCGACACGCCGGAGAAAGCGATGATCCCCACGCCCTGCTCCACAATCTCCGTCTGGTAGCTCATGCCGATGCACCCGATGCTGGGAACGCCGGGATACCGCTTCTCCAGCGCCTCCACATGGCCCTCAAACTGCCTGTCGTTGGACAGCAGCATAATGAATTGGGGGCTGCTGAGCCCCCGCAGCGCTTCCTCCAGGTCGCCCCGCTGGCTCATACCAAAAAATTGCTTCACGCCGTGTTCTCCCCTCCCGTAATTTTTCCAGTTTCTTGGGATTTTTTATTATACCGAAAACCGTCAGAGCTGTCAACGGGTAAAAAAGCGACGAAAAGGGCGCCGGACACGGCGGACGGAAGGGCTGACAGAACCCTGTCATAGCAAGGTATCCGGCGTTAAAAATAAGAAGCTGTACCAATAGGTAAAACATACAGATTTGCGGGATAAAATTGGAGATAACAAGGCAAAAAATCGCAGAAATACTTGGTGTATTTCAAGATTTTTTAACGCAGTTAGCGGCAATTTTAGCCGCAAAGATGTGTGTTGCGCCTATTGGTACAGCTTCTAAAACTTTTGCCATTGTGTTTTTTGCCGGGCTGTGCTATACTGCAACTACTTATAAGCCGCAGCTTTTTATGACATAAACCGCCGTCCTCCGGACGGCTCTTTCAGGGAGGGCCTATGAAAAAGCTCCATCTTCTCCCCGCTTTTCTGCTGTGCCTGTGCCTGAGCGTCCCCGCGTCCGCCCGGGAGGCGGAGTATCAGGACTCCGCCCTCTCCGCCGAGGGCTTCTCCTCCCCCCAGCGGCTGTGGGATGCCGACCGGGGCACCTATGCCGCCGCCGGGGACGGCGCTGTCGTGCGGGTTACACGGACCGGGGGGATCGCCTCCGTGTATATCGAGTTTGACCGTCTGCCCCAGCCCTGGACGCTGGAGAGCGGCGGGAAGAGCTATCCCTGCGGGGAAGACGGGTTCCTCCACCAGTTTGTGGATGTATCCGGCCTCACCGGCGGCGCGCCGGAGGAGGTCGCCCTCCGCTTCCCCCGGGGAACGGTGATCGCCGACATCTACGCCTTCTCCGCCGGGGACCTGCCCGACTGGGTGCAGGTGTGGGAGAGCCCCTGCAAGGAGGCGGACCTGCTGCTGCTCTCCTCCCACTCCGACGACGAACAGCTGTTCTTCGCCGGGGTCCTCCCCTATTACGCCCTGGAGCGGGGGATGGACGTGCAGGTGGCCTATCTCGTGCAGCACTTCGAGGCCAACGGCCAGCAGGACCACCGGCGGCCCCACGAGCAGCTGGACGGCCTGTGGACCGTGGGGGTGCGGCACTACCCCATCATCCCCGAGTTCCCCGATCTCTACTCCGAGTCCAAGGACCGCGCCGAGGCCCTGAAGCGGGCGAAAAACGTGTACCAGAACGCCGGGTACGGCTACGAGGACTTCGTGGGCTACATCACGACCTGCATCCGGCGGTGCAGGCCCTTAGTGGTGGTCTCCCACGATCTCAGCGGCGAGTACGGCCACGGCACCCACGTCCTCTGCGCCGACGCCCTGGGGACCGCCGTCCGGAGCGCCGCCGACCCGGACCAGCACCCCGACAGCGCCGGGGCGTATGGGACCTGGCAGGTGGAAAAGACCTACCTGCACCTCTATGAAGAAAACCCCATCACGATGGACTGGGACGTCCCCCTGGAGAGCCTGGGCGGCAAGACCGCCTTCCAGATGACCCAGGAGGGCTTCCGGTGCCACAGGAGCCAGCACTGGACCTGGTTCTACAAGTGGATCTACGGCGGTGACGGCGCGGCCATCACCAGGGCCAGCCAGATCACCCGGTACTCCCCCTGTCTCTACGGTCTCTACGATACCCAGGTGGGCCCGGACGAGACCGGCGGGGACTTCTTCGAGCACGTAAAGCCCTACGCCCAGCGCCGGGCCGAGGCCGAGGAGGCCGCGCGGGCGGAGGCGGAGCGCCTCGCCAAGGAGGAGGCCGCCGCCCGGGCCGAGGCGGAGCGCATTGCCCGGGAGGAGGCGGAGCGGGCCGAGGCGGAGCGCGCCGCCGCGGAGAAGGCCGCCCTGGCCCAGTATGTGACGCTGGCGGCGGGGGCCCTGGGCTTCGCGGTGCTGGCGCTGCTGCTCAGCCGGTGGGGCCGGCGGAAAAAAACCTCCCAACGAAAGGGGCGGAGACAACAGTGAGTATCGAGACTGTTTCTGTGATTATTCCCGCGTACAAGCCCGATGAAAAGCTCCTGCACACCCTGGAGGAGCTGGTAAGCGCCGGCTTTGCGGACATCTTAGTAGTGGACGACGGCAGCGGGGCGGCCTACGAGCCGGTATTTGAGAAGGTGAAGGCCATTCCCCAGTGCACCCTCCTCCGCCACCCGGCCAACCGGGGAAAGGGGGCGGCGCTGAAGACCGCCTTCGCCTACTTCCTGGACAACCGGCCGGGCGGCGCCGGAGTGGTCACCGCCGACGCCGACGGGCAGCATCTGGCGAAGGACATCGCCGCCGTATCGGAGCAGATGCTCCGGGGCGGACACATTGTTCTGGGCGTCCGGGACTTCTCCGGGGACCACGTGCCCCCCCGGAGCCGGAAGGGAAACCGAATCACCATCGCCGTGTTCCGCCTGTTCTTCGGCATGAGGATCAGCGACACCCAGACGGGCCTGCGGGCCTTCCCCCGGGACCTGATGGCGGAGATCGCCCAGGCCAAGGGGGAGCGGTACGAGTTTGAGACGCAGATGCTCTTCCTCATGAGCCAGAAAAAGATCCCCTTTGACGAGGTGCCCATCGAGACGGTATATCTGGAGGAGAACCGCTCCTCCCATTTCCGGGTGGTGCGGGACAGCGTGCGGATCTACTCGCTGATCCTGGGCTACCTCCTCAGCAGCGTGGCGGCGGCGGTGATCGACGAGCTGGCGTTCTTCTTCTTCAAGAGCGTGGGCTTCCTCTCCTTCCTGCCCATTCCCCTCACCTGGACGGCGGCTGTTCTGGCCCGGATCATCTCCTCGCTGACCAACTTCTTTATCAACGCCAAGCTGGTCTTCAACGGCAAGACGGATAAAAAGACCCTGGGACGGTACTACGCCCTGGCGGTGGTGCAGATCACGGTGTCCACGGCCCTGGTGTACTTCGCCGAGCACCTGTTTGCCGTCACCGCCCCCTGGCTCTCCACCCTCATCAAGACCGTGGTGGACACCGTTCTCTTCTTTATCAGCTTCCGCATCCAGCACAAGTGGGTGTTCAACGCCGGGGCCGCGGAGCAGAAATAGCGCCCGGCGCAATCGAAAGGAATCCTTCCTATGACAAAGAGTAAATTTACCTTCCGCAAGGGCTACCTGATCTACCTCCTGGTGCTGGCGGCCCTGGTGATCGCCGCGGTGCTCTACGTCCGCTCCGTGCTCTCCGGCTACGAGGCCAGCCAGCCGGAGCGGCAGGTGGAGAGCGCCATGGCGGACCTGGCCGCCGACGCTCAGAGCGGCGCACTGTGGGACAAGTACGGCCTCCCCTCCCCCACCCCCGGCGTCTTCGAGCAGGGGATGGACGTGAAGGGGGCCTACCTGGCCCTCTTCGACCCGGAGACCATGGGCTTCTCCCTCTCCTCCGCCCCCCACGGCGAGGGGGAACTGGTCTACAACGTGGACAGCAACGGCTTCGTCCTGGCGGAGGTGAAGCTGCGCACCGCCGGGGATCCGGTGACCAAGCTGGGCATCCTCACCTCCCAGAGCTGGGCCGTGGACCGGGTGGAGCCGGTGCTCTACCCCCGGGACTACACCGTGGCGGTGCCCAGGGGCTTCTTCGTTACCGTCAACGGCATCCCCCTGCCGGAGGCTGCGGGGACGGCGGACAGCCGGGGCATGGTGCGCTACGCCATCCCGGGTACATACGCCAAGCCGGAGCTCACCATCGCCGACCCCTCAGGCCGGACGGCGGGCTACACCTTCCGGGGCGGCGAAATTCTGCCGGAGCTCTACAGCTACACCCTGACCCTCCCCGCCCAGCTCACCGTCACGGTGGACGGGGCGCCCGCCCAGGGGCAGGTCTCTGACAGCACCGGCATGGTCCGCTACGATATCGTGCAGCTGGACCAGCCCGACGTGAAAATCTCCGACGTCTACGGCAATACCGTCAGCTACGCCGGCGGGGACGAGCTGCCCCTCACCTACATGACCATCGCCACCGCCGGGGGCACCGTGCGGCTGGACGGCCAGGCCCTCACCGCCGACGAGACCAGCCTCCCCGCCGAGTACGCAAATTTTGCCGACTACGTCCCCGGCCTGCCGGAGGTCTCCACCTACCGCATCGCCGTGCTGAGGGAGGACGCGGAGATCACCGTCAACGACCGGGAGGGCGTCCCGGTGGAGCTGGAGCCGGGGAAGCACCACTACGACTTCACCGGCCTCTCCGGAGGGCTGGACAGCGTCCCGGAGGAGATCGCCGCGGAGATCGACGTGGTGGACACCGCCCAGAAGTGGAGCCTCTTCATGAGCAACGACCTGCGCTTCAAGCTCCTCTCCCCCTACCTCATCAAGGGGTCCTACCAGTACGACGTGGCCTACAAGTACGCCAACGGGGTGGACATCACCTTCACCAGCAACCACAGTCTGAAGAACCCGGCCTTTACCGAAGTCTCGGCCACCAACTTTATTCAAATTGCGGACAACTGCTTCTCGGTGGACATCCACTTTGTCAAGCATATGCACCTCACCCGCACCGGCGCCGACGTGGACGACGAAACCAACGACCGCTTCTACTTCGTCAAGTACGACGACACCGACGACGGCAAAAATAATCCCACCTGGAAGATCGCGGGAATGAAGGAGATCGTGAACAATGCAGGATGAACGTATGGAGAGCGCCGCCGTGGCCGCACCCCGCACCGGCGGCAAGCGGGTGCAGCCTAAAGAGCCCCGCACCCAGGGCGGCGGCAGCGACAAAAAGGCCGGCGCGGGCCGGATTCTGCTGCGCATCGGCGCGGTGCTGCTGACCTTCGTGGCGGCCCTGGCGCTGACGCTGCTGATCTCGCTGAAGATGATCTGCTCCAGCGCCTTCCCCTCCGCCCAGCAGATGTTTGTCACCACCATTTTAGAGACCGGACAGCTGAAGTTCCTGGCCTCCTGGTTCCTCAGCAGCGAGGAGATCCAGGAGATCGTGGACAAGAACTCCATGAAGGCCCTGAACGCCTCCGTGGACGCCGCCCTGATCCAGGTGGGCGGCAGCGGCGTGGTGGACCTGGGCGGCGACGGGGAGGCGGACAGCGGCGAGCCCATCGAGATCGTGGAGGTGGCCGGGGCCAACTACACCGGCACCATGATGATCGTGAAGGACCCGTCCCGGGTGAGCCTCGCCACCATCTACCCCTGGCGGGAGATCGGGGTACCCCTGGACGAGCTGGTGGCCTCCGCCGGGGCCATCGGCGGCATCAACGGCGGGCTCTACAACTCCTATAACAACTCCGGCGGAAAGCCCTACGGGGTCATCGTCTCCCACGGGGAGATCCAGTACAACAAGCCCCAGGAGTTCCCCGGTCTGGTGCTCATCGGCTTTACCGAGGACAACATTCTGGAGATCATCGACATCTCCAAGCTCAACGCCGCCGGGGTGGAGGAGCTGGTGCAGGAGCGGAAGATCCGGGACGCCGTCACCTTCCAGGAGGAGGCCAGCGACGCCAACAACCATTTCGTCCAGCTCATCATCAACAACGAGGCCCGGGAGATGAACGGCATGGGCAGCGGCCTGAACCCCCGCACCGCCATCGGCCAGCGCGCCGACGGGGCCGTGCTGCTGTTCGTCACCGACGGCCGGGGCAAGGCCGGCCACCTGGGGGCCTCCAGCGGCGATTTGATCGGCGTGATGCAGGAGTTCGGCGCGGTGAACGCCGCCAACCTGGACGGCGGCAGCTCCTCCTGCATGTACTACGACGGGAAGTATCTGATGGACAGCGTCACGTTCTATCAGGCCAACTCCTCCTGGAAGCTGCCGGCGGGATTTATTGTCACGTGACGCTGTCACGTGACTCGATGGAAGACCGCTGCGCTGGGTCTTCCATCGAAGGGGATTGCGCTGCGCTCTGCGCCTCGGACCCCGTCCCCCTGCTGGGGGAGGGGGTCCTGCGACGCTCGCTCCGCGCTCGCCGGAGACCCGCTGCGCTGGGCTCTCCGGCGAGGGGGGTCGCTGCGCTTCGCGCACTCGCTGACGCTCGCACACTCCGCTCCGCGCAAAGTATTTTTTGCGAAAGCGCGGTTTCCGCAAAAAATGATTTCAATTTATTTGCGGCGTGTGCGCCGCAAACTCTGCCGAGGGCTGTTCGCGCCCTGCGCCGAAGGCGCGGGCGCCCCGGGCACTGCGCTTCACGCATATGTGGAAAAGGTGTGTCTTTGATGTGCGGACATATTTTTGTAAAATTGTCCGTATGATTGGAGTTTCTTTTCTGATAGCGGGGTAAAATGCAGAAATATGGTTGACAAAACGCAGATATTTGCTATAGTAATAAGTTGTGGGTATATGTAGGCAGTATCCCATGAAAAAGGTGTACACCTTTTTCTGTTTCCATATATGGAAACAGGCGGAGGTTTGCATAATTGTTCCACAAGGAAATATAGGAGGTTTGCATGAAAAGAATTCTCAGCCTGCTGTTGGCGCTGACCATGCTCTTCGCTCTGGTGAGCTGCGGCAACAACAGCAACCAGCCGTCCAACAACGGCGGCAACCAGAACACCAATCAGCCCGACGACACCAACACCCCCGACGATACCAACACCGCTGACGACTGGCACATCGGCATCATCACCGGCACCGTGTCCCAGTCCGAGGACGATCTCCGCGGCGCTGAGGCCATCCAGGCCAAGTACGGCGCTGACAAGGTGAAGCTGGCCACCTACCCCGATAACTTCACCGAGGAGCTGGAGACCACCATCCAGACCATCGTCAACATGTCCGACGATCCTCTGATGAAGGCCATCATCGTCAACCAGTCCGTCCCCGGCACCGCCGAGGCCTTCACCCAGATCAAGGAGCGCCGCCCCGACATCCTGTGCATCGCCGGCGAGGCCCATGAGGACCTGCCCGTGGTGGGCGCCCCCGCGGACCTGGTCTGCAACAACGACTTCGTCTCCCGCGGCTACCTGATTATCAAGACCGCCCACGATCTGGGCTGCGACACCTTCGTCCACATCTCCTTCCCCCGGCACATGTCCTATGAGACCATGAGCCGCCGTGTGGCCGTCATGACCGAGGCCTGCAAGGAGTTCGGCATGACCTTCGTGCAGGAGACCGCTCCCGATCCCACCACCGACGTGGGCGTCACTGGCGCCCAGGCCTACGTGCTGGAGAAGGCCCCCGAGTGGATTGCCAAGTACGGCAAGAACTCCGCCTACTTCTGCACCAACGACGCCCACACCGCTCCTCTGCTGCAGCGCCTGCTGGAGCTGGGCGGCTACTTCATCGAGGCCGACCTGCCCTCTCCTCTGATGGGCTACCCCAACGCCCTGGGCGATCTGGACCTGACTGCCGAGGCCGGCGACTTTGACGCCATTCTGGCCAAGGTGGAGAAGGCCGTCGTGGACGCCGGCGGCGAGGGCCGCTTCGGCACCTGGGCTTACTCCTATGGTTACTGCCTGTCCGCGGGTCTGGCCCAGCACGCCATCAACGTGATCGAGGGCAAGAGCGAGATCGCCGACATGGACGACGTGGCCGCCGCCCTGCAGGAGTTCTCCCCCAAGGCCGCCTGGAACGGCTCCGGCTACACCAATGCCGACACCGGCGTCAAGGAGGACAACGTGTTCCTGATCTACCAGGATACCTATATCATGGGTAATCCCGGCAAGTTCATGGGCGCCACCGACGTGGAGGTTCCCGAGAAGTACTTCACCGTGAAGTAAGCAGCGCGCTGCTGTTCATCGGAAGTCAATGATGAGAGGAGGGGGGAGGATGCACCTCCCCCCTCCTTCCCGTACAACCTGTATTCACAACTGAAAATGGCGGACAGGGGAAGGACCTCCCGCCCGACGGCGTTTGCGGTTGTGAATACAGGTCTCTGAATATCTCTGCATATCTTAAATAAAGGGTGTGATTTCGATAGGCAATCCAAATGCTCCCCTGCTGGAGATGCGAGGCATCAAGAAGGACTTCTTCGGCAACCAGGTCCTCACCGACATCAACTTTACCCTGGGCGAGGGCCAGGTCCTGGGCCTGTGCGGTGAGAACGGCGCGGGCAAGTCCACACTGATGAAGATCCTCTTCGGCATGGATGTGATCCGGGAGACCGGCGGCTATGAGGGCGACATCCTCCTCCACGGCGAGAAGGCGGTGTTCAACACCCCCTTTGACGCGCTGAAGGCGGGCATCGGCATGGTCCACCAGGAGTTCTCCCTGATCCCCGGCTTCACCGCCACGGAGAATATCCTCCTCAACCGGGAGCCCCAGAAGCGAAACGTGGTCTCCCAGGTCTTCGGCGAGCGGCTCAACACCTTGGACTACAAGGAGATGGACCGCCGCTCCGCCGAGGCCATCAAGAAGATGGGCGTGGAGATCGACGCCAAGATGGTCATCAGCAGTATGCCTGTGGGCCACAAGCAGTTCACCGAGATCGCCCGGGAGCTGAGCAAGGACCAGCTGAAGCTGCTGATTCTGGACGAGCCCACCGCCGTGCTCACCGAGAAGGAGGCCGAGGCCCTTCTGGACTCCATCCGGGGCATGGCCGCCCAGGGCATCTCCGTGATCTTCATCACCCACCGCCTCCACGAGATTCTGGCGGTGTGCGACAAGGTGGTGGTCATGCGGGACGGCCATGTGGTCCGGGACGTGCCCGCCAGGGAGACCAGCGTGGAGGACATCACCCGCTGGATGGTGGGCCGGGACGTACACAGCGCCGCCGTCCAGACTGCGGCCAGGGACGACCAGGCCGGCGGCAAAATCGCCATGTCCATCCAGAACCTGTGGGTGGATATGCCCGGTGAAACCGTGCGCAACGTCTCCCTGGACGTGCGGGAGGGCGAGATCCTGGGCATCGGCGGTCTGGCCGGCCAGGGGAAGCTGGGCATCCCCAACGGCATCATGGGCCTCTACGAGGCCGGCGGCACCGTGGTGTTCGACGGCCGGGAGATCCCCCTGAACAGCCCCCGCAAGTGCCTGGACGCCTCCCTGGCCTTCGTGTCCGAGGACCGGCGGGAGGTGGGCCTGCTCCTGGACGAGTCCCTGGAGTGGAACGTGGCCTTCCCCGCCATGCAGATTCAGAACAAGTTCCTGAAGATCCTTCTGGGCGGCCTGGTGAAGTGGCGGGACGAGAAGGCCATCCACGCGGTAACCCAGAAGTATATCGACGAGCTGCAAATCAAGTGCACCAGCTCCAGGCAGAAGGCCCGGGAGCTCTCCGGCGGCAACCAGCAGAAGGTGTGCCTGGCCAAGGCCTTTGCCCTGGAGCCCAAGTTCCTCTTCGTGTCCGAGCCCACCCGGGGCATCGACG
>CANDEH010000030.1 GCA_947383645.1 uncultured Clostridia bacterium | reverse complement strand
GCGCGGGGCAGTTCAACGGCTCCTCCGGCTACGAGGAGGCGGCGGTCCAGGGCTTTGTGGCCGGCGTCAACGCCGCCCGGAAGCTCCAGGGGAAGCCGCCCCTCATCCTCCGCCGCAGCGAGAGCTACATCGGTACGCTGATCGACGATCTGGTGACCAAGGGCACCGACGAGCCCTACCGCATGATGACCAGCCGGAGCGAGTACCGCCTCCTCCTCCGCCAGGACAACGCCGATCAGCGCCTGTGCCGGATCGGCTGGGAGATCGGTCTTGTGAGCCGGGAGCGCCTGCGCCGCGTGGAGGAGAAGTACGCGGCGGTGGACCGGGAGATCAGGCGTCTGGCCGCTCAGGGGGTGGCCCCCTCGCCGGAACTGAACGAGCTGCTCGCCAGCCGGGGCACCGCCCCAGTAAGCGACGGCGCGCCGCTGATCGCCCTTCTCCGCCGGCCCCAGGTGGGCTACGCCGATTTGGCCCCCTTCGACCCCTGCCGGCCGGACCTGCCGGATGAGGTGACGGAGCAGGTGGAGATCTCGGTGAAGTACGAGGGCTACATCCGCCGCCAGATCCAGGAGGTGGAGGAGTTCGCGAGGCTGGAGGGCCGCGCCCTGCCGCCGGATCTGGACTACCGGTCCATCGACGGCCTCCGCTTGGAGGCCCGGGAGAAGCTGAGCGCGGTAAAACCGTTAAATTTGGGCCAGGCCAGTCGTATTTCCGGGGTCTCTCCCGCAGACATCGCCGCATTGATGGTATATCTCGCGTGAAGACTGTTTTGACACGGGGGAGGGGGAATTGCGTGAATTCCTTGATTGAAAATATCGATAAGCTGCATACAACGGAACTGGGCGCGGAGAGGATAAAAAGGAACTTGCAGATGGAAGCGGAGGACATTGTCCAATGGTGCAGAGCACAGATTTTGGATCGCGGTACGAAAATGGAAAGAATCGGGAAAAATTGGTATGCAGTTACAGATACTTGCAGGATAACAGTCAACGCCCATAGCTATACAATTATCACTGCGCACAAGGTAAAACCGTGATCGGAATCCTCCACAGCCGAGGATGACTGCACAACGAAAACAGCCGTTCAGACGCCGGGGGCGCGAAAGCGAATTGGGAGCCCAAAAATCGCCGGTCCTGTTTTCGTATTCTACAGAAACCGCCGAGGAAACAACTATGCCGGATATTCGACTGCACTTCACCGCGCAGGGGGAGGGCCATCCCCTCATCCTGCTCCACGGGAACGGGGAGAGAGGGGACTACTTCGCCCGCCAGATCCCCTACTTCGCCAAGAGCCGGAGGGTCTACGCCGTGGACACCCGGGGCCATGGGCAGTCCCCCCGGGGGACCGCGCCCTTTACCATAGACCAGTTTGCTGAGGACCTACTCTGCTTCATGGACCGCCAGGGGATTTTACGCGCCGATATCCTGGGGTTCAGCGACGGGGGGAACATTGCCCTGACCTTTGCCCTGCGCTACCCCCACCGGGTGAGCCGGCTGATCCTCAACGGGGCCAATTTGAGCCCGTCGGGGGTGAAGCCCTCGGTACAGCTGCCCATCATCCTGGGCTACTGCGCCGCCTGCCGGGGGCGGGGAGAGAAGGCGAGACGCAGGACGGAGCTGCTGGGACTGATGGTGAAGGAGCCCCACATCCGCCCGGAGGACCTGGCCGCGCTGAAGATGCCGGTGCTGGTGATCGTGGGCAGCCGGGACATGATCCGCGCCGCCCACTCCCGGCTCATCGCCGACAGTCTCGGCGAGGGGCGGTTAGTGGTGCTCAGGGGGGACCACTTCATCGCCAGCCGCCGCAGTGTGGAGTTCAATCGGGCCGTATCCGCCTTCCTGCGGGATACGGAACACGTCCTGTACCAGTGAGGAGGGGATCGACTTTGAGAATGATGCTGGCCATCGTGCTGTGCAGACTGCTGCGCTTTGTGGGAAAGCTGGTGGGCAAGGGGAGCAGTCTGCCGGGGCAGTACGCCTTAAAACTCTGCCCGGACGTGCTCCGCCGGGTGAAGCTGCCGGAGCGGATTATCGCCGTCACCGGCAGCAACGGCAAGACCTCCACCGTGGAGATGATCGCGGCCATCCTCCGCGCCCAGGGCCTGGACGTGGTTTACAACGCCGAGGGATCCAACCAGGTTGAGGGTGTCGCCACCCTGATCCTCTGCCACTGCACGCTGCGCGGCAGAATGCGGGGGGATGTGCTCCTTCTGGAGAGCGACGAGCGGTATGCCCGGGTGTCCTTCCGGCATTTCCACCCCACCCACTTCGTCATCACCAATCTCTACCGGGACCAGCTCAGCCGCAACGGCCACCCGGAGTGGGTCTACGACGCCATCCTCCCCGCCATCCACCCGGACACCACCCTGGTGCTCAACGCCGACGACCCCCTGGTCTCCTGCTTTGCCAGGGACCACGACCCGGAGAGGGTGAAGTGGTTCGGGCTGGACGAGTGCTCGGTGAGTACCAGAGAGCACCGGGGCGTCTACCACGACGGGGCCCGCTGTCCGGTGTGCAAGGGCCCCATGGCGTACTCCTGTTACCACTACGCCCACATCGGGCACTACCGCTGCCCCGCCTGCGGCCACGCCCGCCCCGCCGCCGATTTCGCCGTCACCGCGCTGGATCTGAAGGAGGGGCGGCTCACCATCAACGGCGAGGCGGATATCTCCCTGGCTTTCAGGAGCATCTACAACGTCTACAACATTCTGGCCGCCTGGTCGGTCTGCGTCCTGTCGGGAGCGGACAGGTCCGTCATGGCCGGGGTAATCAGCAACTATATTCTGAAGAATGGCCGAATGGTCACCTTCACCCTGGGGCGGCGCCGGGGCACCCTCCTCACCAGCAAGCACGAGAACTCTATCGCCTACGACACCAACTTAGCCTATATCGCCGCCGCGGGGGAGCCCTGTACGGTGCTCGTCATCGTGGACGCCATCTCCCGCAAGTACTTCACCGGGGAGACCAGCTGGCTCTGGGATATCGACTTTGACCGCCTGAACGCCCCCCACATCGGGAAGATTCTCCTCTGCGGGAGGTACTGCGGCGATCTGGCCCTCCGCTTCTCCTATACCGGCGTCCCGGCGGAGAAGACAGAGGTTCTGGAGACCGTCCGGGAGGCGGCGGACCTGCTGCTCTCGGAGGAGGATGACGGCGAGCTCTACGTGGTCACCTGCTTCTCCGACCGGGACAAGCTGCTGAACCTGCCGGAGATCAGAAAGGAGGGCCGGGCATGAAGCTGCAAATTCTCCACCTCTACCCCGACGCCATGTCCCTCTACGGGGAGTACGCCAACGTGCTGGCGCTCCGCCGCCGCCTGGAGGCCCTGGGGGTCTCCGTCAGTCTGGACAAGGCCCTATTCGAGGATGCCCCGGACTTCGCCCGCACCGATTTTATCTACATGGGCGCGGGCACGGAGCGGACCCAGAAGGCGGCCCTCACCGCCCTCCTGCCCCACAGGGACGCCCTGCAGGCCGCCGTGGACCGGGGCGCGGTGCTCCTCTTCACCGGAAACGCCATGGAGGTTTTAGGCGCCTCCGTCACCGACAGGTGGGGGAAGGTCTGGCCCGCCCTGCATTTTGCCTCCTTCACCACCGTGGAGACGGGCCGCCGCACCCCCCACGACGTGATTGCCGCGCCCGTCCTGTGGGAGCCGGAGACGGTGGGTTTTATGAACAAGTGCTCTTACACCGCCGGCGTGGAGACCCCCCTGTTCTCCTCCCTCCCCATGGGCCTCGGGAACGAGGTCCAGAACGGCCCCGAGGGCTATGTGTCGGGCAACGTGTTCGCCACCCATATCACCGGCCCGGTGCTGGTGAAGAACCCGGCCTTTCTCTCCCTCCTGACAGAGCGGCTGTTTGCCCTTCGCGGCTGGCCCCGGCCGGCGGCAGGCGCGGGAGAGGACCCACTGGCGGAGAGGGTGTACGCCGAGACCTGGGCGGCCCTCTCAAAGCGCAGGAGCTGAGAAAAAATGGCAGGACAAGCCACGGCTTGTCCTGCCATTTTTCGCGCGATTTTATGCGCCGCTGTGGGGAAGCGCCTGCACTGGGGCGGCGGAGCGGCTTTACACGCTCCTCCAGGTCGAGAAAATGCCAATGATTGCGCCCAAAAGGGCAACGGGCGCCAATCGGACAAACACCCATTCAAGCGCGTGAAAAGCCACGCCGACAACGGCGGTCTGAGGATCCGTATAGTCCCAACCCAGGTAAGGACTGTTCCATACGGTCAAGACCGCAAAGGTGACTGCAATGACCAACCACAGTAAAATGAGCAGCCATTGCATAATCGTTCTTCTCTCGGCCTTCTTTTGCACAAGCTGTAGGTTTATAATCTCCAATTTTTCAGCAATTGCCCTTAAATCGTCAACCTCCGGCGCAGCAACCGCTTCCCCCAGCAGAGTGCTCACAGGTGTTTCAAGTGCCTCCGACAGGGAGAGCAGCATGTCGGAATCGGGTACAGAAAGTCCCTTTTCCCACTTGGAGATTGTCTGCCGCACCACATTCAGCTTGACCGCAAGCTCTTCCTGTGAAAGCCCTCTTGATTTTCTGATCGCTTTAATGTTCTCATATAACATCAGAAGCAACCTCCTTTCTTTCAGTCGCTGCCAACAGTATACGAGAATCTGTCCGTTGCCACAAGCAACCCATAGTAACATTTCAGCTTTTTCGCCAATTCTGTATGGCCTTCTCCCCTGTCCTGCGGTAGATATCCAGCGTGTGAGAGCAGGCCACCGCGAAGTAGCTTCCGCAGCGGCTGAAGCCGAAGGCGCGGAGCGCGTAGTCGTCAAAGATCACCGCACAGGCCTCTGGATTTTGATACCAGGAGACAAACCCGGGCATGAAGATCACCTGCTCCCTGGGCCAGAAGGGGGCCGCCGTATCCAGAGCGTCCCCGGCCCCGCCGAAGCGCCGGAGAGCGCCGCCGCCCTCCCCGGCCAGGGGAACCAGCTCGTCCCCCAGCAGGCCGGCGCAGGCGATGAGGCTGTCCTCGTCGAAGTCCCCGTCGCAGCTTAACTTCTCCCCGGTTTTGCAGTCGATCACCCGCTGCCCCTGGGAGGAGACGCAGATCAGCTTCTCCGTCTGTACGGCGGAGAAGCCGATGTACCGCAGCCCGCCCACGGCGTACCGTTCCCGCTCCCACCCGGCGGGGACGCCCCGGGGGATGCGCTCCAGCAGCGCCAGCAGCCGCTCCCGGTAGGCGCCCTCCTCGTCTTGTAAAAAGCTGCTCATAAACAGATACCCGTCAATAGATGGCGTCCAGACGGTCCACCACCTGCCCGACGGCCCCCTCCTGACAGGTACAGAGCACCGTGGCCCCGGAGCGGAGAACCACATCGGCGGCGTCGGCGGGACAGAAACCCTCTTTAGCCGCCTGGAGCATGGAGAGGTCGTTCTCCTGGTCGCCGATGCAGTACACGTGGTCCATACCGATGCCGCAGAGCTCCGAGAGCTTGCGCAGCAGATTCCCCTTCACCGCTCCCCTGGCGGCAAACTCTAAAAGAGTGTCCTTGGAAAAAATCAGCTCGTATTCCCCGGCCCAGCTCTGGGCGGAGATAAACCGCGCCACCTGTACCAGCTCCTCCCGGTTTTCCCCCTCAAAGAGGATTTTCAGAATGGGTTGAGCGCACTGGCGCAGGTCATCCACCACAGTAAAGGCATAGCCGGAGTAGGAGGCGTGGCGGTAAGTAAAGGGGCAGGGACGGATGGCGTAACAGGCGTGGTCGGCACTGTAAATCTCACAGGAGAGGGTGGGAAAGGCGGCAAGGATAACCGCCATATCGGCCTCTACCCGTTCCGGCAGGGCGTGCTGATAGAGGTAATTCCCGGTGGCCGGGTCCATGATTCCCCCGCCGTTGCCGATACCCACAGGGGCATTGATGGGCAGGCCGGAAAGCAGATGCTTCACCAGCGCCCAGGTCCGTCCGGAGACCAGGGTAAAACGGCCGCCGTTCTCTGTGAAGTAGCGCAGCCGCTGGAGGTTGTAGGGGGGGATGGGCGGCACCGCGCCGCCGCCGTCAAAAATGCTCTGGGTGTAGACCAGCGTGTTGTCGTAGTCGCTGGCCAACAGAACGTTGTCAAATTTGCCCATGGTACGCTTCCTTTCCCGCGCAGAAATCTTTTTGTCAAGGGAGATCATAGCACAAATGCCAGCGGGGCTTGCGCCCGCTGCGGCGGGCGCGAGACGCGCTCCCGCTGGCGCGGTCGCGCGGAACGCTGCGGGGTGGCTGGCGGTAAGGAGGATAGTGTGAAAGGAACCCAAGAGGGGTTCCTTTCGCGTCAAATCAACCCGCCGCGGCGACAAATTGCGGCCATCGGCCGCAATTTGCCTCAGCTTGTCGAACCCCCCAACGGGTTTTCGACAAGCTGAGGAGGAGAGCCTTCCGGCTCCCCTCAGACTCAGGAGGAGCGCTTTCCCAGCTCCTCCTCCTCCAGCACGCGGTACGCCACTTTCCCCACCAGGGTCTTGGGCAGCTCCTGCCGAAATTCGATGTCATAGGGCAGCGCATACCTGGCGATGTTCTTTCTGGCATAGGCCATGAGAATATCCCTGTTCTCGTCGGAAGGGAGTTCCCCCGGCTTGAGCATGATAAACGCCTTTACCTTCTGTATCTTCAGCGCGTCCGGCACCCCGATCACACAGCTCATCTGCACCAGCGGATGGGCGTCAAAAATATTCTCCAGCTGGGAGGGGTACACATTGTACCCGCTGGTGACGATCATACGCTTGATCCGCTGCTTGAAGTAGACGAAGCCGTCCTCGTCCATGGTTCCCAGGTCCCCGGTGTGGACCCAGGTCAGGCCGTCGGCGTGGCGGCGCAGGGTTTTCGCCGTCTCCTCCGGGTGGTCCAGATAGCCCAGCATCACCGTGGGGCCGCTGAGGCAGATCTCCCCGGCCTCGCCGTAGGGCAGCTCCTCCTCGGTGTCGGGCCGCACGATCTTGTAGAAGGTGTCCGGGAAGGGGATGCCGATGCTCCCCTCCTTGGCCATGTGCAGAGGCGTCAGGCAGGAGGCGGTGACGCACTCGGTGAGACCGTAGCCCTCCCGAACCTGAATCGCCGCGTGGTGGTCGTAGAGGAACTGGTCCAGCCGCTTTTTCAGCTCGATGGACAGGCTGTCCCCGCCGGAGTAGACCCCCTTGAGGCAGCTCAGATCCGTGCCCTTCATCTTGTCCAGGCGCAGCAGGGCCTCATACAGCGTGGGCACGCCGGCAATGAGATTGCAGCGGTACTTTAAAAGCAGCTTTGCGTAGCTGTCCGGCGTAAACCGGGGCACCAGAATGCAGCAGCCGCCGTACATCAGCATGGTGTGGATGCACACGCCCAGACCGAAGCCGTGGAACACGGGCATGGCCGCCAGCATCCGGTCCCCGGGGCGGAAGAAGGGGTTGGTGGCCAGAATCTGGGCTCCCAGGGCGTTGAAATTCCGGTTGGAGAGGAGAATCCCCTTGGTGATCCCGGTGGTGCCGCCGCTGTAGAGGATCACCGCCGGGTCGTCGGCCTTCACCTTGGCCCGGTACTTCCAGTGGTAGCTGCTCCCCCGGCGGAGGAACTCCTTCCAGCGGAGGATGGGGGCGTCCTTGGGGATCTTCTGGAGCTTCCGGCCCTCGGTGAGCATGTAGCCGGTGCGGATGGGCTGGCTCAGTGCGTCCTTGATGGAGGCGATGATGATGTTGTCCAGGTCCACGTTCTGGCGGATAGCCTCGAACTTGTGGTAGAACTGGTCCAGGGTGATGGCGGAGATGGAGCGGGACTCCTTCAGGTAGAATTCGATCTCCCGCTCGCTGGACAGGGGGTGGACCATGTTGGCCACGGCCCCAACCATATTCAGCGCGTAGAGCATCACCACCGTCTGGGGACAGTTGGGCATGGCGATGGTCACCCGGTCCCCGGCGCGGATCCCCATGGACTTCAGCGCCCGGGCGCAGAGGTGTACCTCCTGCATAAGGGCCCGGTAGCTGGTTTTGCGGCCCATGAAGATGTAGGCGGTGTGGCCGGGGTACTGCCCGGCGCAGCGCTCCAGGGCCTCGGCCATGGAGCAGTCCGGATATTCCAGATGGGCGGGGGTGTCGCCTGCGTGCTTCAGCCAGGGGGCCTTGACGGCGGAGCCAGACGGGGTGTTCAGATCAGCAGACAAAGTCAATTTCCTCCTTCAGAGGCCGCTCCAGCAGCGCGGGATTGGCCAGCATGTACTGTACGATTTTCAGCGACCGGGCGAAGTAAAACCCGTCGGCGATCCGCTCGTCAATGGTGACGCCCAGGTCCACCACATCCCGGATACGCCTTGTCCCGTCCTCGCCGATGATCTCCGCCTTGTGAATGGTTCCGATGGCGGCGATGATGGAGTTGGTGCCGTAGTTGTTCAGGTGGTGGTAAATGCTGGGACACTTGATGCTGCCGAGATTCGTGAGGAGCACTGTGGCGTAGTTGGTGTCGTCCTCCGTGAGAGAGCGCGGCATCTTCCCGAAGAAATCCAGGGTGCGGAAGCACCACATAATAAACATCATCACAAACCGCGGCATATGCTTGAGGAAGTTCAGCGTGCCGTCCAGGCCGTAGCTTGTCCCCTCCCGGACCTTGTGGACGGTGCCCGCCACCCGCTCCGTGGCGGCGGAGAGGGTCCAGTCCTCCGGGGCCTCGGCCACAATGAGGGTCTCCTCGCTGTGGTCCTCGAAGCGCCGCTTGGCCACAAAGCCCAGGGTGATCCTGTGGCGCTGGTAGTAGCGCCGGCCGGAGATGTAGCGGTTCAGATTGGGCCGCAGGTAGACGGTCTTGGCGATGGACATGAGCATGCAGTGGAACAGCGTGGTACGGTACTCGCTCCCGCTCTGGTTTTTTCGGGCGATGTAGGCCAGGGTATCCGTGACATCCAGATCGATGTTGATATAGACCTCGGCGTCGGTGCGTTTGGGCATCAGGTGGGGGAACATGGCGTGGAGCCCGTCCACCTCCCGAACCCAGCGGGCGTCCCGCCGGTCGCCCCAGCGTTTCTTTCGGTTTTCCATAGGTGAAATCTCCGTTTCCTGTTGATGGGAGGGGGCCTCGAGCAGGGGATATTGTAGGACGGTTGACGAAATCATCCGCCGGCTGGGATGGTTTTTGTAAATTCCTTTTGAGAATTTCCGGGAATATATTTGATATTCCTGCGGTTTTTCAACAAACTGGCCAACATCTGCTGGGGCATTCATCCGACACGATTTTGTCAACTTTTCTATTATATCACAGATTTGCAGGTTTTTCCACTGTTGATTTCGGCCTGTCCGGCGCTGCCGACGCGGGCAGCACTCCGGATTTTATCCCTGGGGAGGAGACGGTTATATGTCAAACTCCCCGGCGATGTCGTCGCAGATCACGACGCGGTAGTGTCCGGCGGGGAGGTCGCCGTAGTGAAAACCGATGTCAAAGCGGACGTCCCTCTCCGCGCCGGCGGGAAGGGGGCGGCCGATGAGGTTGAAGAGCAGGTCGCTCCGGGGCGGTACGTCCCGCCAAACGCCGTCCAGCAGCACGTGGAGGGAGAAGCTCTCCCCATATGTGTACCCCTCCCCGGTTTCGTTGCGCAGCACGGCGCACAGCTGGCCGTCCTCCAGAGCTGTCACCGCCATGGCGATCCCCTCCGCCGGAGTCAGGGGACCTGCCGGGGTGAGCAGATCTCCCCGCCAGCCGTCCCGACAGCAAAAGAGGGCGCGGGCGCAGGGCAGCGCGGTGACGGAGGGATAGGTCTTCGCTTCCCTCCAGGCGTATGTTGTCTCCAGGGCGGAGAAGTCGAGGTCGAAGCGGAAGGCCGTCCCCTCTTCGGTGACCCAATAGCCGCCGGACCAGGCGCCGCGGATGATCTGGTCGTCCTGGCCGCGCAGCTCCACAGCATAGACCGGCAGCTCTGTCCGGTCCGCCGTCCACTCCTCCGACTGGGGCGCGCTGACAGCGGCGAGGGCGGCGGCGACGGCCTCGCCCGTCTCCCGGTCGGCAACCCGCCGGGCGGTAACCGTCTCCCCGTCATAGGTGTACAGCGTCACCCGGTCCGCCGCCTCACCGGCAGCCGGCGGGGTGTTGGACAGAGGGCCGTCCTCCTCCGGGGCGGCGCAGCCTGTCAGCAGAAGCAGGCACAGCAGAGGCGGCAGAAGTCTGCGCAGTGTCATGGGTGGTCCCTCCTTCGGTGATGTGGGTGGATATGGCGGATAAAACCGGGCATAAAATTGTTTTCTTTTACTATTATAACATGGAGGCAGCTCCGCCGCAAGACGGCACTCTGGTATTTTCTGTTTGAATGTGGTATACTGCGGACAGGAAAGAGCGGGAGGGCGCGGTATGGAGAAGGTTCTGCTGGGGATGAGCGGCGGGGTGGACAGCTCGGCGGCGGCGGTGCTGCTTCAGCGGCAGGGGTATCAGGTTACCGGCTGCACCCTGCGGCTGTTCGACAATGGGGCGCTGGGGATGGAGTGGGAGAGCACCTGCTGTTCTCTGGAGGACGTGGAGGCCGCCCGAAAGGCGGCGGACCGCCTGGGAATGGACCACTTCCCCTTCAATTTCAGCGCCGCCTTCCGCAGGGCGGTGCTGGAGCCCTTCGCGGCGGACTATGGCGCAGGGCGGACGCCAAACCCCTGCATCAGCTGCAACCGGGAGGTGAAGTTTGCCGCCCTGCTCCAGCGAGGCAAGGAGTTGGACTTCGACTATATCGCCACCGGCCACTACGCCCGGGTTCGCTACGACGCCGCCTCAGACCGGTATCAGCTTCTCCGCGGGGCGGACGCCGCCAAGGACCAGAGTTATTTTCTCTATCCCCTGGGACAGGAGGTGCTCAGCCGCCTGCTGCTGCCCCTGGGGGACTACGGGAAGGGGGAGGTCAGGGCCATAGCCGCAGCGGCAGGGCTGGAGAGCGCCCACCGCCCGGACAGTCAGGACATCTGCTTTGTGCCCGACGGGGACTATATGGCCTTCCTGGAGCGCTTCGGCGGCGACGTGGGGGAGCCGGGGGACTTCGTGGATGCGCAAGGGCGCGTACTGGGCCGCCACCGGGGCCTGCCGGCCTACACCCGGGGCCAGCGGCGGGGACTGGGCGTCAGCGCGGACCGCCCGCTGTATGTGGTGGCCAAGGACGGGGAGAATAACCGGGTAATATTGGGGGACGACGCCGATCTCTACAGCAGCACACTGACGGCGGAGGCGTTTAACTGGGTGTCCGTAGCCTGTCCGACGGGGACCGTCCGGGCGGAGGCAAAGATCCGCCACAGCCGGCGCGGCGCGGCGGCTGTGGCGGAGGTGCTGGCGGACGGCCGGGTGCGGGTGCGTTTTGACACGCCCCAGCGGGCGGTGACGCCGGGGCAGTCGGTGGTGCTGTACGACGGCGATCTGGTCCTGGGCGGCGGCGTCATCGCCGGAGTGTAGTGAGAGGGAAGAGGGGGCAGGGGGACGGCAAAAAAGGCGGGACAGAAAAGAGTGGAACCTGATCCGGCAGGGTGTGCATGTGCCCGATCCAGGCCCTCCTGCGTTTTCCCACATGGACTGACGGAAAAAATTACCGGCCTGATTCTACAATCAGGCCGGTAATTTTCTGTATTTTGTCGGGAACTTGCCGGAGGGCATAACGGTCTTGGATGCCGCTTATTCACGCGGCATCCCCCTGTTGCGCTGTGCGGTTCCGCCGCTCCGCTCTCCGGCGCAGGAGGCTCCCGATCCCCATCCCGGCGGCGGCGCAGAGGATGCCGGGGAGCATCGTTCCCAGCTCCGGCAGGCGGCGGTTTCCGCTGTAGAGGGCGTTCGCCAGGGAGAATGTGGCGTAGGGAGCCAGCATGTACATGGCCCCGAAGAACAGCAGCATCAGCCACCGCTCCCCGGTCCAGGCCCGGTCCCGCCCAATCCACAGGGACAGCACCAGCGTGGTCACCGGCAGGATCAGATAGAACACCAGCAGCGAGTAGCCCATGGCGTCCACAAATCCGCCCATCCAGTGATTCCCCCAGAAACTCAACAGGCACAGTGTCCAGATCGACAGGTACACGGCTACCGTTATCAGCTTGGACAGCTTCTGCCGCTGCCGCACCGCGTTGGTGCTCTCCTCCAGATGGTCTATCATACGTCTGTCCTCCTTTACAAGCTCGTCGAGGCTGAGGCCGTAGAGATCGCTGAGGGCGATCAGGCTGACGATGTCCGGGTAGGACCGATTGTTCTCCCAGTTGCTGACGGTCTGCCGGCTGACCTTCAGCCGTTCCGCCAGTTCCTCCTGCGTCAGATCCCGGGCCTGCCGGGCCTGCCGCAGCTGCCGGCCAATCTCCATAGCGCACCTCCTCTGTGCTTTCACTGTACCGCAGGGGGACAGAAATGTCTATCGCATTCATTTTACAACGGGGCAGCGGGAATGTCAAAATTCTTTTCCATCCCCGCTTTATTACAGTCTATTACAGTCCGTCAAAGGAGGGACAGAGCAGGATGGCGGTAAGGAGGATAGTGTGAAAGGAACCCAAGAGGGGTTCCTTTCGCGTCAAATCGCCCGCCCGTACCCCAAGGGCATTTCTTCGCCGCTGCGCGGCTCAGGCACAGCGACAAATTTCGGCCATCGGCCGAAATTTGCTTTAGCTTGTCAAAAAAACCATCGGTTTTTTTGACAAGCTAAAGCGGAGCGTGTTGAACACGCTCCGCTTTATCGGTCACTGGGATACCAGTCGTCTGAATAGATCAGATCATCCACATCGCCGCAGGGGTCCTTTGGGTCCATACGCTTCCTCCTTTTCGCATTTTGACACTACCCGATATTCTATGCCGGGAAATGCGAAAAGTTGCACGGAGACAGGAAACCTGATTCGCGCAAATTTGACCGTCTGCCCTGCGTCGAACCGTGTTGTTTGAACAACCTGTCGTATAATAGGGGATGTTGTCGAAAACACTGAATGCGCTGCGGCACAGTGCTTTGCACAGACTATTGTCGTCTCAGAAATCAGCCCTGCATGTTCCAATGCTGCCGCCGATCACATAAAACCCTATAAACATATAGATTAAAGGTATATAAAAATTTGACAAGTATTCAGCCCTGCGAAAAATAGGGAAAATCCGCTCAGTGGTTCACCTCGCCGTCGGGGTAGGGGCCGTAGAGGTCCGAGAGGAGCCAGCCCTGCTCCGTCTTCTGAAGGGTACACAGAAACAGGTCGCCGTTGGTGCAGGTAAGCTCCTCCCCGGAGATGCGCTCCACCTCACCGGTGCGGAAGAGGGACATCCTGTCGTAGGTCCATTTCAGGGCCTCCACGCGCTCCGCCCCATCCGGGGGACAGGCGGCATCTGTGGCGGACAGGGGGGACCACTCGCAGTTCTCCATCTCCCGGTAGGTGATGTGGAAGCTGGGGATGCCAACGCCTCCCAGGGCCTCGGGAAGGTGCGCCGAGTAGAAGGACCGCTGATTGAAGCCGTCGGGGAGCAGGGAGAAGCAGACCCCGTACTCGCTGGCGGCGACATAGCAGCTGTGGACCTTCAGGCCGGTCATCCGGTAGAGCTCCTCCAGGGCCAGGTAGGCCCGCTGCCGGTGGGTGATGCGGTGTGTACCGGTGTAAATCACCTCGTCCGGGTCCTTCCCGTCGGAGAGAATGCCGGCATCCTCCGTCACAAAGGTCAGGATGGTGTCCGCCGCGTCGATGTAGTCCATAGCGGTGAAGTCCGTCACCGGGCGGCGCTCCAGGCGGCCGCTTTTCAGGATATACCGGGCCATCACCGCCTGCTGCCCGTCGGTGACCACAAAGCCTCCCTTCTCCGGGGCGAAGGACAGGCCGGGAAGGTCCCCCAGATCGACAGTGTAGCGGTAGGCCCCGTCCTCCCCGGCCACGGTGTCGATGATGCTGACCCTGTAGGTGGGGGTGAAGATGATCTCCGGGTAGACGATCTCCAGCACCCCGTCCTCGTCCACGTCTGTCTCCACCGCCCAAGCCGTCCCCGCGGTCAGTACCATCAGCGCCGGAGCCCCGCCGGGCCGCCGGGTAATATAGAAGCTGTCCAGATCTCCCGTGAAGCTGGTGAGGTCCACCCGGAAGCCCTCCTTCCCCAGCACGTTGGTGAAGGCCGTTACCGCCGGTTCCTCCCCCGCCTCCGTGCAGGGGATATTATCCGCCATGCGGAAAGCGATCTGCCAGAGATAGTCCCCGTTGGAGTCCGGGATGGCGTAGAGCAGGTATATATTGTACAGCAGCTTGTCGGGATTGCCGCCGTTGGGGTTCACCGCCGTCTCCGGCATGGGCTCCGCCCGGACGATCCGCAGGTAGGTGGGGATACCCCCTTCGGCCTCCTGCAAAACGCCCTCCCAGAGGGTATTCTCAATCAGCGCCTCCGCCTCATCCAGCATGGGCAGCAGCCCCCGGTCATAGGTCCCGTAGGGCCAGTCGCCGAAGTCGTAGTCGTGGTAGGGCTCCAGGGACAAGGTCTCCGGAAAGGGGGAGACCTCCGTGGGCTCCGAGCCCGGGGGCAGGGGGTCCCCCAGGCCTGCGGGGTTGTCAACCTCGGGAGCGGCCTCCGGCGGCTTGGGCCACAGAGCCGCTGCCAGGGACGCCGCCAGAATGAGGCACAGCACCCCCAGCGCGGCGGTGGCGATCTGCCAGGGCCTCGCAACATTTTTCGGCTGCTCCGCCGCCGCCTGCTCCGCGTCGATGGTCTCCCAGATCTCCGGCGGAATGTCCAGTACCTCCGACAATCGCGCCAGCTTCTCCCGTGTGGGCCGGGACAGGTCCATCTCCCACTTGCTCACCGCCTGACGGCTGACGTTCAGCGCCTCGGCCAGCTGCTCCTGGGTCAGGGACCTGGCCTCCCGCCCCCGCTTGATTTCCGCTCCGTATGTCATGGCGTCTCCTCCAAGGTAAGTTCAAACCGGTTTCCTGCGCTCAGAATAGCGGAATCGCGGCGGGAAATCAACCAACCGGGCGCAACTTTTGGCGGTTGCGCCCGGTTTTTTCAGCAAAAACAGAAAAATAGATCGTCCCCTGGGGCAGAGAAATGTGAACCGCGGCAGAGCTATATCTCCTGTCGGCCCTCCAGAGCGCGCATGAGCGTGGCGTCGTCGGCAAACTCCAGGTGGCCGCCTACGGGGATACCGTAGGCCAGACGGGTGACCTTCACGCCGAAGGGCCGCAGCAGGCGGGCCAGGTACATGGCCGTGGCCTCCCCCTCGGTGTCGGGATTGGTGGCCATAATGACCTCCTCCGCCGTGCCCCCGGCTACCCGGTCCAGCAGGGACTTGATGTGCAGGTCGTCGGGGCCCACGTGGTTCATGGGGCTGATTACCCCGTGGAGCACATGGTAAACGCCCCGGTACTCCTTGGAGCGCTCCATGGCCGCCACATCCCGGGGGTCCGCCACCACGCAGATGACGTTCTGATCCCGGCGGGGGGAGGCGCAGATGGGACAGAGCCCCCCGGCGGTGAGGTTCTGGCACACCGGGCAGCAGGTGACGGTGCGCTTGGCCTCCAGAATCGCCGCGGCGAAGGCCTCCGCCTGGGCGTCCGGAAGGCTCAGCAGGTGGAAGGCCAGACGCTGAGCGGACTTGCCGCCGATCCCCGGCAGCTTGCGGAACTGCTCCACCAGGTTCTCCAGCGGCGCGGGAAAGTACTCCATTGCGCTCTACCCCCTCAGCTCCGCGATCCGGCCGGGGATATCCGCCGCGCCGTAGACCGCGCTGCCGGCCACCAGCACATTGGCGCCGTTTTCGATGACCACCTTCGCCGTCACCGGGTCCACGCCGCCGTCCACCTCCAGCTCGCAGCCGGGGTTCTCCGCGTCAATCCAGCCGCGGAGAGTGCGGAGCTTGGGCATCATGTCCGCCATAAACTTCTGCCCGCCAAACCCCGGCTCCACTGTCATCACCAGGATGATGTCGCAGTCGGCAAGGTAGGGGCGGGCCGCCTGGGCGGGCGTCCCGGGGCGGAGAACCACCCCGGCCCTTTTCCCCCTGGCGTGAATCTTCTCTATGGCCAGGGCGGTGCGCTCCGGAGAGTCCGCCTCCACGTGGACCGTGACAATATCCGCCCCGGCGTCGCAGAACTGCTCCACATAGCGCACCGGGTGGTCCACCATCAGGTGGACGTCCAGAGGCAGGGCAGTGACAGGCCGCAGGCAGCGAACCACAGGCAGGCCCACCGTGATATTGGGGACAAAGACGCCGTCCATCACATCCACATGGACGTAGTCGGCGGTTTCAATGCGGCGGATCTCCCGCTCTAAATTTGCAAAATCCGCAGAGAGGATAGACGGAGCAATTTTTACCATGATCTTCAGGTCCTTTCTTATGTAAAGTGCGGCGGTACAGGCCGCCTGACCGCTTTGGACAGCGCGGGGACGGGGCACGGCGGGGGCTGCCGGGACATAGGATACAGTACGCGGCAGGGTGTCCGGCAATCTCTACACGACCCGCGCAGCCCTGTGCCCCCTGCCGGGCATGCCGCGATCATATAGGGGGCCGGCGGGGTGTTCCTGCCGGTCCCCACCTGGAGTCTGTTTGAAGAACATCAGAACACTGTCCTGGCGCATCGATTCCCCGGCGCCGCGTTTGTTTTCTGTGGGATCTACCCGGGATTCCTGCGTCAAATCGCCTTGCCCCCAGACGTCTCCGCCCGGAACTGTGTCCTTGACACCGGTCCTATTCCCCCGCCGCCCCGTGCTCCGTCAGCGACTGATAGAATTCCAGTGTGGAGAAACTTCTCTCCAGCTGTGCCGTCACATATGTCTCCGCCGCCCGGGCCATTCGATCCAGGTCTGCCGGAGGGAGAGAGAAGGAGTAGAGCCGCCTGGGATCGCCGTAGAGCACATAGCGCATAGCCGCCAGGGCCGCCGGCGTCAGGGGTACGCTCACCCCTCCGCTTTTGGGACAGCTCCTGCAGCGGAGCAGACCCGAGCTTACATCCAGCACAGGGGCCGCCGGCTCCGCAGCGCCGCAGACCGCACAGGCGGTGAGCAGGGGCTCAAAGCCGGAGAGGGCCATCAGTCGGCACTCGAAGGCCGCCTTCACCAGCTTTTGGGGCCGGCGGAGCTCGCTGAGGGCGTAGAGGGCGTTGAGCAGCAGGGACAGCACATCCCCTGCGGGAATGCCTTCCCAGGTCACCGCGTCGGTGAGCTGGGCGAAGTAGCTGCCCAGGCTCAGCAGCGTCACATCCTGCCGCAGACAGCGAAAGTGGGCCAGGGAGCTGGCCTCCGAGAGGTACTGGTAGCCCCGGCTCTCCGAGAGCGTCATCTCCGCGTAGCTCAAGAGCTCCGTAGCCGCGGTGACGCGGCTCCGCCGGCCCCGGGCCCCCTTGGCCACCACCGGGAGCTTTCCCAGCTGAGCGGTGAGAACTGTGAGCATCTTGTCCGCCTCTCCGGTGTCCACACTGCGCAGGACAATCCCCCGCACCACCTGGCGCTCCTTTGCCATAGCCGCTATGTACCTCCGCTGTCATCTTCGCCGCCGTCGGGCGGTAAATTTCAGTCCGGAACTGAAATTTACCGCCTGCCAGCGGCTGATTTGACGTGAAAGGGGCCCTTTTGCGGTCCCTCTCATCTGCTCCTCCCTGCCGCCGCTGAACCCGCGGCGGCTCTCGACTATAAAGCCGGCCGCCGACCGGAATATTTTCCGTGACGCAGCTGCAAAATCCCGGGAGATACACCCGGCAGTCCCGGGAGCGCTTCAGCAGGCTGACGAAAAATCCCCTGCGTTGTCCAGTCGGCAGGCTTTTATCAAGAGCTCCGCTTTTGAGGGCGGTTCTCTCTGCGGCTCCTGTGTCCCCTCAGTCTGCTTCTGCTGGTGCAGCAGGTAAAACACCGGGCTTCCGGTGGCAAAAAACAGGTTCCAATAGCCATCCATACCGCTCCACCTCCTGCTGATAGCTTGGCCGGCGGCGGCGGCAGGTATAAGTGGAAATCCGAGGGGAGGGCGGAAGAAAAATACTATCCGCAATAAATCTTCAAACCATTACTGATCGGGATTGCCCCGCCGGCGGCATCAGGTATCCTCGTAGCCGAAGCTGCGGATGTAGTTCACGTTGTCCCGCCAGTTTTCCTTGACCTTCACCCATGTCTCCAGGTACACTCTGGTTCCCATGAAGCGCTCGATATCCTGACGGGCGGCGGTGCTGATTTTTTTCAGCATAGCCCCCTGTTTGCCGATGATAATCCCCTTGTGGCTGGCCTTCTCGCAGTAAATGGTCACATCCACGTCGATGATGCCGCTGTCCCGCTCAGAAAATTTGGTGACCTCCACGGCGGTGCCGTGGGGGATCTCCTTGTCCAGACACCGCAGCAGCTTCTCCCGGACAATTTCCCCGACGATCTGCCGCTCGGGCTGGTCGGTGGTCATGCCGTCGGGGAAGAGCTGGGGGCCCTCCGCGGCGTAGGTGAGCAGCCGGTCCATCAGGATATCCACACCGTCCCCCTGCTCGGCGGAGATGGGGATGACGGCGTCGAAGTCATACGCCGCGGCGTAGGCGGCGATGACGGCCAGCAGAGCCTCCTTCTCCACGGTGTCGATCTTGTTGATGACCAGTACCGCCGGCAGATGTTCCTCCCGAATCCGGTCGATCAGCGCCTGCTCCGGGGGCCCCACATGGGCGATGGGCTCCACCATCAGACACACCGCGTCCACGTCCGCCACGGACTGGCGCACCACCTTCACCATGTAGTCCCCCAGCCGGGTCCGGGCCTTGTGCAGTCCCGGCGTGTCCAATAGCACAATCTGGGTCTCCCCCCGGTTCACCACGCCGCAGATGCGGTTGCGGGTGGTCTGGGGCTTTGCGGAGACAATGGCGATCTTCTCTCCCACCAGGGCGTTGGTCAGCGTGGACTTCCCCACGTTGGGCCGTCCGGCAATGGTAATCATGGCTGTTTTCGTAATGGGCATAGAGATAGTCCTCAACTTTCTTTTTTCAGCGGGTTTGAGCAATTTCCCGCGGTATATTCTATTCTCCCAGAAGGTCTCTGATGGCCTCGTCCACCTCCCGGCTGCGAAGGGTTCCGGCGTACTCCGCCAGCCAGGCGAAGGCTTTGGGAAACTGGACGGCGGCACAGGGACCCCGGAGCATCTCCGTCAGCCGGCGAAACTCCCACTCCTGCCAGTCCGGGTCCTGAAAGAGACAGAATGGCGCAGTCAGGGGGAGCTGGGCAGCCAGCCAGTCCGGGTCCACCTGGGCGATGGCCCGACGGGCCAGCTCAATATTGGCTGTGTTCTGACTGAGGCATCCGGTCTCCAAAATCTCCCGCAGGGCGCTGCGCCCCACATCCTCCGGCAGCAGATGGAGACGGGAGGGTAGGGCCTCCGGCGCAACGGCCCGCAGGCGGGCCGCGAATGCCTCCTCATAGGACATCCCCATCACTGCGCCTCAAAACGTCACCGGCGTCTGCATAAACATGGGCGCGCCGTCCACAAACCCGAACTTTCGATAAAAGGCGTGGGCGTCTCTGGTGGCCAGGATCCCTCGGAGTCCCCGCAGCGCCGGGTGCCCCGTCACCGCCCGCAGCAGCGCCGAGCCCGCCCCCGCTCCCCGACAGGAGGGGTCCACCACCACATCGCAGAGGTAGTAGGAGGTGGCATAGTCGGTAATCACCCGGGCAAACCCCACCTGCGCTCCGTCCCCCCGAAAAGCCCCAAAGCAGAGGGAATGCTCCAGGGAGAGCCGAATGGTCTCCCCACTCCGCTCCCTGGCCCAATAGGTACTTTGAAGCATAGAAACTACCTTATCCACATCCATATGCTCCAAGCCAATTCTAACCGAAATCTCCACTCTCCACCCCAAAACAAATTCCTAATTCCTAACTCCTAATTCCTAATTTTATCTCCCCAGCCCCAGCCGTCCCATAATCTCCTCCTCCCGGGCGCGCATTCCGGCCTTCTCCGCGCCCTCGTCCAGGTGGTCGTAGCCCAGCAGGTGCAGCACCGAGTGGACCGCCAGATAGGCCGCCTCCCGCTCCACGCTGTGGCCGTACTCTCTGGCCTGGGCTTTGGCCCGCTGGAGGGAGAGACACATGTCTCCCAGCGGCGCCAGCCCGGTGGCCGGGTCCAGCGCCTCCTTTCCCGGATCCTCTCCAGGCTTCAGCTCGAACATGGGAAAGCTGAGCACGTCGGTGGGCCTGTCCACCCCCCGCATCTCCCGGTTGGTCTCCCGGATGCCCCTGTCGTCTGTGAGACGCACATTGATCTCACAGGGCTGACGCACCCCCTGGGCCTCCAGCGCCACGGCGATGGTCCGGCGGAGCAGGGAGAGAAGGCCCTCCGCCGCCCCCGCCTGATCGTCAATCAGCACCACGTGGCGGCTCAGCCCCCGGAGATAGCCCTCCAGATCCCGCAGATACCTCTGCTGCCGGTGCCTGAGATATGCCGGCGCCAGAAGGCGCTGGAGAGGATTTTTCAGCTCCACCGCCTCAGTAAAGGTAAGCGCCGTCCCCTCCCCGTCGGAGGCAAAGAGCCCCTCCCAGCTGCCGGTCATAGCGCTGTTTTTCAGCTTGAAGGCGTAGCGCGTGGGGGGCGTTTTGTCCGTGATGGTAAAGGCAGTGGCGCTGCCGCCGGCCACCTCCTCAAAGGTGTTGTCCCCCGTCACGCGGCAGAGCTCCATGTCGCTGCGCCAGCTGGTGTCGGTGAGGCTGGTCACCACATCCCAAACCAGCTCCAAAGGATATCCCAGACGTACGCTGCGGCTCGCTGTAATCATTTTTCTCTCCCCCACTTTTCGCTCTTTACGCTAAAGACCATTTTCAGGGAAATTTTTTCGCTGTGCTGCGCCCATTTTCCGCAAAATCCGTCCGGCATTCCGCAGCTAAAAGGGCCTGTCCTATTTCCGCCTGCGCCGCCTGCCGGCAGGCGGCGCATTCTTCTCCTTTGTCGGTCCCGCCGGGACGCGGCTCTTCTCAAAGGCTTTGACAATCTGTCCCACCAGCTTGTGGCGCACCACGTCCGCCCCGCCCAGACGCACCACGGAGATGCCCTCCAGGTTCTCCAGGATCTCCGCGCACCGCTCCAGGCCGGAGTCGGCGGGACTGGGCAGATCGATCTGGGTCACGTCGCCGGTGAGCACCATTCTGGACCCCTCGCCCAGTCGGGTGAGGATCATCAGGTGCTGGCTCAGGGACATGTTCTGACACTCGTCGGCAATCAGGCAGCAGCTCTTCAGCGTCCGCCCCCGCATATAGGCCAGGGGGGCGATCTCAATGGTGCGGTTTTCCATATACCGCCCCACGGTCTCCGGGCCCAGCAGCTCATCCAGCGCGTCGTAGAGGGGGCGGAGGTAGGGGTCCACCTTGGTCTGGAGATCGCCGGGGAGGAAGCCCAGCTTCTCCCCCGCCTCCACCGCCGGACGGCACATGACAATCCGGCTTATCTCCTTGCGCTTCAGCGCGGCCACCGCCGCCGCCACGGCCAGATAGGTCTTGCCGGTGCCGGCGGGGCCGATGGCGATGGTCACCGTGCTCTCCTCCATGGCCCGGACGTATCGCCGCTGGCCCACAGTGCGGCACTTCACCGGTCCGCCGCTGTAGGTGTAGGCGATCACGTCCTTCATGGCCGCCACTGCCGCCGCCGCCTCCCCGGAGCGGACAAATTGCAGGGCGCGGGACACGGCAAACTCGTTCATGGGCTCCCCCACCCGGCGCATCTTGTCCAGGGTGCGCAGGGTCTCCGCCGCCAGGGAGACGGTCTCCTCGTCCTCCCCCCGGATCTCAGCGGTCCCCTCGTGGGTGACCACGGAGACGGCCAGCTCCTGCTCCAGGGCGTGGAGGTTGGTGTCGGTGACGCCGAAGAGATCCTGGAGGGTCATGACGTCTAAATCCATCTTTTGTGTGATCAAATCCGGCTCTCCTTTATTGTGAAAAATGCATATATCCTCAAAACGGTCCCAAACGGCCCGCTCTTCTCTTCCGCTCCTGAGTATACGCTATTTTTTCCGTACTTTCAATAGAATTTACGGCGCTCCGCCGTTTTTTTGACCGCCCGGGTTTTTCCGCTGCTCCCCTACTCCCGGGGCAGCTCCACAAATTGGCCGATCTGCTCGCGGCATTCGGCCTCCAGCGCCGTGAGGTAGCTGCCGTCAATGGGAACGGTGGCGATGCGCTCCCGCTCCACCTCCCCCTCCTCCATACCGGAGAGCAGGACCTGACGCAGCGCGGCCGCGGCAGCGGCCTCCGCCTCCGCCGCAGTTCGGAGCTCCTCCGTCTCCTCATAGAAGCGCAGGGTCTCCCGCACCACGGTGACAGGCAGCATGATATCTCCCGGCAGGCGCAGCTGCGTCCGCTCCACCGCCTTGTCGCAGTCTGCCGGCGTGCCGCCGCCGAGGTACAGGTTCAGACGGCGGTTCCCCCAGCACAGGGCGACTCTTGTCCGCTCCTCCCCGGTATAGTGCTTGCGCCGCACCGTCTGAGGCACCTTGCAGCGGAGGTCGTACCAGGTCCGGGCGTAGACCTTTCCCATGCCCCGGAGAAACCGGGTTCCCGCCTGCTCGTCGTCGGTAACGCCGGAGATCAGCAGCTGCCCCTTCTGCACGGTGGTCCCGGCCAGGACAAGCTTCTGCCCGTCCAGGGGGCGGATCTCGGTAATAAAACCGTCCTTTTTTGCCACGGTGTTTCCCGTCCGCCGCTTATCCACAATCTCCGGCGCCTCCACCCGCTCCCGGACCTGAACCTGCGCCCGGCAGCCCCGGACGTTGACGGCGATATAGCTCAGCTTCGGCAGCTCCAGGAGGATGTCGTTGCGCAGCTGCTCGGACTCGATAGAGAAGCCAAAGGTGCCCAGGCCTACGCCGTACTTCTCCAAAGCCCGCAGGATCTCCTCCTCCCGGAGCGTCTCATTGCCCTCAATTTCAAAGTCCCAGATAAAGAAGGAGCCCGCCAGCAGCGCCAGCGCACAGAGCGCCAGCCCCGCCGTCAGGGCGTACCGGCGGCGAAACCGCCGCAGCAGGTAGGGCATTCCCTCCCTCTCCACCACGGCGATCTCACAGCTCAGACGCTCCGCCGCCTTTTTCAGCCGCCGGAAGTCCCTGCGCGTCACAGTAAAAGTGAAGGACAGCGGCGTCTCCCACCGCAGATCCCAGAAGGCGATCTGCCTGGCGGCACAGACATTCAGCACCCGCTCGGGGAAGCCGCTCTCCACCCGCAGCGTCACCTGGCCCTTCCAGTAGTTTACCGCCCGCTGAAGCATGGCATCCCCCCCTATCGAATCAGCTGCAAGGCTGTAATTTTTCCCTTCACGCGCAGCTCGCAGCCGGTCATTGCCATCAGCTCCAGCTGCTCCCCCAAAATGCGCAGGATCAGTGCTCCGCCGTTGACATCAATACTCTCGGTGCTGTAGGAGAGGATGCCCTCGTGGCGGTTCATCAGCAGCTGGCAGTCCCCGATCAGCTCGATATGGGGCAGGGCGCCGATCACATCCGCCGGCAGATCGAAGACGTCAGCCGCCCGGCTGGTGAGGTCGTTCCAATTCCATTCCATGGTGGGTTTTCCTCCTTTTGGGATTAGGATATGTGGGAGGAGGAAAAGATATGAGGGGGAGGAGGCCGCAGACTGCGGCGCAGGATAACCGCCGCGGGCCCGCGGCGGGGGGAGACGGGGAGTTTCGCCCCCCGGGGCGAGGTACTTTTCCCACGC
>CANDEH010000029.1 GCA_947383645.1 uncultured Clostridia bacterium | reverse complement strand
CTTCTGCCCTCCTTCCTGAAGATGGATTCCTTCACCAGCGTGGAGAAGACTTTCAACAAGGCTGAGCAGGCCAACGGCCTCATCGTGGACGGTGTTGTCGGTTACTTCATCGGCATCCCTGTTATTATGTGCAACAACGGCACCTATGACGAGACTGCCAAGGAGAGCAAGACCTACATCGTCAAGCGCGAGGCCCTGGGCTACGTCTTCCAGCGGAACATTAACATTGAGGAGGAGCGTGAGTCCAAGCTGCTTGCTACCGACATCATTGCCTCCAGCCTCTATGCTGTTAAGCTGCTGGACACCGACGGCGCTGTCGTGCTCCGCAAGACTGTCGCCTGATTTGCCAGATAACTCCTTTTAACCTGCCCGGATATGCCGGGGCGGGCGGGGTGAAACATCCCCGCCCGTATATTTTTGCTTAATTTTTATACACGGGGTGATTCGATGCTCAGTACAAGCAAACTGAAAAACTATGCCCTGCTTCGGGGCTTGTCTCTGCGGGATATCGAGGCGTACTGCGACCTGACCGCAGGACATATCTCTCAGATTCTCAATGGTGAACGTCCGCTGACCGAGGACAACCACCGAAAGATTGCGGACGCAATCAATGGTGCCTATGCCGCCAAGCTGAATGGGACATTTAGGCGTTCTCCACTGGACGAAAACAAGAATGCCGTCAAGGACAGTGATGGTGGAGATGGTGCAAAACCCGCTCCTAAAGGGCGGAAGCCCCCTGCATCCAAGTAAGGGAGGGTGAACTGATATGGCAAAGAAATCAGAGCAATCTCTGATGCAAAAACTCCATGAAATGCTGCCAACACAGGTCAAGGTCTACTACATCGTTTGGAAGTATGCACCATCCTTGCTTCCTAAAAAGATTGACACCTTTGAAGAATTGGTTGAGGAATATAAGGGTTTCACAAAGGGTATGGACGAGGCCCAGTGCGAACGCTGGCTTGCGGAGGAATCTGTGCAGACGGCAGTGAAATATCTGCTGAAACGGATGCACAATCAAAAGCTCGTTGAGCTTTATGAGATTTATTTCGACAAGGCCAAAGAAGATGTGCAGGCATTTCAGGCGTTCTCAAAGTTCAGTGAGAAATTCTTTGAAGACGATGGCGAGGATGAGCTTCACGCCGTTCTAAAAGAAGTAAGACTGGATGACGCAGAATGATAGAGGGAGGTGAGGTGCGAGTTGACAGACGCAGAAAAACTGCGGAGAGTCCTTGATGACCCCGTTCTTTTCATCCAGAATTTCATAAAAATCGTTGATAAGCGAGGCCAGCTTGTCAACTTCATCCCTAACCCACAGCAGATGCGGCTGCTTACTGAGATGGACAAGTTCAATGTAGTTTTGAAGTCCAGACAGTTGGGAATCAGCGTGTTGAGCTGTGCCTACTCTATCTGGCTTGCGATTCGCTTTCCGAACACATCGTGCCTGCTGATGGCCCATAGCTTGGATGGTGCGGATGGTATCTTCACGAAGCTCAAACAGCTCTATGGTAGCATTCCAAAAGCAATTCGGCCAAGGCTTATCAACAATAACAGAAAAGAACTGAAGCTGGAGAATGGAAGCCGTATTACGGTTATCTCCTGCGGCACAAAGGAGTCTGTCCGTGGCAGCACGCTACGCTTTGTCCATGTGTCTGAGGCGGCGTTCTGTAACGAGAATATCGACAAGCAGATTCTGGCCATTGAGCAATGCTTGACGCCAAACGGGCAGATTATCGTAGAGAGCACCGCAAACGGATTCAACTTCTTTTCGGAGATGTATTCAAAGGCGGCGCAGGGAGAGAGTATGTACAAGCCTTTCTTCTTCGGATGGGTCGATGACAGGCTCATGTTTGCGGACGAATACAATCAATTCGCAGAACGGTATATCGCTTTGAATGGGGCACTGCCTACTATTGACGAACTGGATGATGCCGAGCTTGCCCTTCATCACAGAGGCGCCACTATTGAGCAAATTGTGTGGAGAAGGTTGAAAATCTCTAACAGTTCAGATACACAATTCGCACAGGAATTTCCGTCTACGCCACACGAAGCCTTCATCACCACTGGCGATAATGTCTTTGACAATAAGAAGGTGCAGGAGAGAATTGAAAATCTCCATAAGAAAACCATACCGATGCCAACTACATTGCCTGATATTTTGAAGCCTTGGTACAACCGAGGCTTTTCTCTTTGGGAGAAGCCGGAAAAAGGTATCAAATACTTTATTGGGGTGGATAGTGCAGAAGGCTTAGGCGGCAGTTCTGACTACTCTGTAGCGGAGATTGTAGACCGAAGTGGGTGCCAAATTGCGGAGTTTAGAAGCAACAAAATCAAGCCGTATGAGTTCTTTGAGATTGTGAAGGAGCTTGGTTACTGGTTCAATACCGCATATCTTGTTGTAGAAAAGGCGTCGGCTGGACAGACAGTTTGCGACCGGCTATATAACGATGCACGGTATCCGCTGATGCACAGGTACAAAAGCTGGGATGCTAAGGGACGGGGGCAGAGAAAACCAGGTTTTGAAACTACAAAACAGAGCAAGCAGCGTATCATTGACGATTTTGTCGAACTCCATTCAAAAGATATGCTCTGTATTAACTCGGAGGCGTTACTCCAAGAGATGAAGATGTTCGTCTACAAGGACGGTTCCGCCAAAGCCAGTAACGGTTATCACGATGATACCGTCATGGCTATGGCAATGGCGCTCTTTGGGTCAAAAGAGTCCCCTAACTACATTGATTATCGGTGATGAAACGTATGAATCAAAACAGAACCAAGCGGCCTAAAACCTTTGAGGATAAACTCAGAGACTTCATGAAGGAATCTGACGCAAAGCAAAAGGAGGTTACACGCCGCAGCAACAAAAATGTGCGCAGAGGGCGCAGGAAGCCTCCTGCACACAGAATGGAGGACACATGAAGTTTTTCAAGCGTGACAATACGCTTTGGTTTATGGACGAAATCCGAAAGCCGGAGCATATTCACAGAATCGGTGAGGTATTTCGGATTCGGGAGTACCTGCTGAGGAAGCACAATATATGCTTGCGCCCGGATAAGGCATTCAAAGAGGGAGACTTTATCACAAGTAAGATGGTGTTCAACACCATCAAATCCATCGTGGAGGCGCACACCTCTTATGTTGTCGGACGACAGGTATCTATCTCTGGTGAGCCTGAGATTGTGACTGATTTCAATCAGATTTATAAGAAGGGACGCTATCCCAAGGTTGACTATGAGTTGACATCCGACCTCTACAAGTTTGGGAATGCGTTTGAGTATGTGTTCTTGGACGGAGACACAATTCGCTCCCATGTGATTCCGAATGAAAGTGCTTTCCCTGTCTACGACGACAACTATAACTATACAAGTTTTGTTGAGCATTGGAAGGATAGGGATTTAGGCGGGGATGAACACTACATCGTCTACTATCCAGACAGGGTGGAGACATACCTCAATCGCAGCTTGATTGAAACAAAAATCAACCTAACTGGACTTCCCATCCACTATGTTAGCTTGGATAAAACTGATATTTTTGGAGATGGACTGGTTGCTGACCTTATTCCAATTATGGACAGCATTGAGAATATCATGTCTAAGCTCGATGATGCAGTAGATAATCTCTCGCTGAATCCTATTGGTGTAGTTCGCGGCAAACGTATTGAGTCCATGATTCCGAGTGATATCGTAGGCGTTATTCTTAACCTCGATGATACAGGTGACAGTGACTTCAAATGGGCATCAAGCACCCTGGATAGCAAGAGTACACAGCTTGAATTGGAAAATCTGATTCAGCAGTTTTACGCCGTGGCCTGTATTCCGGCATCCATGTATGGACAGTCGAATATTTCCAATGTCTCCGAAGTGTCCTTGAAGTACCTGTTTAGCCAGACCGACAATAAGGCGCAGAAGACTATCCAGTCTTTGACCGATGGTATGTTCAAACGCTTTGAGTATTTCAGAAAGCTCCAGGAGCTTCGGAGTGTCCATAAGAAGTACGCCGATGAAATGTTTGACAGTCTCAACATCAACTTTAATCTGAGCCGCCCTGTGGACACCAACAGCCTGATGTCAGACCTGAAGATGCAGCAGGAAATGGGAGCTATCTCCAAGCGCACTATTATTCAGGAAAGCCCGTATACCGCTGACGTGGAGTTGGAACTGGAACGTATCAATGCGGAAAGTAATGGGTCAACTTCGGAACTGAAAACAGATGGTGGGGCGACACAGGATGAGTAACGCAAACAGAGTAAGTGTTTCCGCACTGGAGAACCTTTACAGCCGTTATAATGACAAGAATGCCATTCTCCTGTTTGTCGGCGAGGGTGAAGACCAATTTGAATTTGAGGTCAAGCGCCGTCTGAGCGCCAGCGACGCAGCAAACATTGTTGCAGCCGTTTGTGACGGTGTTGTTGATTCTTCCACCGGCTCCTATCGCCCTGAACTGAAGGATTATTTGCTGAGAACGGCAGTTTTGAAAGCCTATACCAATCTCACTCTGCCGGAAGGCGAAAGATGCTGGGACTTAGTGTACGGCACCCCGGTCTTTGCCATGGTAACGGGTCACGATAAGCGGCCCGTTACATTTGGAAACTGGGAATACGATGACAATGAAGTCATTGACGTGGAGCAGTACGAGCAGATTGTTGCCGCCATTGACCAGAAAATTGCATATATCCTTAATCAGTCAGAACGAGACGGGGCGGCTCGTGCGTAAGGCAAGCGAGCAAAGTGTAAATGAGTTCGGCAATGGATGGCAAGCACACTCACATAAAGCAAGCATACAAGGAGGTAATCGCTATGTGTCCAAATAGCGGCGGTAGCGGGAAGATTGTTGATTTTGCATCGGCAGTCGCAAAGTTGAAGGGTAAACGTGAATGAATAAGATTACATTTGGTTCTATAGTAGTTGAAACTACAAGACGGTGTAATATGCGGTGCAGACATTGTCTGCGTGGTGAACCTCAGAATAAGGATATTGATTCGGCCTACATTGATGCTCTATTGAACCAAGCCGATATAATCGACAGTGTTGTATTCACCGGTGGGGAGCCAACGCTGAATTTAGATGCTATGGAGCATATGGCAGCAGAACTTATAAATCGAGGTGTCCTTTTATTCAACTTTCAAGTAATTACTAATGGGCTGGAATACAGTGAGCGATTAGTTGAAGTTGCTAAACGATTCCGTGAAATTATTGACATTTGCTGTGAATCCGGGTTTGCAAAGGGGACATATGACTCAAAACAGGAGGTGTCGAGGGTTATAATCGGTGTAAGTCTCGACAAGTACCATTCAGACAGCGAAGAGTGTGAGAGGAACTATCAAAGATACAAAATGGAGTTGGAAGGAGTCGCTGATGTTGTAAAGGCCGTAAATGGCAATACCCCAGTTAGAATGGGACGGGCTGTTTCTTTGCTGAATGCAACTCCTATTGAATACACAATTCCTGCCCACAAAAAGCAAAGCATTGAAGTTTTGGATAAGACTCATACTCCAGTATGTAGATTGCGCAATAATTTCAGATTGATTGATTTTGACCAACGGATTGTATGTTGCACTCTTGTATTAGGGGTGGACGGATTTATAAGGAGTGGAACTTGTACTTCAAGCTCTTACGAGATAATAGACGGCTTCCCTAAAGTTTGTAATGTATCTGATTCGATATGGGACGGGATACTTGCTTACAACAAAGGACGTGTCAACTGCTCTCAGATTGAGCGAGAGCAGATGGAAACCATACTAAAAGAAACCTCTTTAGGATGGAATTAAGCACAATATGGCAACAGGTCGAGATAAGTGGCCTGTTGCCATCGGCTTGAAATTGAATTGAATATGCCCTCGATAAAGTTGGGCGCATAAGGTGAAACTATGTTTTATATCAAACTTGATGACCAAAACGACCTCGTAATTACGGCGCGAGAACCCATCTTCCGTGGCGATAGTTTGAACCACAAAATCATCTTCCTTATTCCACATAAGGTCGGTGAACTGGATACTTTGGCCTCGACCATCTACCTGACTTACATTCGCGCTGATGAGACGGCTGATGTCGTTCTGTTGGAGCGAATGCCACAGGACTACAATGAATCGTACTATCAGTACACGTTCCCGGTGGACTGCTCCATGACGAGGTATCCGGGGGAACTTGTCATGTTTCTCCAGGTTTTCTCTGGGCCATACAACAATCCGTCTATCTCCAAGAGCGGGGAATGTTATCTCCAGGTCATGGCGTCCACAAACATGGATGAGTACATCAGCGACCGCAGCCTAAGTCTTATCGCCCAGATGCAGCAGTATATGGACAATAAGGTTGAGAAGACCGAGACTGTACTCAATGAGCGCATCGACGAAACAGATGAAGTTCTAACATCCAAAGCTGATAACATCGTATTTAACGCCGAGAATGGAACCATTCAGTTGGTATCTACGGTTTCGGTCGAGGATGAGTACGGAAACGACATGGGCGTAGAGCAGATTGCTATTGGAGACCCTATTGTCATCTATGACGATACGGCTCGCGGCCTAATCAACATGGAAATCAACGAGAGCGGTGACCTTATCGCAACCTTCAGTGATATGTCTACGCAGAATCTTGGCAGGGTTGTTGGTAAAGATGGAGCCGTCTACATTCCCCACGTTGATGAGAATAAGGTACTCACATTTACGATTGAAAGTACACCTTCCAGCGCAGTGCTTCAACCGATGGATATAAATCCAAACGATGAATGGCAGGACATTTCTGCTGCCACGGGAAAGAAGGTGAACCCATGATGCAACTCGATGAGTTTTTCGATTACAAGGACAGGGTTATGAGTGACTTGTTGACCAACAAGGAGATAGTTCGATTGCTGGATGATGATGAAAAAGGCATTTCAAACCCAGAAGAACTGGTTTATAAGCAAGTGTTCCCGTATGAATATGTACCAGAAACGATTACTCATGGGCAGACATTTATCTGCTGTGATGTAGATATCCAGAAAGTAATGAGTAAGACGTTCCTTGCCCCGTATCTTTACATCTGGGTGTTTACCCACAAGAGCAAGATTAAGCTCCGGGATGGCGGCGTTCGCACAGACAAACTGTGCTCCGAAATTACGGAAGTGCTTAACGGCAGCAGATACTACGGGCTCGGCGAGCTTGAACTGAACTCAGTAAAACGGTTCTACCCGATTGCAGACTATCTTGGACGTGTGCTGACCTTTAATGCCACTGATTTCAATCGTCTCTCGCCGAGTGGTAAAACTGCTCCGTCCAATCGAAAAACAGGCAGGTAACCACATCCTGCCACTTCAAAACAGGTAATTGGCATGGCAGTAGGGCGTACTGCGCCCTTACAGTCTCAGCTAATACATAATAATTAGCCAATAGGCTATACAAAATGGAGGAATTGACTATGTTTAACGTAAACGATGTAACTATCACCAGTCTGGAGACCATTACGGCCTTCGATATTACGACCGGCAACTTCAAGTTCGTGCTGGATGAACTGCAGAACGCCACCATTGCCCAGAGCCAGGAGAAGACCGACATCACCGGCAAGCAGGGCCGCAAGCTGTCCAGTCTGAAAAAGAATAAGGCTGTTACCATCAGCGGCAACAACGGCCTGATTTCTGGTGGTCTGATGGAACTGCAGACCGGCTGCAACTTTGAGAATAAGCTGACCACCGTTCTCTGGACTGACTATCTGACTGTGAACGGCAATGAGGCTACCACCAGCTACAAGGCCGTGGGCACCGCTGGTAATGAGGTCGAGTCTGTCTATGTGAAGAACGCCGACAGCACTCTCGGCAAGAAGCTGACTCAGGATGCGGCTGTTGCGAGTGGCAAATTCACCTATGACCCGGCTACCAAGAAGCTGGCCTTTGATAATGGCGAGATTGCTGATGGCACCGAAATCGTGGTGTACTACTCCCGTCAGATTCAGGCCGACGTGCTGACGAACATGAGCGACAAGTATTCCGAGAAGTGCGCCCTGTATGTGGACGCATTCGCTGAAGACAAGTGTGCCAACGTGTTCCGTATCCAGTTCTATATCCCCAAGGCCGACTTCAACGGCGACTTTTCCATCGAGATGGGCGACAACCAGGCCGTCCATGCCTTCGAGGCTGAGTCCCTGTCCGGCGCCTGCGGCAAGGCAGGTGCATCCACCGCTCTGTGGACTTACACCATTTTCGGAGTCAATGCTGAGGATGCTGAGTAAGGTATGGCAAAAGCGGTAAGAACCTGTCGTGTGTGCGGCAAGAGCTATGAAGCCTGCCGCACTATGAATAAGACCGCAGGCGTATTTCGCTGGCAGGAAGTTGCGTGTTCTCCTGAATGCGGTGCGGAGTATCTGCGCCGTGTGACGGAGGCTCGCAGCCCTGCCAGCTCTGCGGCAGTGGACAACAAGACCTAACCACTTGGAACCAACCAGCGGGGGCGAGGGCTAACTGCCTTTGCCCCTGTAACGGTTGGTCGTTATTTTTTGCAAAGAAAACTTTGATTTGGAGGATTATGAAGAAGATATTGAAGAAAATGGTTTGCACTTTGTACTGTCTGTATCGGTATCTATATATCAAAAAAGCGGTTTCAGAGCATAGGCGGAAAGAAATAGCGCAGCGCCACAGTGAAAGGTAGGATGATGACAATGGAAAGATATGAGATACCTTTCTGGGAGAAGTATACGCTTTCCATTGAGGAGGCGGCTGCTTACTTTCGGATTGGCGAGAACAAGATTCGCAAGATGATTAACGATAATCGGGATGCTGACTACATCCTGTGGAATAATACGCGGGCTCAAATCAAGCGGAAGAAGTTTGAGAACTACATCGACAGAATTAGCGTTTTATAATTATTGAGTTGAGAAGGGGCTTCCAGTGTGGTATAATGGCAAAACCACATTGAGTTCCTTCTTTGGTCATAGAAAGGAACTCTACATGAGCGAAAAACGAAAAGACAGCCGTGGCCGTGTACTGCGGAACGGCGAAACCCAGCGGGCGGATGGAATGTATATGTACCGCTACAACGATGCAGGAGGTGTGAGACGTACCGTTTACAGTTGGCGGCTTGTGGAGACAGACAAGGTTCCGCCACGGAAAAAGGCTTGTGAGCCCTTGCGGGAGATTGAGAAGCGTCTGAACAGGGATGCTGACGATGGTATCCATACATTCGTTGCCAAAAAGAAGACCCTGAACGATTTCTTTGCTGACTATATGGGGATGAGGCCGGAACTGAAGCCCTCCACTCGGTCTGGATACTTCTATATGTACAATCAGTATGTCAGCAACAGTTTGGGCCTGGAAAACATCGGGAACATCAAGTATAGCGATGTGAAAAAATTCTATCTTTCCTTGCTGACGGAAAAGAAAATCAGTCCAAACTCGATTGAGTGCATCAACACGGTGCTTCACCCTGTATTCACTCTGGCAGTGCGTGATGGCTACATCCGAATCAATCCCTCTCACGGCGTCCTGAGCGAGCTGAAGAAGAAGTATGACTGGAGCAAACCCAAGCGGCACGCATTGACTGTGGCGCAGCAGGAGGCGTTCGTAGACTATGTGAGAGAGTCTCCCAGGTACAGCCATTACCTTCCACTCTTTACCGTCCTTCTGGGTACTGGATGCCGTGTAGGAGAGATTACTGGGCTGCGGTGGGAGGACTGCGACTTCACGGAGAATACCATCTCCATTAACCACAATCTGGTCTATTGCAAGACGGACGATGGCAAGCACCGGAAGTTCTATATCTCCACTCCTAAGACTGAGGCTGGCAAGCGTGTGATTCCCATGTTCAGCGAGGTAAAGAAAGCTCTGCTGCACGAGCGGCTTGAGCAAATGAAGACTGGATTCTGCCAGACCGAAATTGATGGATACAAGGGCTTTATCTTCATGGGAGCGCGAGGGAACATCCGCAAAGCCACCGACATCAATAAGGCTTTGGTGCGCATCGTGAGGGACTACAACGAACAAGAAACTGAATTGGCTAAGAAACAGCGTCGTGAGCCCGTACTGCTGCCACACTTCTCCGTCCATAATCTCCGTCATACATTCTGCACCCGGCTGTGTGAGCACGAGACGAACCTGAAGGTCATCCAGGAAATCATGGGGCACGCCAACATCAGTATTACGATGGACGTGTACAACGAGGTCACACAGGAGCAGAAGCAGGTCTGCATGGCTAACCTTGAGGGCAAGATTAAGATTAGCTGAGTTTACACCATTCTTTACACCACAGCCGTACACCAGAGCCTACACACGGAGGGCTTCAAACTTCCTCTGGATTCTACACCATAGTTTACACCATTACACAGCGGAGTTATGAGGCGATATAAGGATTTACATGAGAGAAGTTTGAACGAATGGTGTCTTTGGGGAAGTTTAGAGGACTTATGAGGGACTATGTGAGATAAGAGTATTATCCATCACATAGTCCGCCCGGAGAGTGGGGTGGCAGTCGTTGAAGAAGGTGTCGGCGTTGAAGCTGCCCAGGTCGGCGTCAATGCCGCGGATGGCCAGGTTCATCTGGGCCAGCTTCCAGGTGGTGGGGTTGGAGTCCTGGCCATAGACGGAGATGTCGCTGATGCTTCCGGCGTGGCTCTCCACAAATCTGGCGGACTGGACAAACATCCCGCCGCTGCCGCAGCAGGGGTCGTAGACCCGGCCGCGGTAGGGCTGGAGCACCTCCACCAGCGTGCGCACCACACAGGAGGGCGTAAAGAACTCGCCGCCCCGCTTGCCCTCCTGCTCCGCGAACTTGGTGAGGCAGTACTCGTAGGCACGGCCCAGAATGTCCTTCTCGTCGCCGTGCTCAATCATCTGGATGTTGGTGAACAGATCCACCACGTCCCCCAGCCGCCGCTTGTCCAGCTCGGGCCGGGCAAAATTTTTGGGGAGGATGTCCTTCAGCCGCTTGTTCTCCTTCTCAATGCTCCGCATGGCGTCGTCAATGGCGATGCCGATGGACTGGGTGTGGGCCGCCTTGGCAATCACGTCCCACCGGGCGTTGGCCGGGACGAAGAAGATCCCCTCGGAGGTGTACTCGTCCACGTCCTCCTCGAACCCCTCGCCCTCCTCCAGCAGAGCCTGATGCTTCTCCTCAAAGCGGTCGGAGATGTACTTCAGAAAAATCAGGCCCAGCACCACAGTTTTATACTCCGAGGCGTCCATATTGCCCCGCAAAACGCAGGCGGCGTCCCAAATCTGCTTCTCAAAGCCGATCTGCGCGGTTGAAGTCTCTTTTGTCATGCCGATATCCTCCTGTGTTGGTATAATCTCTCATAATATATTGTAATGGATAAGCGGCAAAAATTCAATCCTTTGCCGGCCTCTGTTTGCCTCAGCTTGTCAAAAAACCCAACGGCTTTTTACAAGCTGAGGACCGGGCACGCGCCGCGTGCCCGGTCCTCTTTCGCCAGCCTGAGAGGTGCGGAAGAAGCGCCTTTCAGGTAATTTGTCTATGTTTTGCGTGTTCGGTGTTACAGGCCCTCCTGGCTCTTGGCATTGGCCAGCATCAGCTTGATGCGGTTCTCCTGGTTTACCTTGGTGGCCCCGGCGTCGTAGTCGATGGCCACGATGTTGATGCCCGGGTTGGCCGCCTTGATGGGCTTCATCATGCCCTTGCCGCAGATGTGGTTGGGCAGGCACCCGAAGGGCTGGGTGCAGACGATGTTCTTCACGCCCTTGTCCGCCAGCTCCAGCATCTCCGCGGTGAGAAGCCAGCCCTCCCCCATCTTCACGCCCATGCCGATGTACCCCTGGACCAGGGAGATGGTGTGGGTGAACAGCGTGGGAGCTGTGAAATGGCCGTGTTTGGTGATGGCGTCAATCATGTCCCGCTCCTTGCCCAGGAGGTAGCGGTAGACCGTCTGGTAGAGGAGGCGGGTCTTTTTGCCCATGCCGTAGAGGCGGTAGTCCAGGTGGAAGTTGTAGAGACAGTAGAGGCAGAAGTCCAGAAGGCCCGGGATCACCACCTCGGCTCCCTCGTCCACTAAGAACTGCTCTAAGTTGTTGTTGCCCAGGGGGGAGTACTTCACGAAGATCTCCCCCACCACGCCCACCATCACCTTGTCCGCCTTCTCCACCGGCAGGGCGGCGAAGTCCTCCAAGATCCGGCGGTAGTTGGCCTTCACCCGGCCATAGCCGTGGCGGCCCTTGTCGCACATCTCCGAGGCCAGGCGGTCGGTCCAGCGGTCGGCCAGGGCCTGGGCGCTGCCTTTTTCCCGCTCGTAGGGCTTGGTCTGGTTCACCAGGGTCATCAGCAGGTCCCCGTAGAGGACGCCGTAAAACATCCGGCGGACCAGGGACACGGAGAGTTGAAACCCCGGGTGGCGCTCCAGGCCGGTCATGCTCAGGGAGATCACCGGCACGTGGCCCATGTCCGCTTTGATGAGGGCCTTGCGCAGGAGATGGATGTAGTTGGAGGCCCGGCAGCCGCCGCCGGTCTGGAACAGGACCAGGGCCACCTTGTCCCGGTCGTAGCCGCCGTTTTGCAGGGCGTCCAGAAACTGGCCGATGACTAAAATTGCCGGGTAGCAGGTGTCATTGTGGACGTACTTCAACCCCGTCTCCGCGATGTGGGGGCCGGAGGTCTCCAGGAGCTTGACCTTGTAGCCCTCCTTCTCCAGCACCTTGCTGATGATGCGAAAGTGCATGGGCAGCATATTGGGCACCAGAATGGTGTGGGTCTTTTTCATCTCCTCGGTGAAGGGGATGTAGGTCCGGTTCATACCGTGACAGCCTCCTTTTCCTCCATGGCTGCCGCCCCCCGGCGCTCCTTCTCTTCCAAAGCGCCGATGAGGCTGCGCAGGCGGATTTTTACCGCGCCTAAGTTGGTGATCTCGTCGATCTTGATCTGGGTGTAGAGCTTGTCGTAGCCCTCTAAGATGGTCCGGACCTCGTCGGTGGTAATGGCGTCCACGCCGCAGCCGAAGCTGACTAATTGCACCAGCTCCGTGTCCGGGTGCTCCCCGGCGTACCGGGCGGCCCGGTAGAGCCGGGCGTGGTAGGTCCACTGATTCAGCACGTGGACGTCCACGGGGCCCGCCAGGTGACACACGCTGTCCTCGCTGACCACCACAAAGCCTAAGGACGCGGCCAGCTTGTCGATGCCGTGGCCGATCTCCGGGTCCACGTGGTAGGGCCGGCCGGCCAGAATCATAATCCGCTTGCCGTGGGACCGGGCGAAGGAGAGGGCCCGCTCCCCCTCGGCCCGGATAGCCGCCATGTGGGCGGCGTAGGCCGCATAGGCGGCGTCCACGGCCCTATGTACCTCCCTCTTGTGGAGGCCAGGGAAGGGGCCGGAGAGACTGGCGGTGAGCTCCTTCACCAGCTCCTTCTTGTCGTTGATGTTCAGGAAGGGGTAGAGGAAGGTGGTCTTGGCTAAATCGTCCATGTTGCCGTGGAGGAGCTCGGAGTAGTAGGCCACCACGGGGCAGTTGTAGTGGTTGTCGCTCTCGTGCTCGTCCATGTTGTAGGTGAGACAGGGGTAGAAGATGGCGTCCACCCCCCGCTCGATCAGCTCCTCCATGTGGCCGTGCATGATCTTGGCCGGGTAGCAGGCGGTGTCTGAGGGGATGGAGAACTGGCCCTTCTCATAGGTCCGCCGGTTGGAGAGCTTGGAGACCTCCACCCGGAAATCGAGAGCGCGGAAGAAGGCGTGCCAGAAGGGGAGGAGTTCGTACATGCCTAAGGCCAGGGGCAGGCCAATGGCACCCCGGCTCCCCTCCCCGGGCTGGAGGCGGGAGAGGGCGTCCCGCTTGAAGGCGTGGAGGTTGGGGACCTCCTGGACGTCCTTCAAGCCCAAGCCCTTCTGGCACTGGTTGCCGGAGATGAACTTCTTCCCGCCGCCGAAGCTGTTGACGGTGAGGCGGCAGTGGTTGGCGCAGCCCTGGCACACCGCCGCTTTGGAGGTGTGGACGAAGGACTTTAAGCCCTCGGCGGTAAGGAGGGTGGAGTGTTTCAGGTCCATGCAGTACAGCGCCGCGCCGTAGGCCCCCATGAGGCCGGCGATGGCGGGGCGGATGACGTTTCGGCCCAGCTCCTGCTCGAAGGCACGGAGGACGGCGTCGTTGTAGAAGGTGCCGCCCTGGACCACCACGTGCTGTCCCAGCTCGTCGGGGCTGCTGGCCCGGATGACCTTGTAGAGGGCGTTTTTCACCACGCTGATGGAGAGGCCGGCGGAGATGTCCTCCACCGTGGCCCCGTCCTTCTGGGACTGCTTCACCGAGGAGTTCATGAACACCGTGCACCGGCTGCCCAGGTTCACCGGGCGACGGCCGTGGAGGCCCTTCTCCGCGAAGTCCGCGATGGCGTAGCCCATGGACTTGGCGAAGGTCTCGATAAACGAGCCGCAGCCGGAGGAGCAGGCCTCGTTGAGCATGATGGAGTCGATGGCGGCGTTCTTGATCTTGAAGCACTTGATGTCCTGGCCGCCGATGTCCAGGATGAAGTCCACCTCGGGGCAGAAGTACCGGGCGGCGGTGTAGTGGGCGATGGTCTCCACCACGCCGCGGTCCACGCCGAAGGCGTTTTGAATCAGCTCCTCGCCGTAGCCGGTGACGGCGCTGCCCCGGATGGCGACGCGGTCAGCGCAGAGGCTGTAGATCTTCTCCAGCTGCTCCCGGACCAGCTCCACCGGGTTGCCCCGGTTGGAGTCGTAGTAGGTGTAGAGGATTTCCCGGTCTTTCGAGAGGAGCACCAGTTTGGTGGTGGTGCTGCCGCAGTCGATGCCTAAGTACGCGTCGCCAGCGTAGTCACCAATGTCCCGGCGGGCCACGTCGGCCCCGGCGTGACGGGCGCGGAAGGCGTCGTAGTCCGCCGGTGTCTCGAAGAGGGCAGGGAGGCGGTCCGAGGCGGTGATGGCGGTGATGCTTTTCTCGATGGCGGCGTCCAGCTCCGCCACGGTGACCAGCTTCCCGGCCTTCTCCGCGTAGAGGGAGGCGCCGTAGGCCACGGCGAAGCGGCCGTACTCGGGGAACACGGCCTGATCGTCGGTGAGCTTTAACGTCTCCTGAAAGCGCTGGCGGAGGCCCTTGCAGTAGTAGAGGGGACCGCCTAAGAAGAGCACCTTCCCCTGGATGCGGCGGCCCTGGGCCAGGCCCGCGATGGTCTGGTTCACCACCGCCTGGTAGATGCTGGCGGCCACGTCCTCCTTGTTGGCCCCCTGGTTTAAGAGGGGCTGGATGTCCGTCTTGGCGAACACGCCGCAGCGGCTGGCGATGGGGTAGATCCGCTGGTGGCGGAGGCTCAGCTCGTCCATCTCGTCGGCGGTAACGTTTAAGAGGGTGGCCATCTGGTCGATGAAGGCCCCGGTGCCCCCGGCGCAGGAGCCGTTCATCCGCTCGTCCATGCCGCTGTCGAAGAAGATGATCTTGGCGTCCTCGCCCCCCAGCTCGATGACGGCGGAGGTGTCCGGCTCCAGGCGCTTGACCACCTCGCCGGTGGCGAACACCTCCTGGACAAAGGGCAGGCCGATGCTCTCCGCCAGCCCCAGCCCGGCGGAGCCGGAGAGGGCGGCGGCGAAGGGCCGGTCGCCGATCAGCACCGCCGCCCGGCCCAGGAGCTCCAGGGTCTTCTGGCGCACCTGGGACATGTGGCGCTGGTACTCCTCAAATAAGATGTCCTCCCCCTGCCGCAGGACAATTTTGACGGTGGTGCTGCCCACGTCGATGCCGAGGGACAGAGTATTGGTATCGTTCATAGCTGCTCACTCCGAGGTTATGATTTTTCCTGCACTTTTACTACCACAAACGCAGAATGTGTGTTATAATGGCATATATTCCAAGCGTACCGCCAGAAAATGTTCCCGGGCGGCACAACATACCCGGTCATTATAGCATAGGTCGCCGCAGAATTTCTATATTTTTCGTTAACTTTTCGTTAAAATCGCCGCAAGTATTTGTTTCCAGAGGCAGAAAATATGGGCCCTGCGGGGAGTACCGCAAAAAAACGGCGGTGCTGTGTGCACCCCTACAGGGCGCCGTGTTCTACCGAAGGATTCCGATCTGACGGGGGCCCGCCGCACCCTGCCTATTAAAATCTGTCCAGCGGAGCTGGACACCGCAATTCCTCATTCCTAATTATAAAAGGAGGTCCGCCATGCAGTTTCGCCACGAGGTGAAGCACACCATCGACCGCTCCGACTACATCACCCTGTGCCAGCGGCTGCGCGCGGTGATGCGGCCGGACCCCTACGCCGGATCGGACGGCACCTATACCATCCACAGCCTCTACTTCGACACACTCTCCGACCGGGTGCTGCGGGAGAAGAGCGAGGGGATGAACCGGCGGGAGAAGTTCCGTCTGCGCTGCTACAACGGGGATCTGGACCACATCCGCCTGGAGAAGAAGGTGAAGCGGGACGACCTCTGCGGCAAGGAAGGGGTGGTCCTCACCCGGGAGCAGGCGGCGTCCCTCCTCCGGGGGGAGGTCCGCTTCCCCGACGACTCGCCGCCGCTGCTGCTGGAGCTGTCCGTGCGGATGCGGTCGGAGGGCCTTTTGCCCCGGGCCATTGTGGACTACGTCCGCCGGCCCTTCGTCTGCCCGGCGGGGAACGTGCGGGTGACCCTGGACAGCGAAATTCGCACCGGGGTGTTTCGGACGGACTTTCTGGAGACGGACCGGCCCACGGTGCCCGCCCGGAACGCGCCGCTGCTGTTGGAGGTGAAATGGGACGCATTCCTGCCCGACTACGTGCGCACGGCGGTGACCCTGCCGGGGGTGCGGTGGGCGGCGTTCTCCAAGTACGCGGCCTGCCGGGTATACGGGTAACCGGGCTATTGTAACGGATTCAGACGGAAATTGCAAGCAAAAGAGAGCGCACACCACGCCCCGCCGGGCGCAGATACTGAACAGGAGGTCCCCGCCATGCTCACCTTCAACGATATCTTCAAATCCCACTACCTGGAAAACGTCGCCGCAGTCCCCCTGCTGGACATGGTTCTGGCGCTGGTCCTGGCCTTCTGCGTGGGGCTGTTCATCTTCTTCGTGTATAAGAAGACCTACATCGGCGTGATGTACTCCTCCGGTCTCGGCGTGACCCTTATCGCGCTGACCATGATTACCACGCTGGTCATCCTTGCCGTCACCAGCAACGTGGTGCTGTCCCTGGGTATGGTGGGCGCGCTGTCCATCGTCCGCTTCCGGGCCGCCATCAAGGAGCCGCTGGAGATCGCCTACCTGTTCTGGTCCATCTCCGTGGGTATCGTCATCGCCGCGGGGCTGCTGACGCTGGCGGTGCTGGGGAGCCTGCTCATCGGCGTGATATTGCTGGTCTTCGTCAACCGCAAGCCCCACACCCGGCCCTATATCCTGGTGGTACAGTGCGGCGCGGAGGCCGAGGAGCAGCTCAACGCCTACCTGAAGCAGAGCGCGGAGAAGTTTGTCATCAAGAGCAAAAGCATTCAGAGCGGCCGGATGGAGCTCAACTACGACCTGCGCCTGAAGAGCCCCGACACCGCCTTTGTCAACGCCATCGACGCCATGGAGGGGGTGGAGAGCGCGGTGCTCATCAGCTACAACGGCGACTATATGGGGTGACGCCATGAGCGCCAGTAAGCACATTGACAAAATCTGTATGGCGGCAGCGGCCCTGATGCTGCTCACAGCCGTGCTGATGCTGATGTACGCAGAGGTGCCGGACGGCGCCGGATCCTCCGCCGAGCCGGCCTACGCCGACAGGCTCTTTGATACGGACAGGGTCCACACCGTCGATATCGTCATGGACGACTGGGCGGACTTTCTGGCGGGCTGTACCGATGAGGAGTATGTCTCCTGCGCGGTGGTGATTGACGGGGAGGTCTACAGGAACGTGGGTTTTCGGGCCAAGGGGAACACCTCCCTCACCGCCGTGGAGCGTATGGGCAGCAGCCGCTACAGCTTCAAAATTGAGTTTGACCACTACGACAGAGACAAGAGTTTCTATGGGCTGGATAAGCTGTGTTTGAACAATATTATTCAGGACAACACCTACCTCAAGGACTACCTCAGCTACACCGCGATGGCCGACGCCGGCGTGGCCGCGCCGCTGTGCAGCTTCGCCTTTCTCACCGTCAACGGGGAGGACTGGGGGCTGTACCTGGCGGTGGAGGGCGTGGAGGAGGCCTTTCTCCGGCGGAACTTTGGCCGGGACTGGGGCGCGCTGTACAAGCCCGGCGCGGAGCAGCGGGGTGTGCGTCCGGACGGGGAGATCCGGATGCCCGGCGGAGCTCCGGCGGGCAGAGGCGCTCCCGGCGTCGGGGTCCCGGAGGACGGCGTCCCTGGCGGTGCCCCGTGGAACCGGCCGCCTGAGGGGGCGGGGGAGCCGCCTCCTGCCGGAGTGCGTCCGGGGAACAGGCCGCAGGGACCCGGCGGCCTCCCCGACGGCGGCGGGGACAGCGATCTGTGCCTGCGGTACAGCGGGGACAGCGCGGAGGACTACCCCAATATCTTTGACCACGCCAAGACCGACGTCACCCAGGCGGACCGGCAGCGGGTAGTCGCGGCCCTGAAGTCCCTGTCGGAGGGGCGGGCGGCGGAGGCGGTGGATGTGGAGCAGGTCATCCGCTACTTCGCGGCCCACAGCTTCCTCTGCAACGACGACAGCTACACCGGCGTGATGGCCCACAACTACTACCTCTATGAGAAGGACGGGCGGCTGTCCATGATCCCCTGGGACTACAACCTGGCCTTCGGCGGCTTCGGGATGACGGACGCCGCGGGGGCCGTGAACGCACCCATCGACACCCCGGTGACGGGCGCGGCGCTGGAGGACCGGCCCATGGTGTCCTGGATTTTTGCGGATGAGGACTATACGGAGCTGTACCACCGGATCTATGGGGAGTTCCTTCAGCGGTGGTTTGCAGAGGGGAAGTTCGCCGAGACTGTGGACCGGGCGGCGGCACTGATCGCCCCCTATGTGGAGCGGGACCCCACAAAGTTCTGTACGGTTGATGAATTTGAGACGGGGGTGGCGGCGCTGCGGGAGTTCTGCCGCCTGCGGGCGGAGAGCGTACAAGGACAGCTGGATGGGAGCATCCCCGCCACTGCGGCGGCGCAGGCGGCGGATCCTGCGGCTCTGGTGGACGCTGGGAAGCTGAATTTAAGCGATATGGGCGGAATGAACCGCTGAATACAGACCGCGGCGCTGCTTTTGCAGCGCCGCGGTCCGTTTTACCGGCCGTCCAGACTGACAGAGACGGTCTCCTGCCAGCCGGCGCCGTTGGAGACGGTGAGCACGACGCCACCGTCCTGCCAGGTGAGGGAGTATGTCCCGGCGCAGACCGGCCGAAACCCGTCGTCGGTCTTGATGCGGGCTCTGGGATAGAGCAGCGGTCCCCTGCGCTCAAACAGTGTGACCTGTCCGCTGATAAGGCTGACGTTCTCCATAATGACTACCGTGTGCGTCCCGTCCGGACTGGAAAAGCTGTGGTACTCCTCCACGCTGTCAAAAATACGGCAGAGGGTATTCCCGCAGAACAGCAGTAGCGCGATGCCCAGGGCGGTGAGGAGCAGTACGGCCCGGTCCCTGACCGCCCGCTCCGTCCCCCGGTAACGGAGCGCCGCCAGCGTCAGGCCGCAGAGGGCGGCGGCGCTGTTCAGAAGGGCCTGAATATAGAAGGGTGTTCCCCGCGTCCCGAGCAGCAGATCGCAGTCCATCCACCAGATAATCAGCACCGCGCAGGGGAAGGCCAGCCAGAGGACCAGAAGTCCATAGAGGCACCGCCTCCCCGCCCTCTGTACCCATCGCCGCAGCTCCGCCGGACGGTCCCCCGGCGGGGCGGTCATTGCAGCACCTCCGCGCCGAAGGGGCGGCTGTTTTCCGGGTCAAAGGGGGTTTCCGTTCCGATCAGCGCCGCCGGCAGTTCCGACACCGCAATGGGCCGGATCACATGTCCCAGCATGGCCGCCGCCCGCAGGGACAGGATCAGCGGCATGGGGAACACCTCGCAGTACAGGCTCTCCACCCCCCGGATGGCCCGCAGAAACTTCACCGCCGCCGTCCGGATGGTCTCGCTGTCACCGCTGCACAGGGCCTCCGCCAGCCGCCAGTCCGTCCCCCGGTAGATGCCGTCGGCCCTCTCCCTGCACAGGGGCGCCAGCGCCCGGGCGCCCTCCGTATCCCCGGCGAAGAGCCGCCCCAGCAGCCGCTCATAGGCGGAGGCCCCCTCGGCAATCATCGCCTCCGCCTCGTCGTAGCGGTAGATCAGCATGGCGTAGTACGCTCCGGTGTGCTGGTAGCCCCAGTAGGGGCGCTCCCCCTCCCGTCCGCTCTCCCGCCAGAGCCGGGTGCTCAGAATGGCGCTCTCCCCCGCCTGATGGAGGGAGCGGAGCACCTCGGCTATGTCCTGTCCCTTCAGGTACAGCTCCTGGGCCCGCGCGCTGTAGCGAAAGCAGATGCTCTCATAGAAATCCCGGTACTTCCCCCTGGCAAACAGGTGAACGCCGATGGAGGTCCCCTCCAGATCCGGCGGCAGCGTCTCCATGGGCGGCGCGCCGTACCAGGGGGAGGCGCGGTACTCCTCCAAGGACTGAAACCGCCTGGCGTCTCCCTCCCAGCAGAGGTTGTAGTTCCTGTCTTTCAGACAGGCGACCTGGTGGGCGGTGCGGAAGCGCAGTCCGTCGCTCCCCGGCCCCTCCCGCTTCCGGCGCACGGGCTTGTAGTCCGGGTAGTCCGCAAACCACTGGTCCTGGAGGATGCTCTCCACCGCCGCCTCCCGGCACTGCCGGACGAAGTCCCGCTTGTCCCTGTTCTCCGCCGCCCGGATGGCCTCCGCCGTCTGGATCTGGAAATCCATCTCCGCCGCCATCAGCGGGTGGAGCCCCCGATACCCCGTGGCCTCGAAGTCCAGATAGATGTACAGGAAGTTCAGATTCCGTTCCGCCAGCGCCCGGCCGGCTCTCCGGTCCTTCTCCTCGAACACCTCCAGCATCTGCTCCACATTCTGCACATACTCCGCCGCCAGGACGTCCCAGTCCTCTGTGGGCACCACGGCGCTGTCCTCAATGACGGCCAGATAGCGTCCGCCAATGGCGTATCCGGTGGGAATCGCCTGAAAAAAGCGCTCTACCACCCCGTGGAGCCCCCTGGCGTTCCCCCACTCCCGGCCCACGCACAGCCGCGCGTACACCGGCTCCTGCCGCCGCAGACACTGCACGCCGAAGAGCGCAACCTTCCAAAACGGCAACCTCTTCAGCAGCGTCTCCACCCGCCCCAGGTGTGCCTCCCAACTTCCCTGTCCCATAGCGCCCTCCTGAATTCCTGATTTCTGACTCCTGATTTTACTCCTATTTCCTCCGACTTTCCACCCTGGACTGTAAAAATTCTTTGTATACACTATATTTGTTCATAATTGCCGCCTATAATAGAGAAAAACTGCGAGAAAGGGAGACCTGCATGGCTCATTTCATGGACAAATTCCGCACCGGCGCAGCCCGGTTTCTCTGCGGCCGCAACGGCACCGACCAGCTGGGCGGCGCTCTGCTGGTGCTCTATGTCATTCTGGTTTTTCTGCGATCCCTCCTGCTCCTCTTCTTCCCCTACGCGGCGCTGTCCATTTTGTTCAGCCTTTTGATCCTGCTGCTGTTGGGAACCATTGTCTTTCGCATCTTTTCCCGGAACCTGCCGAGACGTCAGGCGGAGAACCAGAGATTTCTCCGCTGGTGGAATCCCAGGGCTGCGGCTCTCTCCGCCGCCGCCGCGCGCCGCCGGGACCGGGACCACCGGTATTTTCGCTGCAAGCGCTGCGGCACGCTCTGCCGGGTCCCCAGGGGGATGGGGAGGATTGAGATTACCTGCCCCAAGTGCCGCAGCACCATGACGGCGAAGAGCTGAGACGGTCCTGCGGGGAGCGGCGCGGTCAGACCCGGCCTCCCGCGGGGCGGGGGACGGTTCTGCACATTGCCGGGACTGTACGGATTTTGGGACACTCTATCGGGTAACATAGGGGTCAAAGAAAGGAGTGACCCCCTATGACAACCCCTTATACGGTATCCCGCGCCTCCGCAAACGGCGGCAAAGTTCTGTCCTTTCGGGCCGCTCAGCGGCGGGCCCGCCGGGAAAAGCTGTATGTGCTCTTTGCTCTGACGCCCCAGTACATGGCCCTGGGCGCTCTGGCGCTCTATGCGCTGCTGCGTCTGCTGCTGACGCCCCACGTGCCCTTTACCTGCTATACGGGGCCTCTGTTTCTGCTCTGGCCCGCCGCCTATGTGCTGCTGCTGGTCAGCTACGTGGCGGACAAGCTGCTGTGGGATGACTGAGAGGTCCTGCACCTTGCCTGCCGGAGCCTATTATGAACCTCGGGGCGGCCGCGAAATTTTTCGCGGCCGCCCTGCGCTGTATGGAAGATCTGTTCCCGGCGCATGATAGGGAAGCCCCGCACAGCGGACCGCGGTTACCAAATTGACACCTGTTTGTAAAGAATCGTTGCCAACTTTGTAACAGATTGTTGTCGAACTTCCGGGACTGTTGTGCTATACTGAGAGAACCGTTTACCGGCGGTATCACAATCAGACACCGGAGGTCCCCGCCCATGCGCCCTGTTCTGCTGACATTCTGCCTTATTCTCTGCCTTACCCTGTGGGGCTGCCGGGCTCAGACGCCTCCGGAACCGGGGGAGGATCCGCCCGACACCGCCGATGCTGCGGCGCCTGTGGAGCCGGCGGTCATGCCCGAGGGGCCCGCCGCTCCGGAGCCCTTCGCCGCGGACTTCAGCGACGCCGCCTTTTTGGGCGACTCCCGTACCGAGGGCCTCCAGATCCACTCCGGCCTCAGCGAGGCGGACTTCTTCACCGGCGTGGGCCTCATGGTCAACGAGGCCCTCACCGAGGCGAAGATTCCCCTCCCCGACGGCAGCCGGGGCACCGCCGTTGAGGCGCTGGCGGGAAAGACATACCGGCGGATCTACCTGATGTTCGGCGTCAACGAGCTGGGCTGGGACGCGGACAGCGTGTTTAAGGACGACTATGTGGCCCTGCTCCAGGTCATTCGGGAGGCCCAGCCGGAGGCGGTGCTCTACGTCCAGACCATCTTCCCCGTGACAAAAGAGAAGTCCGACGGGGACAAGACCTACAACAACGACAACGTCCGCCGCTTCAACGACCGCATCCGGGAGGCCGCGGAGGAGGCTGACGCAGTGCTGGTGGAGACCGCCGGCCTCTTTGACGACGGGGCGGGCAACCTGCCCGCGGAGGCCTCCACTGACGGCATCCATCTGACCCACGACTACTATCTCCAGTGGCTGGACTATCTCCGGGAGGTGTCCGTACCGTGAAAAAGACCGTCTGTCTCGCCCTGCTCTGCGCGCTGCTGCTCACCGCCTGCGGCGGGAAGGCCGTAGATCCGGCGGCCCTGGGCCCCGTTCTGCTGGAGGGGGCCGGATTTCCCGAGGGGATGCTGACATTGGAGCGCGACATGGCCGGCAGTATTTTTCAGCTGGATATGGATACTGTCACCGCCTGCTATGCCGCCGTCAGCGGCGCCGCCGGCGCCGACGAGCTGCTGGTTCTCACCGCGGCGGACCAGACGGCGGCGGAGGCCATCTTTGACCTGCTGACCGCCCGGATCGGCTACCGGCAGGAGAGCTTTGCCGACTACAACAGCGCCGAGGCAGCGAAGCTGGAGGACCCCATCCTCACCCGGGAGGGCAGCGCGGTGATCTACTGCGTCTGTCCCGACCCGGACGCGGTCCGGAAGATTCTCGGGAAGTGAGCGCCGTCCCCCCCGTCATGGGAGAGGGGCGGCCCTTTTTCGGGAAAACAGGCGGGAAAGGTCTCTGTTTTCCCCATAAAAAGCCTGCCTGAATGAAAAATTACCCTTTACAACATACTATGAGTGTGATATAGTAACTAAGCGTGCGAAAAGAGCACGGCAAACTGCTTTCCCTCGCCTCGCCCCGGGCGACACCTGCCCCGGCGCGGCCTGCGGAGTATTTTATGGAAAGGTGGAAACACAAACTATGATGCTGAAAGACCAGAAGACCTCCATTATCGAGGCCAACCGCACCCACGAGAAGGACACCGGATCCCCCGAGGTTCAGGTGGCCATCCTCACCGAGCGGATCAACCAGCTCACCGAGCACCTGAAGGTCCACATCCACGACAACCACAGCCGCCGCGGGCTCTACAAGATGATCGGTAAGCGCCGCAGCCTGCTGGACTATCTGGCCAAGAAGGACGTGGAGCGCTACCGCGCCCTGATTGCCAAGCTGGGCATCCGTAAGTAAAGAATTTCGTTTGAAACCCGCTTCGCTGGGTTTTCAAACGAGGGGTTCGCGCTGCGCTGCGCGCACTCACTACGTTCGCACACTCCGCTTTGCGAGAAGTATTTTTTCCGAAAACGCGGTTTCCGGAAAAATGATTTCACTTTATTTGCGGCGTGCGCGCCGCAAACTCCTGGCGGAGTGCTTTTTGTGTGTGACAGGGGGAAAGAGTATCTTTCCCCCTGCTTCCACAGATTTTCCTGTGTTCCCTGTATCCCCTGTATTCCCTGCGCATCCCTTGGGGCTGCTTGCTTTAGCAGTTGATTTTGCCGCTGAACCGCGCGTTTGCCCGGCCCGCTGACGCCATACAGGGGCGGCCCGGTCCTCCGGGGACATTTCCGTGCCCGGCGGTGAAATCAAGTGCTAAAAAGGCGGCTCCGCACACCAAATGACCGAAAAGGAGTACGCTATGTCTACCATTATCAGGAAAAAGACCTTCCCCAACTACCGCAAGTACACCATGGAACTGGCGGGCCGTCCCCTCACTCTGGAGACCGGCAAGCTGGCGGAGCTGGCCAACGCCGCCGTCCTTGTCACCTACGGCGACACCGTGGTTCTTTGCACCGCCACCGCCGCCCCCCGGCCCCGGGACGGCATCGACTTCTTCCCCCTCAGCGTGGACTTTGAGGAGAAGATGTACGCCGTGGGCCGCATCCCCGGCTCCTTCATGCGCCGGGAGGGCCGCCCCGGCGAGAAGGGCATCCTGACCAGCCGGGTCATTGACCGGCCCATCCGCCCCCTGTTCCCCGGCGACTTCCGCAACGACGTGGCCATCATGTGCACCGTCATGAGCGTGGACCGGGACTGCTCTCCCGAGGTCGCCGCCCTCATCGGCACCTCCGCCGCCCTGGCCATCTCCGACATCCCCTGGAACGGCCCCGTGGGTGCGGTGAAGATGGGCCTTGTGGACGGCAGGTTGGTGGTGAACCCCAACGCCGAGGAGAGCCTGGTCAGCGACATGGACGTCACCGTGGTCTCCACCGGCAAAAAGGTGGTCATGATCGAGGCCGGGGCCAACGAGGTCTCCAACGAGACCATGTTTGAGGCCATCCAGACCGCCCATGCCGAGAACCAGAAGATCGTCGCCCTCATTGACCAGATGGTCCGGGAGATCGGCAAGGAGAAGTTCGACTACCCCCACGCCGACTTCAACCAGGAGCTCTTTGACGACATCGTGGCCAACTTCATGGACGAGGCCAAGGCCGCCATGGACACCGACGACAAGAACGTCCGGGAAGCCCGCTGGAACGCCATGATCGAGCACTGGCATGAGAAGTATCTGGAGCAGTACCCCGACATGGACAAGTACCTGGAGGAGTTCACCTACAAGTTCCAGAAGAAGATCGTCAAGGCCTGGCTCCTGGAGGGCCACCG